>JBGVFN010000127.1:0-35011 GCA_045121095.1 Lachnospiraceae bacterium | reverse complement strand
CTCGTCTTTCTTTACAGAAAGCCGCTCGTTAAGTGCCGACGTTTGACCAAAGGTCTCCTTAGCAATGTGGCTCTGTAATTCCGCCATTTACGTTTTTTATAAAAATTCAAGTAATACTTAAAAAGTTCGCTGTAGTACTAGAGGAAAACACCAAGGAAAACTTCTGACCGATACTTGACAATTCCCGCATTTTCCCTTATGATAAGGTGCAAAGTCTAAAAAACAAGGCATTGAAGGGAAGAAGTAAGTCAGATTCCTGTTTTCAGAGAGCATCCGGCCGGTGAAAGGATGCAGCAGTACTGATTGAAATACATCCCGGAGCCGCAGCCTGAACCATGGATGTTTTATAACCGTTTTATAACAATTCTCCAGTTTGCTGAATTGCTGTAATATATTCCGCATCCATTAGTAGGAGCTGACGGGAGCGCCCGATACAGCGCAGGGGTGTGATGGCACTCCATGAGGGAAGTTCCGCGAGGGATTTCCAAACCAGAGGTGGTACCGCATATTATGCCCTCTGCTTTGAGCAATCGAAGCAGGGGCTTTTTTATTGCAGTTATCCACCACCAATCCATTGTTAATAAACTTTATTCACAAGTATACTCACATTTTAAACGGTTCAGCCGTGTATAAATGGACAAAAAGACCTACTGTTTATTACGACATGCGGTTTATTACGAAGTCCTGTATGTTATTACATGATGTACACCGCTGAATCACACAAGCAAAGGAGAGCACATTATGCAGATTTATGACGAACTGGTAGCCCGCGGCCTGATTGCCCAGGTTACTGACGAAGAAGAAATCAAAAACCTGATCAATGAAGGGAAAGCTACTTTCTATATTGGCTTTGACCCCACAGCAGATTCCCTGCATGTAGGACATTTCATGGCACTGTGCCTGATGAAACGTCTGCAGATGGCAGGCAACAAACCCGTTGTACTGATCGGCGGCGGTACCGGCTATGTTGGCGACCCCTCCGGCCGTACTGACATGCGTTCCATGATGACTCCCGAAACCATTCAGCACAACTGCGACTGCTTCAAGAAACAGATGGAACGTTTCATCGAATTCGGTGAAGACAAAGCGATTATGGTAAATAACGCTGACTGGCTGTTAAAACTGAATTACATCGATCTGCTGCGTGAAGTTGGTTCCTGTTTCTCAGTTAACAACATGCTGCGTGCAGAATGTTACAAACAGCGTATGGAAAAAGGTCTGTCCTTCCTGGAATTTAACTACATGATCATGCAGTCCTACGACTTCTATCACTTATTCCAGAACTACGGCTGCAACATGCAGTTTGGTGGTGACGACCAGTGGTCCAACATGCTGGGCGGTACCGAACTGATCCGCCGTAAACTGGGTAAAGACGCTTACGCAATGACCATTACTCTGCTGATGAACTCCGAAGGTAAGAAAATGGGTAAAACAGCCAGCGGTGCTGTATGGCTTGATCCCAACAAGACTTCACCTTTCGAATTCTTCCAGTACTGGCGTAATGTGGGCGATGCTGATGTTCTCAAATGCATCCGTATGCTCACTTTCCTGCCTCTGGAACAGATCAACGAAATGGACAAATGGGAAGGCAGCCAGTTAAATGAAGCAAAAGAAATTCTGGCTTACGAACTGACCTCTCTGGTTCATGGCGAAGAAGAAGCCAACAAAGCAAGAACTGCTTCCCACGCACTGTTTGCAGGCGGCAGCGATGACTCCAACATGCCTACCACCGAACTGAACGCAGACCAGCTGACAGACGGCGCCATCGGCATTCTGGACCTGATGATGGCATGCGGCCTGACTGCTTCCAAAGGAGAAGCAAGAAGACTGGTTCAGCAGGGCGGTGTTTCCATCGACGGCGAAAAAGTAGCTGGAATCGATGTAAAAGTAACCGAAGATCAGCTGAAAAACAGCATTAAGATCCGTAAAGGTAAAAAAGTATTCCACAAAGCTTTAATGAAATAACTTTAATGAAATAAATCGTAACGGCTCTGCAGATACGGAATCGTTATCATGTATGTATCATCGATAACTTAAACATTTCGAAACCGTTGCACACAAAAATCCCCGCAGGATATTTTCAAAAACATCAATTTGGAAATATCCCGCGGGGATTTCTTTTTTTTCGTAACTATTCAGCAGGAAATTATGAATGTTTGCTGAATTTATTCAAGACAGTTCAGCCTCTGTTGAACTGTTACTATTTAGCATCTATTCTTTTTAATTTCTTCTGATAATAGACAAAATAAAGTCCATTCAGCACAATACCAACACTGGTTGCCACCGGTGCTGCCAGCGCAATATTGGTCAGACTGGCATCGGGCTGAATACTCATGATCCATGACATGGGCAGACGAACCAAAAATGTCTGTGCCAGCCCCTGGATCATAACAAACAACGTCTGTCCGTGTCCGTTATAATAACCAATAAAACTGAAGGATACCGCTGTAACAACGGCTTCCAGAGCAAATCCCCGCAAATATTCAAATGCCCGCGTAATAACCGCCGGATCCTGTGTGAAAATCTGCGCCAGTACATCACCATACAGGAAGGTTCCAAGTCCCACGACCACACCGATCAGCAGACCGATTCCCATACCGGTAAACAACGTCTTTTTCGCCCGGTCTTCTTTTCCTGCACCCACATTCTGTGCCACAAAAGCAGAAATAGACTGCATCATGGAGCCGGGGATCAGCAGCACAAAGGAAATGATTTTATTCGCTACACCGTATCCGGAGGAAGCATCCAGTCCCAAACGATTGATAAATGCACATAAAGCCAGGAAAGACAGATTGGTCAGAACTTCCTGTAATGCAATCGGTGCCCCAACACGGATGAAATTTTTAATTTCCGGATTAAAGCAGATATCCTGTCTTGTCATGGTAAAAGGCAGTTCCTGCTTCCGTATAATAACCAGTGACAAAATAACACTCACCGCCTGGGCCATAATCGTAGCCAGCGCTGCACCTGCCACATTCATCTTCAGACCTGCCACCAAAAACAGATCCCCGAAAATATTTACAATACATGCAATAAATACAAACAACAGCGGCAGACGTGAATTTCCCAGTCCTCTGAAAATACTGCTGATCACATTATAGGCAATGACAAATAAAATACCACCGCCACAAATACGTACATAAGTAACCGTCAGATCCAGTGCTTCTTCCGGTGCCTGCATCAACATGGATAACGGTCTGGCAAAAACAATCAGACCTACTGCCGCTGCGATAGAAACTACCACAAAAAAGCAAATTGCACCGCCAATTACTTTTCCGATTCGTTCTTCCTTTTTCTGCCCCAGGTAGAGACCAATCAAAACAGTGATACCCATAGCCAGACCAGTCACTGCAAAGGTCACCAGATTAATAATGCTGCTGCCGGTAGATACCGCTGAAATACCGGATGTGGTACCGAAACGTCCTACGATCAAAATATCCACTGCACCATACATAGCCTGCAGAATCTGTGCCCCCAGCACAGGAAGCATAAATTTCATCAACTTCCCTAAAATACTGCCCTCTGTAAAATTATTGTCGTTCATAAGCTCCCACTGCCTCCTCACATCGTTTCACTGAACAATTCTATCTGCTGTCCGCTGACACAGACATCACCATAAACACAAGTCGATTGTTCGACCTCTAACATTCAAAAAAAGTATACACTATTTTTGTCATTTTCTGCAATATGAAACCTCTTTTTCTAATTTATTTCCGGTGCATTTTTTTACATACACAAAAAAGAAGCATGTGCCCCCGGATGATGCTGTCCATCACCGGAAATCACATGCCCTTCTATATTATGGGATTCCATTTTTATGTACTATTTTTGTTTTTACCGGATACGGATTCTCCATCCGGCAAACAAAGAACTGATTACATCATCAGATAAACAAAATATGCCACATATCCAACCAGCATGGTAATACCAGCTGCCCGATTCAGTTTCTGATTTCTGAAGCAGCATACCAGCAGAAGAACCGCTGCGGCTACCGCGATCAATGTGTCAATTCTGAATCCTGCAGCAAAAGGAATAGTTGTCACCAGAGCAGATGTACCAACTACAAACAGAATGTTAAAGATGTTGCTGCCAACAATGTTACCAATTGCAATATCTGCATTGCCTTTTCTAGCTGCCATAACTGAAGTAAATAACTCCGGCAGAGAAGTTCCCAGTGCCACAATGGTCAGACCGATAAAACGTTCGCTTAAACCAATAATTCGTGCAATGGAAGTAGCCGCATCAACTGTTACATCACTGCCCCATACGATCAGAACCAGACCTACTACAGTAAACAGAAGCAGCTGCCACCAGGAACTGCTCTTATCTTCTTCATCCACTTCTTCCGGATTGTTTTTCGCCATAAAAAACAGGTAGATCAGATAAACGATAAAAACAGCCCACAGAATGATACCTTCTACAAAATTAATACTTCCGTTCCAGCCAAGTCCCAGCAGCAGGAATGTAACTGCAATCATAAAAGGAATTTCTATTTTTACTGTGGACTTTGCTACCGATAACGTTGTAATACAGGCAGAAATACCCAGAATGATCAAAATATTCAAAATGTTGCTGCCCACAATATTACCAATGGTAATATCTGCATTTCCCTTCAAAGCTGCAGTAATACTAACCGCTGCTTCCGGTGCACTGGTACCCATTGCTACGATAGTCAGACCAATAACCAGCTGGGGAATACCAAATTTCGCTGCGATACCGGCTGCACCATCAACAAACCAGTCCGCACCCTTTACCAGCATTACAAAACCAAGTGCCAATAATAAAATCTGAATTACTAATGTCATAACTATGACCTCCTTTAAGTGATTTTGCAACAAAAAAACGAGGCTTTTGCTGCAATTAATTACAACAAAAGTCTCGCTGCTTACTTACAAAACCGGATTTCCACATCTGAGTATCCTAAAATCTGAAAATCAACTCTGAAAGATCATCTCAACAGCTTTCAGCATCTTCAGATCAGACTCATCTGAGAAATCGTACTGACGATCGTGTAAACACGGCTGTGGCTATCAGACCGTGTCAGCTACTCCCTTTTCTTGTGGCAAGTATAGCCGGATTTATCGTCTCTGTCAAGGAAAAATTTTAAAAAATGGAAATTTCTACAAACTGGAGTATTCTCTGCCTTCCAGATACACCAGCGCTGCACCAAGTGCAGTGGCATATTCTGCATATTCCGGAACATGGAATTTCACGTGAAACATTTCTTCAAAATCATGAGTTACTCGGTCACAGTGCGGCAATTTCGCCAGATTGCCAATCAGAACAAAATCCTTAATTCCACTGTTCAGGGCAGACAAAACTGCAGCTTTTCCAATACACTGAATGACCATATTGACAATTCCTATGGCCATATCCTCCTGAGATACCATGCCCCGCACTTTTCCAAAATTGGATGCAGTGGCCTCCATCGGCAGATCCGTCAATTCTGTATGGGAAATATCCTTAATCTGCAGGTCAATGCGGGTAATATCCCCTTTCTCTGCCAATGCCATGATCTCCTTCATCTCTGAAGTACCCAGCATCAGACTGGCAAGCCCGATAATGGTACCGCCGCCGACACCGATACCGCCAATATGACGAATACCTTTTTCATCCACCTGTACCAGAGAAGTTCCTGTTCCCATGCTAACTACGATCTGGCGGTCGAGCCCGGTAAAATACCGTCCGCCCAGACCGTCTGCAATAAATTCATCTGCTCTGGACGTGGGCAGACCATACAGCCGCTGGCTCACACCGGAACTCCCCACACCGGTAATCATAATATGTTCAATCTCATGAAGCTCAATTTTATTCTCATACATAAATTTACCCAATGCTCCAAACAAAGAAGCAATGGGGTCACTGGCTTTCACCGAAACCGGCTGTTTCATGGTTCCATCTTCCATGCCAATAATTTTTGTCGTACTGCCGCCTATATCAATTCCAAGAACAATGCCCATATCATTTTCTCCTTTTGTCCTTTTGTCCTTTATCACTTTGTATTACGAAATTGAATACCTGCATCCCATTATACTCCATATTTCGTATTTACACTACAAAAAAATATGTATTTCAAGGCACTGTTTTCGTAGTAATTAATCCTCTTTCTTCCCAATGGTGCAGAAAAATAATTCATAATAGTCATCTTCACCTTCCAGCATAGGTGAATTCTCGCCGCCTCCGTTGGTACTGCGGCGCATGGCTGCATAAAAATCCTCTCCGGCACTGATCAGATCCATCTCATACAAAGGATATCCCAGTTTCTGACAGGCTTTACAAAAAGCAGATACCGGATATTCCTCTTTTCTGGTTGCCAGAAGTATCTGGCGCACTTCTTCATTCTGTAACGCCTTTTTCTGTAATTCCTCTAAAATCTCCAGTGTATTCATATCGTTTCCTCCATTTTTATCATTTTCGCCTCAAGCATGTTCGAAAATTACTTTTTCAAAACAATCCATTTGAAAAGCATATCTATTTTTTCAAACATTCTGCTTTTAAAAAAGCAAGGTTCATGCACCGGAAACCACAAAATCTCCGATTCATGAACCCACATCTTCGTCAGGTAAACTCCCCATCAGCTAAAGCAAATGGGATTTGCGCAAAATAAATTTAAAATAAGGATAACTCTATTTGTCCATTCCGTCAAGTTTCTTTAAGAAAGTCTATATATCTATTTATACTTCCCGTTAAGTTTCTTTAAGAAAGTCTATACATCTGTTTATACTTTCCGTACAGCTCCTGATAGGATGCCATGGGCAGCAGACATTCATGATCATGGATTTCCAGATCTTTTTCGCCCATCTGCGCCAGATAATTGGCAATTCGTTTGCAGCGTTCTGCCATTTTCTCATAATTATTGATGATATCAGTCAGTGCAAGACCGGAATCGATGGAGCATTTATTCTGTTTTAACCGCTCAATATGGCTGGTCTTAATCTCTGTCAGAAGTTCTGAAATCACCTGAGAATATGCATAGACCTCTTTAATATTCTGCTTTTCAAACATTTCCATGGTTACGTTCATCAGCGCCAGCACAGCCTGATATGCCATATTCAGCTCATGAACTGCTTTTTCAGAAAACTGACCGGATTTTTCATTGAGATTCCGATAGGTCATGGACATATAGCAGGCATTATCACTGATGGTTTCAATGTCAGAAATCGCATGCAATAAAACAGAAATCGTCTGGCTTTCCTGAGTACTCAGCTGCCGTTTGGATAAATTCAGCAGATAATTACAGATCTGATTTTCATATGTATCTACACGATTTTCACTTTCCCGAACTTTACCTGCCAGTTCTTCATCATATTCATTGGCCAGAGAAGCTGCCATCTGATAAGCAGCTTTGGTTTCCTCGAACATGATTTTAGCTGCATTTTTTCCCTGTTCCAGTGCATAACCAGGCGTTTCCAGGAAACGTTCATCCAGCATATCCAGTGTTTTGGCAGTAGCTTCTCTTTCTTCTTCTGTCTCACGGATAACCCGATAAGCCAGTTTTTCAAACATCCGGTTAAACGGAAGTAAAATAATGGTCGCTCCAATATTGAAAGAAGAATGCATCACTGCAATTCCAACCGGTGTGGCATTGTTCTGCAGGAATTCAAAAGGACTGAAGAAATTAACGGTATAAAATACGCTCATAAAAATGACTGTTGCAATCAGATTAAACATCAGGTGAATGCTGGCTGCACGTTTTGCATTACGATTCGCACCGATGGAAGATAAGATCGCAGTAATACAGGTACCGATATTCTGTCCCATAATAATGGGAATAGCTGTTCCGAAAGGCACTTTTCCAGTCATACAAAGAGCCTGCAGGATACCAACGGATGCACTGGAACTCTGAATCGTCGCAGTAAAAATCGCTCCTGCCAGTACTCCCAGTACCGGATTGGAAAACATCAGCAAAATATTGGTAAATTCCGGAACATCCGCAAGAGGTTCCACCGCACCGGACATGGTTTCCATACCAAACATCAGCACAGCAAAACCAATCAGAATGTTACCGACATCTTTCTTCTTTTCCTTTTTGGAGAACATCAGCAGGATAATACCAATCACTGCCAGAACCGGTGAAAAAGAAGACGGTTTTAACAGCTGTACAAAAAAGTTGCTGCTTTCAATTCCGGATAAAGAAAGAATCCAGGATGTAATCGTGGTACCGATATTGGCACCCATAATAACGCCAATTGCCCGTGATAATGGCATGATTCCACTGTTTACAAAACCAACGACCATAACAGTGGTCGCAGAAGAACTCTGAATTACTGCGGTTACACCTGCACCAAGCAAAACAGCTTTTAATACATTTGAAGTTAATTTTTCCAGAAGTCCTTCCAGCATTCCGCCAGAAGCCTTTTCCAGTCCTTTTCCCATTAAATCCATTCCGTAAAGGAACAGCGCAAGACCGCCAAATAAGGTCAACACATTAAAAATACTCATTTTATTCTCTCCTTGAAATATGTTTTTAAGTAACGATTAAAAAATACCCATTTCAAAAAGAGATTTGTGTTTCTTCCCATCCATTTCATGTATATAACAGATAATACACCATAATTTTTGCAGCCACCTGCCATATAATCGCAGCAACATAAAACACAGCAGACAGAACAATCCCTGTTCAAATGCCGCTGCCCCTAAAAAGCTCCAGCTTTTAATGGATGTTCCAGCTCTGCCAGCCCGTATATTTCGTACACTGCCCAGCCTTTTGCTTTGGGTTAAAATCGTTCTGGAGGTCCTGGAAATCCCTGCTGTACCTCCAAAAATTTTCTCTGATGACAGATAGTGCTGCAAAATAACTCCGGCTTTTTCTTCCGAAATAGCAGTACTACTTCCTGTCGATTGTGATGAAAGCGGCCGGGATAAAAAGGACGACTGGGATGAAGAAGACATCACTGTCTCCTTCCAGGTTTCCTGGGCAAAAAATGGCATGCAGCACATACAGATCAACATAATTACCGCAATAAAACGCTTCTGCCTTTGACAGCACTTCCATTCGCTCATCTCACACCGCCTCCCTTCCTGATTCATTTTCGTAATATAAAGGCCAAAAGTTAATTTTCATAATATAAAGGGCAACAGTCCGTTTCCATAATCCAAAAGCTAAAAGTCAATTTTCATACTACAAAGGCTAAAGGTTAACTTTTATAATATAAAGGTCAAAATCAATTTTTATAGAACTGCACAAAAAAAGACCTTTATCGCATCAAAATAACACGATAAAAGTCTCGTTCTTCTTTCAGTATGCATCCCGGACATAAAAATGACGTGATGACGTAATGCATAGCACCCGCTGAAACCTCTTCAGATATATTCAAATATATTCAAATCCTCAAGTTTCAAATACGCTCCAGAGATGCGAACTACTCCCTCATATCTTCTATAGAGAATGGTAACAGGAAATAGAACTCTCGTCAAGATGGGTATTTACCAGTTTTTTTCATAAACTTGACATGTTTTTGTAAAAAAACTACCATTCTTCCCCGGGGTACTGCATCTCCCACTCTTTTCGCAGCTGGGTCATAATAGCCATTACATCAATGCTGTCGGAAAGACGCATAATCTCTGTGTCCCCTTTTAAAATAGCAGCTTCCATATCTTCCATCTCATATTGAAGGGCACAAGCTGTTTCTCCCTCCTGGATTTCCTGACGTTCTCCGGTGACAGCATCCACGATCACAGCCTTATCTGCTCTGGGAAATTCCATGATCTCAATATAACCTTTTTCGCAGCTGATCATGGCGCGTTTGGGCTGCTTGGAATGCATACTCAGTGCCACGGCAGCCATCTGTCCTTCCTGATTCATCAGCAAAATGGTTGCCTGCTCGTCAGAACCAGTGGGTGACGGGCGCATCTGGCTTAAAATCTGCTCCGGCTGACGGTTCATAAAGCTTCGAACGATACTCAACGCATACACACCAATATCCAGAAGCGCTCCACCTGCCAGATCCATGTTAAAAAAGCGGTTTTTCATATCATATTCTTTAAAACTTCCAAAATTGATGGTAATCATCTGCACACGGCCCAATTCTCCGCTCTGTACAATATCCCAAAGCTTTTTATACAAAGGCATATGCCAGATTGTCATAGCCTCTGCCAGAACCAGCTGCTTCTCCTGGGCCAGATTGACCATTTCGCCCAGTTCCCGGCTATTTAAAGTAATAGACTTCTCCACCAGAAGATGCTTGCCATTTTCAAGGGCTTTTTTCATAAACTGATAATGCGTGTTGTGAGGCGTTGTCAGATAAATAACATCCACCTCCGGGTCCGTAAACATCTCCTCAAAATCATCGTAAACCTTTTCTATGCCATATTTCTCTGCAAAAAGTACCGCCTTTTCATAAGTACGGTTTCCCACAGCATACAGCTTCTTGCCCATAGCCTGCAAAGCCGCTGCCATTTCATTGGCAATAACACCAGTCCCCAAAACAGCCCATTTCAAAGAACGCTCTGCCTGAAAATCCTCTCCCAGACGAAACGCCTGCTCCAGATTCAATCCCTGCTCAAAATCGATTTGCCTTTCTATCCGGGCATTGCCCAGCTGGATACATTCTTTTTGTGACATACAAAAACCTCCCTGAACACGATTTGTTTCTCTATTTATTTCTCGATTCGTTTCTCTATTTGCTTCTCGATTTATTTCTCGATTCAGTTCTGTTGAATTATTACATTTTCTTTTGATTTGATTGTAGCACCTTTTGATTGTTTTGTCACTATACAATATTGTTTTATTACTATGAGTATTGGAAGAGGTAACTGCTTAATTTGAATGCTATTGCGTATATAATAAATTTTCATAGATTCAGTCTCTATCCAGTCTCCGGAACACATTTTAAAGGGTTTTGGGGTGGAGACGACGAAAGAGTATCTGTTATACCTCCGAGCGGAGGTACAGAGAGCCTAAAACAATCATGGATACCTCCGGGAAAGCTATTTGGGGGTGTAGTGAATGAATTTGTGACTTCTACACCCCCAGATAGGGGTACAGGAAGTCCATGACAGTCCTACATACCCCCGGGAAAGTTGTTTTAGGCTGTAGATAAAGAAAAATGCCCTACATTCCCTGCTTTTGCAGCCAACATAAGGCACTTTTCACTATTCTGTATTACCAATTTCAGCTTTACTTTATCGATTTTAGCTTTACTTTTATCGATTCCAGCTTTATAACTTCCTGACAATTCAGCAACTGCCAAATTATAACCGTTTTTCTTACATTTCCTCACTCATCTTCGTCAGCTTTGCTGCCTGGTCTGCTGCAATCAGGCTGTCGAGGATTTCGCTCAGATCGCCGTCCATAATGGAGTCAATCTTGTAAAGGGTCAGTTTGATACGGTGTTCGGTTACACGGCCCTGAGGGAAGTTGTAAGTACGAATCTTTTCAGAACGGTCACCAGTACCGATCTGGCTTCTTCTTGCTTCGGCTTCTTCGCTCTGTTTCTTAGCCAGTTCCAGGTCATACAGTCTGGAACGGAGTACTTTCAGGGCTTTGTCCTTGTTTTTCAGCTGTGATTTTTCATCCTGACAGGAAATTACGATACCTGTGGGGATATGGGTCAGACGT
This sequence comes from Lachnospiraceae bacterium, assembly GCA_045121095.1. Lineage (GTDB taxonomy): Bacteria > Bacillota > Clostridia > Lachnospirales > Lachnospiraceae > TWA4. Next base: position 23,451 of record JBGVFN010000127.1, on the reverse strand, counting down.
ACTGCGGAGTCTGTGGTGTTGACACACTGACCACCGTTACCGGATGCACGGAATACATCGAATTTGATATCATTCATATCGATTTCTACGTCTACTTCTTCCGCTTCGGGCATAATTGCTACGGTACTGGTGGATGTATGGATACGTCCGCCGGATTCGGTTTCAGGTACACGCTGTACACGGTGTACACCGCTTTCATATTTCAGTTTGGAATAAGCGCCCTGACCGGAAATCATGAAGACAACTTCCTTGAAACCCCCGATACCGTTTTCATTTACGCTGACCATTTCAGTTTTCCAGCGGTTACGTTCTGCATAACGGCAGTACATACGGTATAATTCAGCAGAGAATAACGCTGCTTCGTCACCGCCTGCGCCGGCACGGATTTCTACAAATACGTTTTTATCATCATTAGGGTCCTTGGGCAGCAGCAGGATCTTCAGCTGCTGTTCCAGTTCTTCAATACGCTTCTTTGCATCAGCTAATTCTTCCTTCAGCATCTGGCGCATTTCTTCGTCGTTTTCCTCTTCCAGCATGGAAACGCTGTCTTCCACATCCTGTTTTGCCTGTTTATAAGACTTATATGCTTCCACAATGGGAGCAAGATCCGCCTGATCTTTCATCAGTTTGCGGAAACGGTTCTGGTCTTCGGTTACGTAGGGGCTGTTCAGCTCCTGCATAATCTCTTCATAATGGATCAGTATATCCTCTAATTTATCAAACATCTCGTTCCCCCTCTTTTTCACTTCTCTTGCTTAAAATATACTATTTGTAAAATGTCTTTCTGCATGCTGCTCATAACATGATACAAACCACGATACTTTAAACCTTGTCACTCTTTACATGCCGTTACAACACGGTCCAGTCCTGCCAGATCCTGTATGACCTGAATCTGTGAATAGCCACAGTTTTTCAGAATCTCCGGTACGGATACCCCCTGGTCATAACCGATCTCCAGCAGCATCTTCCCGCCTTTTTTCAGGAAATGCCAGCCGTCTTCGGCTAATTTCCGGTAAAAATACAACCCGTCTTCTTTACCGTCCAGTGCCATCCGCGGTTCGTGATCCCGCACCTCCGGCATCAGACCGTCAATTTCCTCACTTTTAATATACGGAGGATTCGAAACGATTATATCAAATTCCTTTGTATCTGGCAACGCTTCAAATAAATTACTGTGAATCAGCTGAACACGGCCTTCGCAAAGGGCTTCATTGTTTTTTTGTGCCACCAAAAGGGCCTCTTCCGATAAATCGGCAGCAGTAACCTGACAGGGAATTGCTGCCTCCTGAGCCATGCAGGTCAAACTGACTGCGATACAGCCAGAGCCGGTGCACATGTCAAGAATCTGGATTTTTTCTGAAACCATCTGCTTGACCGCTGCAAATGTCTCCTCCACCAGTACTTCCGTATCTGCTCTTGGTGTTAAAACATGCTCATTTACGTAAAACTCATAGGCCATAAATGGTGCATGCCCAATAATATGCTGAAGCGGAATCCGCTGTGCCCGTTTTTGAATCCATTCTTCATACCGGGCAGCCAGTTTGGGGTCACAGGTACGGTTCATATCCATATAATATCTGGCTCTGCTCATCTGAAATATTTCTGAAAACAAAAGCCATGCATCGTTGGCAGCTTCCTCAATCCCTGCAGCCAGGAGCATTTCTTCTCCCTGTTTTAAGCAGACCCGGCAGGTCGTGTTGTTTGATTCCGTTTTATCACTCTGCTTACTACTCATACTGTGCATATCATTTAAATTCTGATTACTCACATTCTGCATATCATTTAAATTCTGATTACCCATATTCTGCGTATCATTTAATTTCCGATTGCTCATATTCCAAATTACTCATTCCCCAGATTTTTATCCTGCCACTCTTTCCAGTCAAATACGGCTTCTACCGCCTGAATTGCCACCTCGATCATGCTGTCATCGGGTTCTTTTGTGGTCATATTCTGCAGCATCAGACCAGGTTTGCTGATGAGGTTCACAAGAAAATTATCACTGTTTCCTGCCAGACGCAGGACTTCATAGGAAACACCGGCAACTACCGGAATCAGTAATACTCGGCTGATGACACGCATAAGCACCGTTTCTGTATGAATAAACATGAACAGCACAATACTGATGATCATGACAAACAGCATAAAACTGGTGCCGCAGCGCTTGTGCTGTTTGGAGCTGCTGCGGACATTTTCCACAGTCAGCGGCAGACCATGCTCAATACAGTTGATGCATTTATGCTCTGCTCCATGATACATAAATACCCGCCGGATATCCTCCATCATGGAAATCAATGCCACATACAGCACAAATAATGCGATCCGCACAATGCCTTCCACTGCTGACAAGAAAAACTGTGAATCCACAAATTTGCCCAAAAGTCCGGTGAGAAACGCAGGTAACACCATAAAAATACCAACTGCCAGACAGATGGATAGGCATACGGTAAATCCCATCAGCAGCTTTTCTGCTGTTTCCGGTGAAAAATGCCGCTCTACAAAGCCAGGTTTTTCTTCTGTTTCTTCTTCCTCTTCATAAAAACTGGCTGACCAGGTCAGGGTTTTCATTCCAAGGACCATGGAATCTATGAAGTTAAATACTCCTCGAATCAATGGCAGGGACAAAATTTTATTTTTCCCTGTTATGAGTTTATATTCATCTTTTAATAATTCAATTGACTGATCTTCTTTTCTTACAGCCACGGCATAGGCATCTCCATTTTTCATCATGATACCCTCGATCACAGCCTGGCCTCCAATCCCTGATGATTTCATCTATTATCCGCATCCTTTCATGCATGAAAACATGTCTGAAAACGTCTTTCAGCCATGTGTCCACGTGATAATACATTCCATACTCTCCTGTGTACAAAGAAGGTGTATCCTCCTGTACGTGGAATAAATTCGAATATGAAAAAAGTTGAGACCTCGAAAGGCCTCAACTTATCATTTATCACACAATATCCAACAACAGCGTGCTCCGTCTGCATGCTCTGTACGAAAACGCCATCTGTCGGATCATCAGACACATCCACCTCAAAAATGGCAGATTATTTTGTACCGTATTTACGATTGAATTTATCGATACGACCGCGTGCTGCGATTGCTTTCTGCTGTCCTGTGTAGTAAGGATGGCATTTGGAGCAGATTTCTACGTGGATATTTTCCTTTGTAGAACCTGTTACAAATTCGTTACCGCAGTTGCAAACAACTTTTGCCTGATAGTATTTAGGATGAATTCCTTCTCTCATGTCGACACCTTGTACCTTTCCTGATGGTTCCAACCATCACTAAAATATAAATTATAATTATAATTTCTGATTTCGGCATATAACCGAACCAGACCATTTCGCATTGTATCATAGATTGATAAGGATTGCAAGATGTTTTTTCGTAAACACGGTTCTTTCACGCAATCGTCTTTTCAAATGCACGCTCTAACCCTTACTTACTCTCCCCACTGGAATTGCCCAGATTCGGCAGCGCTTTCATATTGCGGATCACTTCCACTGTTTTCGCACAATCTTTTGTCCGTCCCATAAGATTAATGATACGCTCTGTGGCTTCCTCGGGCTTCATGGCGTTCAGATTCTTTCGAACAATCTGCATTGCCTCCTGTTCCTCGTCATTTAACAGCAGATCATCCCGTCTGGTGCCGGATTTTTGCAGGTCAATGGCGGGGAATACACGGCGCTCGGACAGCTTACGGTCCAGAACAATTTCCATATTACCGGTTCCTTTGAATTCTTCAAATACCACATCATCCATACGGCTTCCGGTATCCACCAGGGCAGTTGCCAAAATGGTCAGACTGCCGCCATTTCTCATATTACGGGCTGCACCGAAGAATTTCTTCGGAAAATGCAGCGCTGCAGGGTCCAGACCGCCGGAAAGAGTACGTCCGCTGGCGGTAACGGTCAGGTTGTAGGCGCGGGTCAGACGGGTAATACTGTCTAAAAGAATCATGACATCATTGCCATGTTCCACCAGACGTTTTGCACGCTCCAGAACCATTTCAGACACCCTCTTATGATGTTCAGGCAGTTCGTCAAATGTGGAATAAATAACCTCCACATTGGGGCCTTCGATGTATTCTTTAATATCCGTAACTTCTTCCGGACGTTCATCGATCAGCAGAATAATAATGTGCACCTCGGGGTGGTTAGTCTTTACGGCATTGGCAATCTGTTTTAAAAGAGTGGTTTTACCAGCTTTAGGCGGGGACACGATCATACCACGCTGTCCCTTACCAATGGGAGAAAACAGGTTCATCATCCGCATGGCATTGGTACAGCCAGGTGTTTCCAGCTGAAGTCTGCTGTCCGGAAAAATGGGCGTCAGACTTTCAAATGCCGGGCGTTTTACAGCATTTTCCGGTTTTTCTCCGTTAATCTGATTAATATATAACAGCGCCGGATATTTTTCATTATACTGAGAAATTCGAATGGCACCCTGCACCATATCACCAGTTTTCAGATTAAAACGACGGATCTGAGAAGGGGAAACATACACATCACGCTCTCCGGTCAAATAATTTTCACTTCGAATAAAGCCATAGCCGCCTTCCGGATTGATTTCCAGAATACCGTTTGCAATCTGACCGCTGTCCAGGCTCTCCAGTTCCTCTGCCTTTGCAGCCTGTCTGCGGTTACTGTCACCGGACATATTCTGAACAGATTCATTGTTTCGGTACTCCCCATTATTTCGGTTATCTCCTGAGTTATTGCGATACTCCCCATTATTCCGGTTATCTACAGAGTTATTTCGATACTCCCCATTATTTCGATTGTCGTTCATATTATTTCGATTCATGCGATAAGTACGTCCGGAACGCTGCTGATATCCTTCATTTCCATTGTTTGAATTAGCATTGAAACGATTATTATTTCTCATACGAGTACCGTAATTGGCACCTGCATTGTTTCCCGAATTCTGAAATTCTCCCTGTTCCCGCACAGTATTTACTTCTTTTGGCTCATTCTCTTCCTGTATATTTAATATGGATTCCTGCTGCACAGGCTCTGCGGCTGCAGACATTGTTTCTCTATTTTCCTGTTCCATTAAATTTTGTAAAATTTCAACCAGCTCTGATTTTCTGGTAGATGCGATATGCTTGACTCCGCGCTCTTTTGCCATAGCACGCAGTTTCACAAGCGGAAGTGATGATAAATTTTCCTGCATAAATGATCTATCTCCTTGTTATTGGGTTTTTCTTAACTTGAGCACAAGTTTATCCTGAAATGAAATAATAAAATAATTCGGACTCAGCATTCTGATCACTGCTGAAAATAAGACGAATCCTGTTGACATAAAAGATTTACGGCATTTATTATAACACACCTTCCGCTGCTGTTCAAGCAAAATGTTTTATCTGACTGCAGTCACTTCAGTAAACGCTTGATTTCAACCCGCATTCCTGTTAAAATTGGTGTCAGACTATCTTATAAAACAACCTGAACGATTATTGCATTTATATCGATTGAAAGAATACATGGAACGATGTTTCTTCAGGCTGTAAAAAATACAATGTACGGAGGTGGATTCCCATGACGGAACCGTTGACTTTGTATAAATTGATGATCCTGTACATGCTGAATCAGGTACAATTTCCTTTGACTAATTCACAGATGCTCAGTTTCTTTCTGGACCATGAATATACAGACTATTTTACATTTCAGCAGGCTGTAAATGAACTGGTTTCAGCGGGTCTGATTCTGTCCGAGACCCGGCATCATTCTTCTCATTATACCATTACCGAATCTGGAGAAGAGACCCTGTCTTATTTCAGCTCCAATATCTCTCAGGCAATTATTGATGAAATGGACACGTTCCTTCGGGAAAATCGGGTAAAACTGCGCAATGAATCCGGTATTACATCCGAATACTATAAAAGCGGTCAGGAGTACACCGTCCGCTGCCAGGTAAAAGAAGGGCGGAATCTGCTGTTTGCACTGGAAATTTCTGTTCCCAATAAGGAACAGGCCATTGCCGTGTGCAACAACTGGGCAAAAAGCAGTCAGGACATCTATTCCTTTGCTGTCAGATCACTTTTTAAATAGGAGGACTCTATCTTGGTTATTAAATCTGTTAATCTTGAGACCGTGTGCGGTATCACCAGCACACTTCCCGTTCATACAATGCCGGAATTTGCTTTTGCAGGCAAATCCAACGTGGGCAAATCATCTCTGATCAATGCCCTCTGTAATCGTAAATCCTATGCCCGGACCTCTTCTTCTCCGGGAAAAACACAGACCATCAACTATTATAATGTCAACGAATCCATGTATTTCGTGGACCTTCCCGGTTACGGCTACGCCAAGGTCTCCAAAGAAGAACGTGCCAAATGGGGTGTTATGATTGAAAAATATCTGCACACATCCCCCTCTTTAAAAGCAGTATTCCTTCTGGTAGACTGCCGCCACGAACCCTCTGCCAACGACCAGAATATGTACGACTGGATCGTTCACAATGGTTTTTACCCCATTGTCATCGCTACCAAAGCTGACAAGCTGAAACGCAGCCAGTATCAGAAACAGACCTCCATTCTTCGAAAAGGCCTGGGACTTCGCCCCGAAGATAAACTGATTCTGTTTTCCGCAGAATCCAAAATGGGACGTGATGAATTATATGGTGTGCTGGATTCCTTTATGACAGATGCAGCGGACGAACCCGTTTAGATAAAAAAACTGCGCTGTTGAACTGTTATGAAATTTTTCATATTTTTTACAAAAACAGTTTATAATATTTACACAGGAAGTGTATTTTTAAAATACAGGGACTTCCTGTGTTTTTTCTGCTCATTTTGTAACGATTCAGCAGAGCATGACCGGATGCCCTTTAGAGCGAACATTGATTATGTGATTTTATAAGGTAGTGGAGGATTCTATTTTCATGGATATTATCAGACAAAAAAGTGGTTTTATATGCGATATGGATGGTGTTATTTATCACGGAAACCGCCTTTTACCGGGCGTTCCCGAATTTGTAAACTGGCTTTACGAAAATGATAAGCATTTTCTTTTTTTGACCAATGCCAATCATTCATCCACCAAAGAACTTCAATTGAAATTAAAAAGAATGGGACTTGAAATCGACGAGCATCATTTTTATACCAGCGCCATGGCAACTGCTGCCTTTCTTAAAAGCCAGATGCCTGGATGCAGTGCCTACATGGTTGGAGAACACGGCCTGTTCAATGCCATGTACGACGCTGGTATTACTTACAATGATATCAATCCGGACTATGTAGTCATTGGAGAATCCGGCACTTACGGGTACGAAACCATTGTAAAAGCAGTCCGTCTGGTGGAAAAAGGAGCCAAATTAATCGGCACCAACTCCGACCTGACCGGTCCCACCGAATTCGGAATCGTACCCGCCTGCCGTTCCCTCATCGCGCCCATCGAACTGGCAACCGGCAAATCTGCCTATTTCGTAGGCAAGCCCAATCCCCTGATGATGCGCACAGGCCTTCGTATGCTGGGCGTCCACTCCGACGACGCCGTCATGATCGGAGACCGCATGGACACCGACATGATCGCCGGAATCGAAAGCGGCCTGGACACCCTGCTGGTCCTCTCCGGCGTCACCACCATGGACGACCTGAACCAATTCCCCTACCGCCCGCGTGTCATCGCAAACGGGGTAGGCGATATCGTACCGGCGCCTTAATCCCTCTGGATAGCCGCCTTAATTTCCAGCGCCTTTTCTTCACTGATCAACAACTTAATCAGTTCCAGTCCCAGCGCAATGGCATAACCCAGTCCACGGCAGGTGGTGATATTTCCATCGGTTACTACACCATCTGTTACGTGTTCTGCGCCATAAAGCTTGTCTTCAAAACCAGGATAGCAGGTCGCTTTTTTTCCTTCCAGCAGATGCAGTTCCCCCAGTACGCTGGGGGCTGCACAGATTGCTGCTACTCTTCTGCCTTCTGCAGCGGCCTTTTTTACTGCTTCTGTAACAATTTCACATTCTCCCAGATAACGGGTGCCGGGCATACCGCCGGGCAGGAAAATCATATCTGCAGAGGATGCATCCACGTCTTTTGCCAGTGCATCGGCTCCGATAAAGATATTATGGGACCCTTTAATCTTTTTGGAATCATGAATGGAGGTCAAAATCACTTCCACTCCAGCCCGGCGCAGTACGTCTACTACTGCCAGACATTCCACTTCTTCCAGTCCATTTGCCATATAAGAGATTACTTTTGCCATAAAATAACAACTCCTCCCGTTAAATGTTCTGTTTTTATTCGTTTTCACCTGCGGGAACAACCTGAATCTTATCCAGATGCCAGATTTCATCCACATAGTCCTGAATGGTACGGTCAGATGAGAATTTACCTACATTTGCTACATTGCGGATAGCTGCTTCTGCCCACCAATCCTGATTTCTGTAAGCTGCTTCTACTCTCTTTTGTGCTTCTGCATAGGAATGGAAATCCTTCAGAATGAAGTAAGTATCTGCTTTGGAGGTACTTAAGGTGTTCAGCAGAGAGTTATACAGGTCACGGAAACGTTCCGGATCATCGGGTGCATAGTAGCCGTTGATCAGCTGCATGAGCACGCGGCGGATTTCCATGTCTTCGTTGAAGATATCCATGGGGTTGTAACCGCCGTTTTTCTCGTAGTTGATAACTTCATCTGCGGACATACCGAAGATAAATGCGTTTTCTTCGCCAACTTCCTCTACGATTTCTACGTTTGCACCGTCCATGGTTCCCAGGGTCAGTGCACCGTTCAGCATGAATTTCATGTTACCAGTACCGGATGCTTCCTTGCTGGCTGTGGAAATCTGTTCGCTGACATCGGATGCTGCAAAAATCCATTCTGCGTTGGATACGCGGTAATCTTCAATAAATACGACTTTGATCTTGCCGTCAATGCTCTTGTCATGGTTGATCACATCTGCCACACTGTTGATCAGCTTAATGGTCTGTTTTGCAATGCGGTAGCCTGCTGCTGCTTTTGCACCGAAAATGAATGTTCTGGGATAGAAATCCATACCCGGATTGCTCTTTAACTGGTTGTACAGATACATGATATGCAGAATATTCAGCAGCTGACGTTTGTATTCATGCAGACGTTTTACCTGTACGTCAAAGATGGAACGGGGATCTACATCGATGCCGTTATTCTCTTTGATATATTTTGCCAGACGTACCTTGTTCAGATACTTGATCTGCATAAATTCTGCTTTGCTTCTGGGGTCGGTGGCATATGCTTCCAGTTTCTTCATCTGAGACAGGTCTGTAATCCATCCGTCACCAATCTTGTCCGTTACCCAGTCTGCCAGCAGCGGATTGCCGTGCAGCAGGAAACGACGCTGGGTGATACCATTGGTCTTATTATTGAACTTCTCAGGGAACATCTGATAAAAATCGTTCAGTTCCTGATTTTTAAGAATTTCTGTATGCAGTCTTGCAACACCATTTACGGAGAAACCGGCAACGATCGCCATATTGGCCATCTTAACCTGTCCATCGTAAATGATTGCCATTTTCCTGATTTTTTCCTGTGCGCAATCCGGATACATGGCATAAATCTGCTGACAGAAACGTCTGTTGATTTCTTCCATGATCTGATAGATACGAGGAAGCAGACGGGAGAACAGCTCGATGGGCCATTTTTCCAGTGCTTCTGCCATAATGGTGTGGTTGGTGTATGCGCAGGTTTTTGTGGTTACATCCCATGCTTCTTCCCATGTGAAATTGTATTCGTCCATGAGGATACGCATCAGTTCCGGTACTGCTACGGTAGGATGTGTATCATTCAGCTGGAAGCATGCCTTTTCATAAAGCTTATGAAGGTCGGTATGCTTGGGATTTTTCAGGTATTTCTTTACAGCAGTCTGTACAGATGCGGAAATAAAGAAATACTGCTGTTTCAGACGAAGTTCCTTACCTGCATAGTGGTCATCACAGGGATAAAGGACTTCTACGATGTTTTTCGCCAGGTTTTCAGATTCCACCGCTTTACGGTAATCACCGCGGCCAAAATGTTCCAGATTGAAGCTGGTAACCGGTTCTGCATCCCAGATACGCAGGGTATTTACCACATGATTGCCATAACCGATGATGGGCAGATCATAGGGAACCGCACGTACTGCCTGATAGCCTTCCTGTTTGAAATGATCCCGGCCATCTTCGCCTCTGGTAATGGTTACATAACCGCCGAATTTTACTTCTTTGGCATATTCATCACGGCGGATTTCAAACGGATTGCCGTGTTTAAGCCAGTTATCCGGTACTTCCTTCTGATAACCATCACGGATTTCCTGTTTGAACATACCGTATTTATAACGGATACCACATCCATATGCAGGATAGCCTAAAGTTGCCAGGGAATCCAGGAAGCAGGCAGCCAGACGGCCGAGGCCGCCATTGCCCAATGCATAATCCCGTTCTGCATCTTCGATCATATTCAGATCCAGATCCAGTTCCTCCAATGCTTCTTTTACTACCTGAGATGCCTGCATATTGATGATATTATTGCCCAGGGCACGTCCCATCAAAAATTCCATGGACAGGTAATATACCATTTTGGCATCCTGATCGTCATAAGCCTTATGAGTTGCCATCCAATCTTCTACAATATGCTCTTTCAGCGCGTATGCAACAGCATTAAACAGCTGATATTTATCTGCTTCCTTGATTGTTTTACGGTAAAAATTCTTCAAAAAGTCTTTAATGTCTCTCTGAAATTCCTTCTTATCTAATGTTGCCATACTCAGGGAAAATCTCCTTTCAATATCAATGCCTTATGCGTTTACTTTTACGCCCAGAGTTACTTTATGTCCGTTTACATTCCATGATTTGCTGTAGCCATCCATGGAACCGGTTACGATTTCATCTGCAAGGACATAACCTTTTACTTCTTCTGCGTGTTCGGTCATCAGTGCTTCCATTTCTGCATTGTCAGCCACATAAATGATGATATGGTCGGTTACCTGGAAATCTGCTTCCTTACGCATGGTCTGAATCTTGCTTGCTACTTCACGAAGCATACCTTCTTTTACCAGTTCAGGAGTCAGGTTGGTGTCCAGAACAACCGTAATATTCTTATCCTGTTCTGATACGAATCCAGGAATCTGTGCAGTATCGATGAGCAGGTCTTCTTTGGTCAGAACTACTTCTGTGCCATCTACATCAAATTTCAGAGCGCCGGATGCATTCAGTTCATCCATTGCACTGTTGCCGTCCAGATTTGCCAGCAGTCCTTTGATCTTGCCCAGCAGCTTGCCGTATTTGGGACCTACGGTACGCATCTGAGGCTTGAAGCTGTAGGATGTAAAGTTTCTTACATCATCAGTAAATGTAATCTTCTTCACATTCAGTTCGTCTGAGATAATGGACTGATAATATTCAGGCAGTACCACTTCGCTCTTTACGAACATCTGGCCGATGGGCTGTCTGTTCTTGATGTTTGCACCGTTACGGCATGCACGGCCCATTACTACAACCTTCAGAACGGTTTCCATATAGTTTTCCAGATCGGTATCAATGTATTCTTCCTGTACTTCAGGGAAATCACACAGATGTACACTGATCGGTGCGCTGGAATCGATGGAGCAAACCAGATTTCTGTAAATCTGCTCGGTCATGAAAGGAATCATGGGAGCAGCTGCCTTGGAAATGGTTACCAGAGCAGTGTACAGAGTCATGTAAGCATTGATCTTATCCTGAGGCATACCTTTTGCCCAGAAACGTTCTCTGCTTCGTCTTACATACCAGTTACTCATATCATCCACAAATTCTTCCAGCAGTCTTGCAGCTTCAGGGATGCGGTATGCAGCCAGGTTGCTGTCTACGCCTTTTACAACCAGATTCAGCTTGGACAGCAGCCATTTATCCATAACGGATAATTTATCATATTCCAGAGTATATTTTGTTGCATCAAATTCATCAATATTTGCATACAGTACGAAGAATGCGTAGGTATTCCACAGAGTACCCATGAATTTTCTCTGTCCTTCTGTTACGGCACCGTCATGGAAACGTTTGGGCAGCCAGGGTGCGGAGCTTGTATAGAAATACCAGCGGATGGCATCGGCACCGTGCTGATTCAGTGCTTCCATGGGATCTACTGCATTGCCTTTGGATTTGGACATCTTCTGTCCGTCCTTATCCTGAACGTGGCCCATTACGATAACATTTTTGAAAGGCGCCTGGTCAAAGATCAGAGTGGAAATTGCCAGCAGGGAGTAGAACCATCCACGGGTCTGGTCTACTGCTTCGGAAATAAAGTCTGCAGGGAACTGTGCTTTGAACAGTTCTTCATTTTCAAAAGGATAATGATGCTGTGCAAAAGGCATGGAACCGCTGTCATACCAGCAGTCGATTACTTCCGGTACACGGTGCATTTCTTTACCACAGTCAGGGCATTTGATGGTTACTGCATCAATATAAGGGCGGTGCAGTTCGATTTCATCCGGACAGTTGTCGGACATTTCTTTCAGTTCTGCAATGCTGCCGATGGCATGTCTCTTACCACATTCGCATTCCCAGATATTTAAAGGAGTACCCCAGTAACGGTTACGGCTCAGACCCCAGTCCTGAACATTTTCCAGCCAGTCACCGAAACGGCCTTTACCGATGGATTCGGGAACCCAGTTGATGGTATTGTTGTTGCGGATCAGCTGATCTTTTACTGCAGTCATGCGGATGAACCAGCTGTCTCTTGCATAATAGATCAGGGGAGTATCACATCTCCAGCAGAAAGGATAATCATGTTCGAATTTGGGCGCATCGAACAGTTTGCCTTCTTTGTCCAGATCTTTTAAGATCAGGGGATCTGCGTCTTTTACAAACAGACCTGCATAATCGGTTTCTTCGGTCATTTCACCTTTACCGTTAACCATCTGTACAAAAGGCAGGTTATAACGGCGGCCTACATTGGCATCGTCTTCACCAAATGCAGGGGCAATATGAACGATACCAGTACCATCGGACATGGTTACATAGTTATCACAGGTTACATAGTGACCTTTTAATTTCTGCTTTTGGGCTTCCTTTGCAGCACATGCAAATAAAGGTTCATATTCTTTGTATTCCAGATCTTTACCTACATAAGTTTCCAGTACTTCATAAGCAGGCTTGCCTTCTTCTCCCAGACCGCCCAGTACCTTATCCATCAGAGCCTCTGCCATGTAGTAGGTATATCCGTCTGCTGCTTTTACTTTGCAGTAGGTTTCTGTGGGGTTCATACAAAGTGCTACGTTGGAGGGCAGTGTCCAGGGAGTTGTGGTCCATGCCAGGAAATATGCATCTTCACCAACTACTTTGAAACGAACAACTGCAGAACGTTCTTTTACCAGCTTGTAACCCTGCGCTACTTCGTGGCTGGACAGAGGAGTACCACAGCGAGGGCAGTAAGGCACGATCTTAAAGCCTTTGTACAGCAGACCTTTGTCCCAGATTTTCTTCAAAGACCACCATTCGGATTCAATATAGTTATTTTCATAGGTTACGTAAGGATTTTCCATATCAGCCCAGAAACCAACGATATCGGAAAATTCTTCCCACATCCCTTTGTATTTCCATACGCTTTCCTTACAACGCTTCATAAAAGGATCCAGACCGTATTCTTCAATCTGTTCCTTTCCATCCAGTCCCAGCAGCTTTTCAACTTCCAGCTCAACCGGCAGACCGTGAGTATCCCAGCCAGCTTTTCTGGGAACCATAGCGCCCTTCATGGCATGATATCTGGGAATCATATCCTTGATAACACGGGTTTCTACGTGACCGATATGAGGCTTTCCGTTCGCAGTAGGCGGTCCATCATAAAATGTATAGGTGGGGCCTTCTTTACGGGAATCAATACTCTTCTGGAAAATCTGGTTATCTGCCCAGAATTTCAATACTTCTTTTTCTCTCTCAACAAATTTCAGATCAGTCGAGACTTTCTGATACATAATAATTACCTCCTGTGACGCAGTTCAGTAAATAATGAACTGACTTTACGATGGGTGATATTTTTTATTAACCATTCAGCAGAAATTTATGAAAATGCACATCCTGCCGGAGGCTTTTTAATTCATGGAAACAAAGTTTCCTGTGAATTAAAAAAAGACTCCGCCCAAACTGGACGAAGTCATAAACATCTTCGCTATACCACCAACTCAAACAAGTTTGTTCCCTTTAACGGCGGGACTCCGGCACGGCTTATGCAGTATGAAAACTGCTTTCTTGGCCTGCAGCTTCAGAGTGATTCTGCAAATGAAAAACCCGCCGGCTTCCACCACCCCCGGCTCGCTGTCAGTTCCTTGCTCATCTGCACGGTCTCTATCAACGCTTTTCTCATGTGTTTATAAAATGGAGGTCTGAAAATGCTGTACAGATTTATTCCATTTTATGAACTGGTGTTAATTATACCGAGGGAGGGAAAAAATGTCAAGGGGTGTGGATGGAAAACGGGGGAAGTTCAGGAGTGTATTCTTTAATAATATAACCCTTATTTCCTCGCCCCCGGAAGAACCCGCTTTGCATACTCTCTCCGTTTTTACCAGCCTGTGATACCATAAGGTGGATCCGGAATTTGAATGTTTCGGATTCGAGAATGGTAAAGGGGTGCTCTTCTACGGCATAAATCTGCTGGTTTTCTTTTTTGTAGCAGGGGTAATTTCCCTGAAACCCTTCTTTTATCAATGCCTTGTGAACATTTTCCCGTTTTTGCCGGATTTCCTGTTCTAAAGGTGCTGGATAGCGGCGTTCCTGATACAGCTGTGAGGCTTCGTTGATTTTCTGGTGGATTCGCTCATAGAGGGCTTCTCGTTTGGATGAGAGAAGGGCCTGCGTGAGCCCTCGCTCCAACAGATGAATGACCATGTTTCTGAAAAATCGTGATAACTGACTGGCGTTTTCTTTGGAACAAAATTGTTTTTCATAGAGGGAAATCCAGCTTTCATAGGTGCTGTCACCGGCTTCTTTTGCAAATTGCTTCATGCAGAGGATTCCTTCCAGAGTAGATGGATAGACATTTTGCAAGGAAGTCCTGATGGGGGACCAGTGACGAAATGGGGGAAATTCCATTAGCTTCAAAAGTTCCTGCTCCTGGGCGTTACAAACGGTTTCGCTCTGCGTTCCCATTGAGGGCGCCATGTAAAGGGATTTGTCATAAATGGTTCCAACGATATAGACCAGCCGCCGCCATTGTTCCTGTCCTGAAACCCAGAAGTGGCCAATACGGTGATACTGATAGCAGTTCATTTCTTCCAGCAATTCTGAGAACCATAATGTAAAGGTATTCTGCTGCCCCTGACGCACAATCAGGCCCTGGCGATGTTCTTCCTGAATCAGTTCACCGGTAGTATGTCTTTCGAAATCCTCCCCCAAATTCTCCTCATCTTCATTTTCATCCGGAGGAATGTATTCACCCGTCATATGACAATTTTTCAAAATCAGATAACATTCCAGTGCATCATTCATCATGTAGGGGATATAGTAATCGCTTTCCGTTTCTCCCGCTATTTCTCCCCTCGCTTCTTCCACATTTTCCCTTTTTTCACTTTCTGCCGTTTTCCACTGGCATAATTCAAAAACCTGGTGCTGAAAAATCTCAGCCAGTTTTTGATATTGTGCGGGCATATCCGGCTGTAATCCCGGCAAGTATGCTGATAATTCTTTATATCTTTCTTCCTGTAACATTTCTCTCACATTTCCAAAAAATCCTCCCAGTATGTAAGTTACCGTACGGGAGGATTTTCGACTTTTTGCTTTATATTTGCTCTATATTCTTTTTGCGCAATGTTGTTCTTCTTTTTTATCCTGATTTATTCCATGTCATCCAGCATTTCCTGAATCTTACTGCGCATGGCTGCACCCAGGAATTTCTTTTCTTCCCGGCTCATCTGCTTAGGATAAACAGGTTCGCCAAAGTGAATCTGAATATTGGCAGGACGAACGAAGGGTCTGTGTTTTTCATATAAATCATCGGTGCCCTTGATTGCAACCGGAATAATGGGACATCCGGATTTTTCTGCAATTTTCATGCTGCCTTCCTTAAATTCCAGCATTTCACCGGTCTTGCTGCGGGTTCCTTCCGGGAAAATCCATACAGAAGTACCCTTTTTCACCTGATCCACTGCTGCCAGAATGGTTTTTAAGCCCTGTTTAATGTCTTTTCTATCCAGGAACAGACAGGAAATCAGGCGCATCCAGGTGGATAATAACGGAATCTTTTCCATCTCTTTTTTCGAAACGAAACCGCAGCAGCCATCAATTGAAACATAACCGGTTAAAATATCAAAATAACTGCGGTGATTACCAACATACAGAACCGGTTCTTCCGGAATATTCTCTTTACCAGTTACAGTAATCTTTGCACCCGCCATTTTCAAAATCACACGAAATACCCAGCGGATCATATTGCTGGCAATACGGTCATTGCGTTCTTTATGCTTTTCATTGGTAACTTTCAAAAACAGGATCATAGGACTGGTCAAAAGCAAATACAGCACAATGGCCAGAATAATTAAAATAAATCTTATCATAATCAAATCTCCTAATTGTGGAAAATATTTCAGCAGAACATGCAGGTTCATATGCCTATATATTTATCCTTTATCCAAAGATAGACACCCAAATCCTGCTGACTTTTACCTTCGTGTATTTTTTGTAGCTGTTCAGTATCTGTTTAGTACCTTCACAGCTACATTCTTCCTCAGTATACCACAAAGCAGATTTTTGTGAAAGAACCAATCTCTGCTGAACTGTTACCATTTCCCAGCAATCCGCATATTATTTATAAAACATTGTAATCGCAAAAATATTAAATGATTACAAATTAATTCTATAGGTAATATCCATGAATCAGAATACACCTTCTTATCAGTTTCTTCGCACACTTTATCGTATGCCTCCCAACGCTGTCGCTGTAATTTCCGGTAATCAGGAAAACCCGCAGCTGCGAGGAATTGTCCGTTTTTATCAGACAGCCTATCAGGGAATATTAATCGAAGCCGAGATTTCAGGACTTCCTTATGAGACAGATCGTACTTCCTCATCCACCGTATCTGCTTCACAAAATTCCTCAGCCTCACCGACTTCATCCGCTTCTCCTGATTTACCAGCTTCAATGGCTTCACCATTTTCATTCTATGCCATGCACATCCACCAATTTGGAAATTGCACGCTGCCATTTGACAAAACAGGGGAACACTATAACCCTGACCAGCTTCCCCATCCGGAACACGCAGGCGATTTACTCCCCCTTCTCGGCAACCACGGATACGCATGGAGCGCCTTTTATGATGGACGTCTCACCATCGATGAAATCATCGGAAAATCCCTGATCATTCACCGAAACCCCGACGACTTCCGAACACAACCCTCCGGCAACTCCGGAGTAAAAATCGGATGCGGAGTAATTCAGAGGGTTGGAATGTGAAAAAAATATACCCTCAATGAACAAGAGGCTTTTTACTCCTTTGTTCACCGAGGGTATATCATTTCTATCCTTTTTATCCTACAAATGCCTTTTCAATGACTTCATTCATATGTCCTACGTAAGTAATATTCAGTCCATCTGTGATTTCAGCGGCGAGTTCACCTACATCAGGGGTATTTTTGATAGGTACCAGCACATTGTGGATACCTGCCATTTTGGCTGCCAGGAGTTTCTCCTTAAGGCCGCCGATGGGAAGAACTCGTCCACGAAGGGTTACTTCTCCGGTCATGGCCAGATCCGCATGAACTTTTTTGCCAGTTACGGCAGAAAGGATTGCGGTGGTCATGGTGATACCGGCGCTGGGGCCGTCTTTAGGTACTGCTCCTTCAGGAATGTGTACGTGAATGTCATTTTCATCGAAGTATTCCTTGCTGATGCCGTACTGGCCTGCTACGGATTTGACGTAAGTGAGAGCAATCTGTGCAGATTCTTTCATGACGTCACCTAACTGGCCGGTGAGCTGGAGTTTGCCGTTGCCGGGAATCAGGTTAACTTCAATCTGAAGGGTATCACCGCCTACACTGGTCCATGCCAGTCCCCGAACGATGCCGACCTCATCTTCTTCGTTAACAGCTTCAAAGTTGACCTTTTCCAGTCCCAGGTACTGATTCAGATCACCTTCATCCACTGTTACAGAATCTTTTCCTTCTTCCAGAATCTGGCATACTGCTTTACGGCAGATGTCCGCGATTCGGCGTTCCAGATTACGTACTCCGGCTTCTCTTGTGTAATTATGAATTATCTTTCTCAGAGCTGCATCGGTAATGGTCAGCTGGCCTTCTTTGAGACCGTTCTTTTCCATCTGTTTACCGATCAGATGCTCCGTGGC
The DNA here is from genome assembly GCA_045121095.1 of Lachnospiraceae bacterium. Taxonomy (GTDB): domain Bacteria; phylum Bacillota; class Clostridia; order Lachnospirales; family Lachnospiraceae; genus TWA4. The sequence continues at coordinate 5,175 of JBGVFN010000127.1, read as the reverse complement.
AATGTGATATTTTTCATTTTCGGTGTAGCTGCTTACATCGATTACTTCCATACGGTCATATAACGGTCTGGGAATGTTGCCGGGATCGTTGGCTGTTGCAATGAACAGTACCTGTGAAAGGTCGATGGGCACTTCTATAAAATGATCTCTAAAATGGCTGTTCTGTTCGCTGTCCAGAACTTCCAGAAGAGCTGCAGAAGTGTCTCCTTTATAATCACTGCTGACCTTGTCGATTTCATCCAGAAGGATCAGCGGATTGGAGGTTCCTGCCTGTTTCAGGGCTTCTGCAATACGTCCGGGCATGGAACCGATATAAGTTCTTCTGTGACCGCGGATTTCTGCTTCATCCCTTACACCACCCAGACATACACGCACATATTTTTTATTCAGTGCACGTGCTACAGAACGGGCAATGGATGTTTTTCCGGTACCGGGCGGGCCCGCCAGACAGATAATGGGAGCATCCCCCTTCTTTGTCACTGCGCGGACAGCCAGATATTCGATTACACGTTTTTTGATATCTTCCATACCATAATGATCCTCATCCAGAATCTGACGTGCACGAATGGTATCGTTGTTATCACGGCTTACCTTGTTCCAGGGAAGTTCCAGAAGGGCTTCAATATAGTTTCTTGAAACGGTTCCTTCCTGGCTTCCGTTGGGAATCATACGGAAACGGCTGATTTCTTTTTTCAGGGTTTCTTTTACTTCTTTGGGCGCTTTCAGCTTTTCTGCCCGTTTGGCATATTCATCGGCATCGTTTACGTTGCTGATGTCTTCGCCAAGTTCTTCCCGAATGACCTTCATCTGCTCACGCAGAATGTATTCTTTCTGGGATTTATCAATATGTTCTTTTACTTTCGCCTGAAACTCTTTTTTAATCTGGTTGATCACGGTTTCTTCCCGGATCAGATTCAGAATGAACATGTACAGTTCTTCATATCCTGAAATTTCCAGGATCTCCTGTCTGGATTCCACAGAAAAAGGGAATGTAATGAGCACCTGCTGAATCAGATCAGCCAGTGTTCTGCATTCCAGAAGGTGAGGAATTGCCTGTTTTCCCAGGGAACTGTCCACACCATATTTTTCCAGATCTTCTTTCAAAATACGAAGCATTGCTTCCTGCTGGCTGTAATCCAGTTCTTTATTGATCGCTCCCATGGGTCTGAACTCAATTTCACCAGTCAGATAAGTCCCTTCTGTATTCAGACTCATCAATTCCACGCGTTCCAGCCCTTCTACCATAATCCGCAGTACGTTGCCCTGCATCTTAATAAGCTGTTTTACGCGTGCCAGTGTTCCCATGGCATGAAGATCTTCAAATCCCGGATTTTCCACCGTAATATCTTTCTGCATGGTCAGAAAAACTTTCTGTCCGGAAGCCATGGCTTTCTGCGCTGCTTCGATTGACATTTTCCGGCTGGCATCAAAATGAACAACCATGCCCGGAAGGACTGTCAGGCCTCTTAATGCAATAACAGGGACTTCCATATTACTCCCCCTTCTCTCATGTCCTGCTCCCCGGAACGTATTTGAAAAATGCTTTATGAAGATTTTTCAAATATGCTCCGCTATTTATGCACTGGTGGATTCGGAATCAGTCCGTACTTCATCGGTCCGATAAGTCAGTACCGGCTCACCGGTTCCCTCCACCACTTCTTTTGTAATACGGCATCTGCCAATGTTATCATCGGAGGGAATCTCATACATTACATCCTGCATGACTTTTTCCATGATCGCCCGCAGACCTCTGGCACCGGTTTTCCGTTCCTGAGAGCGTACAGCGATGGCTCCAATGGCTTCTTTATCAAATTCCAGAGCTACACCATCCATTTCAAACAGCTTCTTGTACTGCTTGGTAATGGCATTTCTGGGCTCGGTCAGGATTTTCTCCAGTGCTTCTTTATCCAGCAGGTCTAAAGTAACTACTACAGGAACACGTCCTACAAATTCGGGAATCAGACCGAATTTGGTCAGGTCCTGAGGAAGTACTTCTTTTAACAGCTGAATCGCATCCACATCATGTTTGGAATGAACTTCTGCATTGAAACCGATGGAATTGCTTCCCATACGATTTTCAATAATTTTTTCCAGTCCGTCAAATGCACCGCCGCAGATAAAGAGAATATTGGTGGTATCAATCTGATACATATCCTGATGAGGATGTTTTCTTCCTCCCTGAGGCGGAACGCTTGCTACAGTTCCTTCCAGAATCTTCAGTAAAGCCTGCTGTACACCTTCACCGGAAACATCACGGGTGATGGATACATTTTCAGACTTTTTAGTAATCTTATCAATTTCGTCAATATAAATGATTCCGTATTCTGCTCTTGAAATATCATAGTCAGCTGCCTGAATCAGTTTCAGCAGAATATTTTCCACGTCTTCACCTACATAACCTGCTTCAGTTAAAGAGGTTGCATCGGCGATAGTAAACGGAACATTCAGTAATTTTGCCAGCGTCTGCGCCAGAAAAGTCTTACCGGAACCGGTAGGTCCGAGCATGAGAATATTACTTTTCTGAATTTCTACATCGTCATCTGACACAGGTGCCATAATTCTTTTATAATGATTGTAAACGGACACAGCCAGCACTTTTTTTGCTTCTTCCTGTCCGACTACATATTCGTCAAGGTAACTTTTAATTTCTTTCGGTTTTAAGAGATTTAATCCGCCGTCCAGCATCATGGATGAATCATCATCCCCAAAACCGCTGTACTCACGTTCCAGCAGGTCTGCACAATCTTCAATACACTGATCGCAAATATAAACATTATTCAGTGTACCGGAGGCGAATAATTTTCTAACTTTATCCTGCGGTCTTCCGCAGAATGAGCATCTGAGCTTTTCTTCAAATCTACTTGCCATTGTCTATCGCACCGCGCTTTCCAATCAATATACTACTGCCGGTGTCTTTATCCGGCACCGGCAGTATCTTTTGTTTTGCGGGAATCGGTATCCTATCTCCTCTCGAGAACAGCATCGATCAATCCGTACTGTTTTGCTTCTTCAGCAGACATGTAATGGTCTCTCTCTGTATCTACTTCAATAACTGACAGAGGCTGACCTGTATTAGCAGCCAGAATTTCATTTAATCTCTTACGAGTTTCAATGATACGGTCTGCTACAATCTTGATATCTGTAGCCTGTCCCTGAGCTCCGCCAGAGGGCTGATGAATCATGATTTCTGCGTTGGGCAGAGCAAAACGTTTGCCTTTTGCACCACCGGATAACAGAAATGCACCCATGCTGGCAGCCATACCGATGCAGATTGTGGATACATCGCATTTGATGTACTGCATGGTATCATAAATTGCCATACCTGCGGTTACGGAACCGCCCGGGCTGTTGATATATAAACTAATGTCTTTGGTAAGGTCTTCGGATTCCAGATATAAAAGCTGTGCTACAATAATACTTGCAGATTCATCTGTTACCTGAGAATCCAGAAAAATAATTCTTTCCTTTAACAGTCGTGAATAAATATCACTGGATCGTTCACCATTTCTGGTGGTTTCTACTACATAAGGAATAACCGGCATTTAAAGACCCCCTAATTTGTAATTAAACTTCCTTAGCTTCGTCAACTAATAATTTGCTTGCTTTGTTGTATGCAAGGTCTTCTTTGATGTAATCAATGTTAACCATGCCTTTAACTTTATCTGCTTCCATCTGATACTGTTCAGCCAGTTTTGCGATTTCAGCATCGATTTCTTCTTCAGTGATTTCGAAAGCTTCAGCCTTAGCGATTGCTTCCAGAACCAGTCTGGACTGGATTCTCTTTAATGCGTTGGGCTTCATCTGTTCTCTCATACCTTCTTCAGTCTGACCAAAGTACTGCAGATACTGTTCCAGCTGCAGACCCTGCTGTGCCAGATTGTTAGCGAATTCTCTGATCATGTTGTTTGCTTCGGTATTAACCATAGCCTCAGGAATATCCATCTGTGCATTTTCAACTGCCATATTCACTACAGCATCTTCTTTTGCACGTTCAGCAGCAACTTCTTTTCTTTCAGCTTCTGCTTTTTCAACATGTGCTTTGTACTCTGCAAGAGTATCAAATTCAGAAACTTCAGCAGCGAATTCATCATCCAGTTCGGGCAGCTGTTTTTCTTCGATCTTCTTAACAGTTACTTTGAATACAGCAGCTTTGCCCTGTAATTCTTCTGCCTGATAAGTTTCAGGGAAAGTAACATTTACATCGAATTCTGCACCGATTTCATGACCAATGATCTGATCTTCAAATCCGGGAATGAAAGTGTTGGAACCGATTGTTAAAGGATAATCTGTACCTTTGCCGCCTTCAAATGCAACACCGTCTACAAATCCTTCGAAGTCGATAGTAGCAACATCATCAGCCTGTACTGCACGGCCTTCTACATTTACGTTAACTGCGTTCTTTTCCTGTTCTCTCTTAATGATAGCCAGTACTTCTTCTTCAGTTACGGACAGGTCAGCTTTGGGAACTTCCAGACCTTTGTACTGACCCAGTACTACTTCAGGCTTTACTGCTACAGTTGCAGTAAATACCAGATCTTTTTCAGGATCTGTTTCTACGAAGCCGATTTCGGGTTCAGAAACGATGTCCAGACCACTTTCCTCAACTGCTGCAGCATATGCTTCAGGCATTACAGAGTTTACTGCATCTTCGTAAAACAGGCCTTTACCGTACATTCTTTCCAGAACAGTACGGGATACTTTACCTTTTCTGAAGCCAGGTACGCTGTATTTACCTTTGTTCTTCAGAAATGCAGCCTGCATAGCTTTTTCGATTTCATCAGCTGCTACTGTAACGGTCAGTTTTGCCATATTTTTTTCTAAAGTTTCAACTGTTACACTCATCGTGTGTATCCTCCTTAAATTGCACTGTTTCATCTTATATTTCGTACGCTTTTCCTTAAAAAACACTGAAAGAAAGCCGCTCGATTACCAGAAACAGAATCATTGCATTCTAAATTGCATTGCAATAAATCATTATATCATAAATGTGGTATTTTGCCAACATTTAATTTGTTGTAACTACTCAGCCAAGCATGATTTTTTGTAACTATTCAGCCAAGCATGATTTTTGTTCAAAATACCGTGTCAAGCTTGCTTGTAAACGGTATTTTGGGCAGAAAATCGTATTTGGCGTTTAGCCAAATGAATAATTTTCGAAGAAAATTATGAATGCTT
>JBGVFN010000126.1:0-2001 GCA_045121095.1 Lachnospiraceae bacterium | reverse complement strand
GTGGTCGATATCGTCGTCATTGCCAATGCCGTATTCCAGATGGATGTTATAGTTAATAGAAGCCATAATGTCTTCTTTTGTAATGTGCTTCGGAATCAGTTCATGTACAGAACGCTTGATGGCATCCTTAAGATCCTCAATGTTCTCATTTTCTTCCAGTATTTTTGCAAGTACCGGATAGTATACTAATTCTGTGATACCAAGCTCCTTCGGATCGCAGTCCACATAAGCTTTCAGGTCTACCATCATGGAAGACAGAACCTTGGTGTCACGCTCTTCTGTACGGATCATTACAAACGGAACAGCTGCGTTCTGAATGGTATCAGCCAGTTCACGTGTAACTTCTGTGCCAGCTTCTGCCAGGATCTCACCTGTTGTTGTATCGATGACATCTTCTGCAAGAATATGTCCTGCAATACGGTTGCGAAGCATAAGTTTTTTATTGAATTTGTAACGGCCTACTTTTGCGAGGTCATAACGACGGGCATCAAAGAACATGCTCATGATCAGACTCTCAGCGCTCTCTACTGCAAGCGGCTCGCCCGGACGGATCTTCTTGTACAGTTCCAGAAGACCTTCCTGATAGCTCTCAGATGTATCTTTCGCAAGTGTAGCCAAAATCTTCGGCTCTTCACCGAACATATCTATAATCTCTGCATTGGAACCAAGGCCCAGTGCACGGATCAGAACAGTAACCGGAACCTTTCTCGTTCTGTCGACACGTACATAGAAAACATCATTGGAGTCTGTTTCGTATTCCAGCCATGCACCACGGTTCGGGATAACCGTACAGGAATACAGCTTTTTGCCCAGCTTATCATGGGCGATTCCGTAATAAATACCCGGGGAACGAACAAGCTGGCTGACGATAACTCGCTCAGCACCATTGATCACGAATGTACCAGTGGCTGTCATAAGCGGAAGGTCACCCATGAAAATGTCATGTTCGCTGATTTCATCATTTTCTTTATTATGAAGACGCACTCTGACTTTCAGCGGTGCTGCAAACGTAGCATCACGCTCTACGCACTCTTCAATCGAGTATTTTACATCGTCTTCACACAGTTTGAAATCCACAAATTCAAGACTCAGCTTTCCGCTGTAATCTTCAATCGGTGAGATATCGGCAAAAACTTCTTTGAGTCCCTCATCCAGAAACCACTGGTAAGAGTCCTTCTGAACCTCAATAAGATTCGGCATCTCAAGGACTTCCTTCTGCCGTGAGTAACTCATACGAAATCCTTTACCATTTGTAATAGGACGTATCCTGTTTTTCTCCATTGATGTTTCACCTCTGTTCTTTCTGCAGTCTATTCAACTTTTGGGCATAGTTATGCCAGTGGGCATAATCCTGCACAATAATGCAACCTACATCCTATCACAACTAGCAAATCCTGTCAACCACATTTTCAAAATAAATCCGAAAAATTTGACAGTTTTTTTGCAGAAAACGTGAAAAAACCGCTTTACAAAAGCCTCAATGAAGACTTTGTCAAGCGGTTTTTCGTTATTTTCACGAAAAAGCTTCCTTATTATAATGAAACTTTTACAATCATCTTTTTCATAGAAGATTCTCCGTTTTCCTTCCAAACGTAAACTTTGCATTTTCATAAAAAAACACAGGACATTCATCCTGTGTCTCTCTTTGACGTATCTTCAAAACCACATACAGCATTTTTAGCCATCCGATTCTCTATACCCTAACCTATTGGATAAGCTTGCGACCTATTAGTAGCAGTCAGCTCCATGCATTACTGCACTTCCACCTCTGCCCTATCTACCTCGTGTTCTTCAAGGGGTCTTAGGATATCTCATCTTGAGGGGGGCTTCACGCTTAGATGCCTTCAGCGTTTATCCCGTCCCGACTTGGCTACCCGGCCATGCTCCTGGCAGAACAACCGGTACACCAGAGGTCAGTCCACCCCGGTCCTCTCGTACTAAGGGCAGCTCCTCTCAAATATCCTACGCCCGCGCCGGATAGGGACCGAACTGTCTCACGAC
>JBGVFN010000125.1:0-23209 GCA_045121095.1 Lachnospiraceae bacterium | reverse complement strand
GCGGCAAAGAGTCTTGGTGATACCGCAGATGTGGAAATGTTACTGCGTCAGGCTTTGACCAATTTGTTATAATTGTTAGAAGGATTTTTTGTGATGGCAAAAAGAATTATTACGACAGAAATTACAGAAGAAGATAAAACGTTGGAGAGCGGACTGCGCCCCCAAAGTCTGGATGAATATATCGGTCAGAAAAAAGTACGGGAAATCCTGAAAGTATTTATGGAAGCAGCCAAAATGCGTAAGGAGCCGCTGGATCATGTGCTTTTTTATGGGCCGCCGGGGCTTGGTAAAACGACTTTAGCAGGGATTATTGCCAATGAAATGGGCAGCAATCTGAAGATCACCTCCGGTCCGGCCATTGAAAAGCCTGGGGAAATGGCAGCTATTTTAAATAGTCTGGCGGAGGGCGATGTGTTGTTTGTGGATGAAATTCATCGGTTGAATCGTCAGGTGGAGGAAGTTCTCTACCCGGCCATGGAGGATTTTGCCATAGATATTATGATTGGCAAAGGTCCCACAGCCCGATCTGTGCGTCTGAATTTGCCTCCTTTTACATTGGTAGGGGCAACTACCCGGGCAGGTATGCTGACAGCCCCTTTACGGGATCGATTTGGTTTGGTGACTAAACTGGAATATTACACTCCACAGGAGCTGCAGACGATCATTATGCGTTCTGCCCGCGTCCTGCAGGTAGAAATTGATACCCATGGAGCAGCAGAAATTGCAAGACGTTCCAGGGGTACTCCCCGTCTTGCCAACCGGCTGCTGAAACGGGTCCGGGATTTTGCACAGGTGCGGTATAATGGAGTGATTACAGAGGAAGTGGCGGTTACAGCACTGGATCTGCTGGCAGTAGATACCCTGGGGCTGGACCAGAATGATCGAAATATTTTATTAACGATTATTGAAAAATTTGACGGAGGTCCGGTGGGCCTGGATACACTGGCTGCTGCTACAGGAGAAGATAGCAATACCATGGAAGATGTCTATGAGCCGTATTTGATTCAGAATGGATTGCTGAATCGAACCCCCAGAGGGCGTATGGCCACACCTGCTGCTTACCGGCATTTGGGACTGGCAGCAGTTACCGGTGCAGAGCAGGTAAATGCTTAGTGAAGCTTGAAATGTCAGCAATTTATTGGACAGACATTGGAGCAGATAGAAAAGATTTGCATAGAAAAAGATTTGCCTGGAAGGGCTGTAACATACAACACAGATGGAAAGGGGTGCGTGCATGGATACCCGAAATACAGTGGAGATTACTTTAGGCGGCAGAAGATTTAAATTGACCGGAAATGAAAGTGCTGCCTATATGCAAAAGGTGGCGGAGTACGTCAATGGTAAGTATGATGAATTGAAGGAAATTCCCGGATTTACTGGTCGAAGCCAGGATTATCAGATGCTGATGATGTATCTGAATCTGGCAGATGATTATCTGAAACAAAGCGGATGGACCGAGGAAAAGCAGGCAGTGGCCAACAATCGGGCCGAAGAGGAAATTTACCGCCTGAAAATGGAACTGGTGGAAGCCAGAAAGCAGATGGAAGCGGCGGAGGCTGTCAGAGGCGAGGAGATTGCTTCTTTGAAAAAGCAGCTGGAGGTCACCATGACCGAGCGGCAGCGTCTGGCGGAACGGGACCGGGAGTATTCCTCCAGAATATCCGGAATGGAAAAGGAACTGAACAATTATAAGACGGAAACGTCTATTTTAAAGAGAAAAGTTTCCGATCATGCCAAAAACTCTGAACAGGTAGAAAGGCAATTAAAGGAAACGGCTGCCAGAGAACGGGAAGAAAAACTGTTAAGAAATAACTATGAAAAACAGATCGCAGCTTTACAGTCACAGCTGGCGGAAGCAGCCAATATCCAGAATGAAGCACAAAATGCACAATATGAAGCGCAGTTGGCAGAACAGGCCGAAAAATATCAGGCTCTGCAGAATCAGCTGACCGAGCAAACCGAAAGCTGCAGCACACTGCAGTCTCAGCTGGCAGAACAGGAGGAAAAGTATCTGGCTTTGCAGAAGCAGATTGCTGCCCGAAAATCAGAATATGAAGGTCGTGTCTCTGACATGCAGAAACAATTTGCTGCAGAAAAAGCCGGCTATGAAGTACAGCTGGCGGAACAGGAACGCGATTGCGAAAACCAGCTGGCAGAAATGCGCGCGGAATATGAAAACCGTATTGCTTCCATGAAACCTGGATACGAAAATCTGCTGACGGAGCAGGAAAGCGAATATCAGGAACTGCTGGCAGAGAAAGAAGCAGAATATCAGAATCAGTTGACTGAGAAAGAAGTGAACTATCAAAACCAGTTAGCAGAAAAAGAAGCTGAATATCAGGGCAAGCTGACCGAGAAAGAAAACGAATATCAGAGCAAACTGTCTGAGAAAGAGACCGAATATCAGAGCAAACTGACTCAGAAAGAAGCAGAATATCAGAATCAGTTGAGTGAGAAAGAGACAGAGTATCAGTCCAAGCTGGAAGAGAAAGAAGCAGAATATCAGAATCGGTTGAGTGAGAAAGAAGCCGAATATCAGTCCCAGCTGGCTGAGAAAGAGACAGAACATCAGGCACATCTGGCTCAAAAAGAGACAGAACATCAGAACCAGCTGACTGAGAAAGAAAATGAGCATCAGAGCCAGTTGACCGAAAAAGAAGCCCAGCACCAGGCACATCTGGCCCAACAGGAATCTCAGCTTCAGAAAGCACATGAAGAGAAACGGAAGCAGGACGAAACGGAGAAATCTTCTTTATTCCAGGAGAATGGTGAATTGATGCGGGAAAAACGGCAGTTGATGAAGCAGATTCAGGAGCTGAATGAGAAGATTGCTGAGAATGAAAATGATATGATCGAATATCTGGATTTGATTGATGAGAAGGACAAGGAAATTGCCAGTCTCAAGTTCAAATTGCAAGAGGATAATTATGAGTAAAATAAAGAAAAATCGCCTGGAACTGCTTGCGCCAGGCGGTTCTTTTGCAGGTGTACAGGCCGCTTTTCAGGCGGGTGCCGATGCTGTTTATATGGGTGGAAACCGTTTTTCTGCCCGTGCTTATGCAGAAAGTGCCTCAGAAGAGCATTCTCTGGAAATGGCCATTGATTATGCACACCTGCATGGAAAGCAGTTATATTTAACTTTAAATACACTGATTAAACCGAAGGAATTGGAGCAGGAACTGTATGATTACGTGGCGCCCCTTTACGAACAGGGTGTGGATGCCATTTTAGTACAGGATCTGGGAGCTTTGGCATTTTTGCGAAAGGAATTTCCCGACCTGCCCATTCATGCCAGTACCCAGATGACAGTGACCAGCCCGTCCAGTGCCAGACTTTTAAAAAATCTTGGTTTGACCCGGGTGGTGGCGGCAAGAGAATTAAATTTAAAAGAGCTGGCACAGATTTATCAGGAAACACAGATGGAGTTGGAGGCGTTTGTTCATGGTGCCATCTGTTACTGTTACTCGGGTCAGTGTTTATACTCCGGCGTAATCGGAGGAAGAAGCGGCAATCGCGGGCGCTGTGCTCAGCCCTGCAGACTGCCTTATACAGCAAGGGATGCTTCTGGAAAAACCTTGAATAAACCGGCGGAATCCTATCTTTTAAGTTTGAAAGATATGTGTGCGCTGGAATATCTGCCGGAGATGGCTCAGGCTGGTGTCATGTCCTTTAAAATTGAAGGACGCATGAAAAGTCCTTTATATACAGCGGGTGTGGTCAGCATTTACCGCAAATATCTGGATTTGTACGAGAAACAGCATGGAGAAGACTCTGGTTTGAAAAAAACTGTGGAGAGAAAAAGAAAAACTGCCCAAAATAAGGAATGGCATGTGGACCCGCAGGATTTATATGCGTTATCTCAATATTTTGACCGGGGCGGTTTTACCAGCCATTATCTCATCGGCCACAATGGACGGGATATGATGGCGTTGAAGGAGAAAGCGAAGCTTCGTACACCGGATCAGGCCTTGATGAAAGAAACAGAAAAGAAATATCTTGGGCAGGAATTGAAAGAAAAAGTTAGCGGAATTGTAACAATCTGTACGGGGGATCATGCTATGATGTCCCTGGAATGCGGCTCTGTCTATGTGGAAGCAATCAGTAAGGAACTGGTATCTCCTGCTTTGAAACGTCCGCTTATGGAAGCCGATGTGCAGAAACAGTTTCGAAAAATGGGAGGAACTCCTTTCCAGCTGGATAATCTGCAGGTTTTCCTTTCAGAAGATGCATTTATGCCGGTTCAGGCCATGAATGAACTGCGAAGAGAAGCTTTGGAGAAGCTGGAGCAGGCGATTCTGGAAGCAGGGCGCAGAAAACTGCCGCAGCAGACAGTGGCTGAAACAGGAGATGCTGCGAAACAGCAGATATTTCCCCAAACAGCAACAGCAGCTTGGACAAAGTCTTCCATACCCGTTATAGCCCAGATTTCCAATCTGAAGTATCTGCCCATTCTTCTGGAAGATAGGAATGTTCAAAATATTTATCTGGATAGTACAGCAGTATCTTTTTCGCAGCTGAAAAAAACAGCAGATCGATGTCATGAAAACGGAAAACAGCTGTTTCTGGTTGTGGCAAGAATCTGGCGTGAACCGGCTATCCGTGAGTGGAAGGAGCAGTATGAACTGGTTCTGAATGCCGGTCTGGATGGAGTCGTGGCAGGTTCGCTGGATGCGCTTCAGGAGCTGATTCAGCGCAAATGTCCCCTTCCGGTGGTGATCGATCATACATTGTATACCTGGAATGCCATGGCCAAGGAACAGGTGTATACATTGCCCGGTGTAGAAAATTTAAACATTCTGCGTTTGACGGCTCCTTTGGAGCTCAACGAAAAAGAATTATACAGCCGTGGCTGTCAGGATTCGGAGCTGATGATTTATGGATATCTTCCCATGATGGTTACTGCCGGCTGTGTCAGAAAGACAACAGGGGGCTGTACTCATGCGGGGGATACAGTGACCTTAACAGACCGAAAGGGTGTTTCTTTTGCAGATGTATGCTGCTGCAAATACTGTTATAATGTGATTTATAATTCTTTGCCCTGTTATCTGCTGGATAAGAAGGATGCCGTGGAAAAACTGAAGCCTGCGGCGGTTCGTTTATCATTTACAGTGGAAAAAGAGGCAGAAGTAAAGGCGGTTCTTTCTGATCTGGAGCAAATCTGGAACGGAAAGGCTGATAGTAACAGAGGTCAGGTCACACAGATGACCAGGGGACATTTTACAAGAGGGGTACAATAAGAAATAAAGGCCCGAAGGAGGCGGTAAGAGCATGCTTAATCTGATGGTAAGAGTTTCCAGATATGTGATTGTAGCGCTGGTTGTGCTGTATACACTGCTGGATCTTTACTATTTTACCAAAAAGACGGAGCGCGGCCAGAACAGTGTGGTGAGCGTACAGTCTTTTCTCATGTATGTATTGCAGTTCCTCATGAGTGTAATTCTTTTTTCATACTATGAGGATATTTCGATTTTGATTTTTTATGTGGTTTCGCTGCTGGTATTTGCAGTATATCAGCAGGTGTATCCGGCAATTTACAGGCGGGCAGACAGGCATTTGCTGAATAATGTTCTGTTTCTGGTTATGCTGGGACTGACAGTCCAGGCGCGTCTGAAGGTAAATAAAGCTTATAAACAGCTGCTTTTGCTGGTAATCGCGGCGATTATTACCCTGGTGGTTCCTAAGATTCTGGATAATGCCAAGAAATATCTGTATCGCTGGACCTGGTTCTATGGAATCGGCGGTTTGGCATCGCTGATGGCCATCATGGTAGGCGGACGTACCGAATATGGTGCAAAATTGTCTTTTGGTGTGGCAGGTTTTTCTATTCAGCCTTCGGAAATTGTGAAAATTACGTTGGTTCTGTTTGTGGCGGGCATGTTTCATCGAAGTCTGGAATTTAAACAGGTAGTAATTACCACGGCAGTGGCAGCGGCCCATGTGCTGGTGCTGGTAATTTCCAAAGATTTAGGTACTGCATTGATCTATTTTATTGCCTATGTATTTATGCTCTATGTGGCTACAGAGAAATTTTATTATGTACTGGCCGGATTTGGCTGCGGCGGTGTGGCTGCGGTGGCGGCGTATTTCCTGTTTAGCCATGTGCGGGTTCGTGTGGCTACCTGGCTGGATCCCTGGTCAGATATCAGCAACACCGGCTGGCAGATCGCCCAGTCTTTGTTCGGTATCGGCACCGGCGGCTGGATTGGTCTGGGACTGACCGGCGGAACGCCGGGTGTGATTCCTGTGGCGGAAAAAGACTTTATTTTTTCAGCCATGTGTGAAGAACTGGGGATTATTGTAGGCTGTTGTGTTCTGATGATCATGTTGGGAATCCTGGTGCGTTTCCTTTGGATTTCCACATGGATGAAATTGACGTTTTATAAAATTACGGCATTTGGGCTTGCCTGTGTATTTGGTGTTCAGATTCTGATTAATGTGGCTGGTGTGGTGAAACTGGTACCTTTAACGGGTGTTACCCTGCCATTTATCAGCTACGGCGGAAGCTCTCTGCTCAGCAGTTTCTTTATATTTGGTATTTTTGAGGGGCTGTATATGAATAAGCTTCGGGAAGATGAACAGCTGAGACGGGAAAAGGCAGAGCTGGCAGCGAGAAAAGCTTCCAGGGAATCTGCTGCCCGTAAGGCCCAGCTTAAAATGGAGGACTGGTAAGGAGGTGCAGAAGAGAAGATGAAACAGGAAAAAAATCTGACTCAGAAAAAGTCTGAGAAGGAGAAAAAAGCAAAAATGCAGACCAACAAATATATTCTTCATATGATTTATCTTTTTGTTCTGCTTTTTGTAGGTCTTATAGGATATCTGTGTTATTTTACCTGGAAAGAGGCACCTGATCTGGTAAACAGTCCTTATAATGGACGTCTGGATAAACTGAATGAAACCTGTGTGCGGGGAGATTTGGTTTCTTCCGACGGAGAAGTGCTGGCAACTACAAAACAGGATGAAAATGGCGAGGATGTGCGGACATATCCGTATAACTCTGTTTTTTCTCATGTGGTTGGTTATACCAGTGTAGGTGAGGCGGGGCTGGAGTCTTCCGCCAGTTATTATCTGTTGAATTCCCATGAGTCCAGCTGGAATAAGCTGTATAAGGAATTGACAGACCGAAAGGTGACAGGTGATACGGTCACTACGACTTTGAATGCAGAACTGCAGCAGCTGATTTATGATGCCATGGGTAATTATGAAGGTGCCTGTGTGGTCATGGAGCCGTCCACCGGCAAGATTCTTGCCATGGTCTCCAAACCGGATTTCAATCCCAACACACTGGAAGAGGATTATGCGGAGCTGATTTCAGATTCTAGTAATTCCAACCTGCTGAATCGTGCTACCCAGGGGCTGTATTCACCGGGTTCTACCTTTAAAATTGTAACAGCGCTGGCTTATCTGGAGCAAAATCCCGATGACTGGCAGGATTATTTCTATAATTGTGAAGGTTCCATTACCATAGAAGGCAATAAAGTGCGCTGTTCCCATGGTAATTCTCATGGAAAAGTGGACTTAAGCCGTGCTTTGGCTCTTTCCTGTAACAGTGCATTTATCAATCTGGGTGTTTCACTGGATGCAGATGAGTTCCGTGCCACTGCAGAACGGCTGATGTTTAACCAAAAACTGCCCACAAAGTTTTCTGTTGCCACCAGTAAATTTGACCTGAATGGAGATTCCTCTCTCTGGTCTGTGATGCAGACCTCCTTTGGACAGGGAAATACGCTGGTAACGCCTCTTCAGAATGCCATGATCATTTCTGCAGTGGCAAATAATGGCGTGATGATGCTGCCTGCACTTGTGGAAAAAGTAAACAGTGTGGACGGAAATCATGAAGAAGTATTTGAACCCACAAGCATTGGTTCTGTGATGACTGCAGATCAGGCTTCCATTATTGGGGAGATGATGACGGAAGTTGTAAACAATGGTACGGCAAAGATTCTGCAGTCCAGTTCCTATCAGGCAGCTGCTAAGACTGGTTCTGCCCAGACAGATAATGATAAAGAAACCGACGCCTGGCTGGTGGCTTATGCACCGGCAGAAAATCCTCAGATCGCAGTCAGTATCGTACTGGAAGAAGGCGGTGCAGGCTCTGAAGCAGGCGGTCCCATTGTGAAGAAAATTTTTGATGCGCTTTTAACTGATTAAATTGATGTAACAGTTCAGCCTTGCTGAACTGTCTTGAATAAATCCAGCAAGCATTCATAATTTTCTTCGAAAATTATTCATTTGGCTAAACGCCAAATACGATTTTCTGTCCCAAATACCGTTTACAAGCAAGCTTGACACGGTATTTTGAACAAAATCATGCTTGGCTGAATAGTTACAAATTGATAAAAGATTTTCGGCACTCTCCTTGCAGATTAGTATAAAAAGAGTTATACTAATTACAATTATGCGTGAAAGACAGGAATGCTGATTCGACTCCTGCTGAATCGGCTGTCGCGCTTTTGAAGGAGGATGTTTCATGAGTCATGCGATCAGCTGCGGCGGTGTGGTTATTTTTCGTGGAAAAATCCTTGTTCTGTACAAAAATTATAAGAACAAGTATGAAGGATGGGTCCTGCCTAAAGGTACGGTAGAGCCGGGGGAAGATTTTAAGACCACGGCTTTGCGGGAAGTAAAAGAAGAGACGGATGCGGATGCATCAATTATTAAGTATATTGGCAAAAGTCAATATTCATTCACTACACCGGATGATGTGGTGGAAAAAGAGGTGCATTGGTATCTGATGATGGCGGACAGCTATTATTCCAAACCTCAGAAAGAAGAGTTTTTTGTGGATTCCGGGTACTATAAGTTTATTGAAGCTTATCATCTGCTGAAATTCTCCAATGAAAAGCAGATTCTGGAGAAGGCTTATAATGAATATCTGGATCTGAAGAGACGTAACCTTTGGGGAACCAAAAAATATTTCTAACACACCAGATATAATGAGGGTAAAGATTGAAAATGAAGAAAATGGATGTAATTGCACTTGGCGAATTATTGATTGATTTTACTCAGAATGGAGTAAGCGGACAGGGCAATCTCATGTTTGAGGCAAATCCGGGCGGTGCTCCCTGCAACGTTCTGGCTATGCTGAATAATCTGGGAAAGAAGACCGGCTTTATTGGTAAGGTTGGTGATGACTTTTTCGGACATATGCTGGGTAAGACCATCGAAGAACTGGGTATTGACGTATCCGGGCTTCATTATGATAAGGAGGTACGTACCACACTTGCACTGGTGCATACCAAAGAAGACGGTGACAGAGATTTTTCATTTTACAGAAATCCCGGTGCGGATATGATGCTGACTGCGGATGAAGTAGATGAGGACATGCTGAAGAATACAAGGATTTTCCACTGCGGAACGTTGTCTATGACACATGAAGCAGTACGGGAAGCTACGTATAAAGCCATTCAGATCGCCAAAGAAGCCGGTGCAATCTTTACATTTGACCCCAATCTTCGTCCTCCTCTGTGGAAAACCATGGATGAGGCCAGGGAACAGATTGCAAAGGGGATGCAGCTTTGCGATGTTCTGAAGATTTCTGATAATGAAGTAGAATTTATGACCGGGGAAAGTGACATTGTAAAAGGTGTTGAGATTCTCAAGGGCATGACTTCTGCAAAATTAATCTGTGCAACCGCCGGCAAAGACGGCAGTTACGCATTCTGCAACGATAAACAGGTTTACGCTCCCGGCGTGAAGGTTGAACATGTAGTCGACACAACCGGAGCAGGAGATACCTTCTGTGCATGCATGATCAACTACGTTCTGGACCACGGCCTGGATCTGGATGAAGAACAGATGAAAGAACTGCTGGTAACAGCCAATCAGACTGCATCCATGATCACTGTTAAGAAGGGCGCACTTCGTGTGATGCCTACAATTGAGGAAATTAAGGCTGCTTTTGGCTGAGATTTTCCTTGACATTCATAATCGTATCTTTTATAATTTCCCCATAACAAGGGTAAAGGCGCCAGTGTATATTGCACTGGCGCCTTTTTTTGTAAAAAATCGTAATAGTTCAGCAGGGTTTGAACGGCTGGATCGTTACGAAAAATCCAGAAGAAACTCTTGTGGTTTAGGTAGAGGAGAAAAGGATGAACGATTATACGGATTTAATTGACCGGGCAGACGGCATTAATTATCTGCTTGCGCGATATGGCGTCAAATTTGGAATTTATAAGAATAATACGTTTAAAGAACAGCTTTTTCCATACGATGCAATTCCCAGGATTATTACAAAGCAGGAATTTGATTATCTGGAAAAGGGACTGATCCAGCGTGTGGATGCGCTGAACTGTTTTCTTTATGATGTCTACAACAAAAAACAGATTATTGCAGATGGTGTGATTCCGGAGGATTTTGTATTTTCTTCCAAGGGCTATCTGCCTCAGTGCGAAGGCATTGTACCGCCGGGAAAGATTTACAGCCACATTTCAGGAATTGATCTGGTACAGGCCAAAGATGGCACCTGGTACATACTGGAGGATAATCTGAGAATTCCTTCTGGTGCTTCTTATCCCATGATCGCCAGAGAACTGGCTCGCCGGGCGGCGCCGGAGGCATTTAAGAAAAATCCGCTTTACGATAACCGTAATTATGCTCAGATGCTGAAGGAATGTATGGATTATTCCAACACAGGCGGTATTAACGTGGTGATGACACCGGGCCGTTATAATTCAGCCTTTTTTGAGCATTCTTATCTGGCGGAGCGTTCCGGGGCAGTGCTGGCCATGCCTTCGGATCTGGTGGTGGAAGATGACAAATTGTACTATAAGGAATTTACCGGTAAAAAAGTACAGGTTGGTGCGGTATATCGCCGTGTTTCGGATGAATATATGGATCCTCTTACCTTTGAGCCGGATTCCCTCATTGGTGTGCCGGGGATTATGGATGTGTACCGGGCTGGTAATGTGGCCATGATGAATGCACCGGGAAATGGTGTGGCTGATGATAAGGGTATTTATTACTTTGTACCGAAGATGATCCAGTATTATCTGCATGAAGAGCCCATTTTGAAAAATGCACCCACTTATCTGGCTTTCTATGAGGAAGACCGGAAATATATTCTGGATCATATTGATCATCTGGTGGTGAAGGATGTATCAGAGGCAGGCGGATACGGCGTTATTTTCGGTTCCGATCTTTCCAGGGAAGAACTGGAAAATCTGAAACAGGTCATCATCAAGGAATCCCGCCGTTTTATTGCACAGGAAGTCATTGATTTTCTGGATCTGAAGGTCATGGATGGAGAAAAAGAAGTAGAACGAAAAGCCGATCTGCGTGCGTTTGTTCTATCCGGTCCCACCACAAAGGTATGGCCCTCCGGTCTTACAAGATTTTCCAGAAATCCCGATTCATTTGTAGTGAATTCATCTCAGGGAGGAGGTTTTAAAGACACATGGGTGTTATCTCATTAGACAGAGCGGACAGCTTGTTCTGGCTGGGCCGTTATACAGAAAGAGTATTTACCACGGTAAAAGAATTTTTTGATTATTACGACAGAATGATTGACCAGAATGAAGATGCCTACAAAAGATTTTGCATGAAGCTTTCCATTCCGGATGTATATGGAAATCATGAAAACTTTGTAAAGGATTATATTCTGGATGAAGAAAATCCCGATTCCATTATTTCTAATATGAAACGGGCTTATGACAACGCCATTGTCAGCCGTGACGATGTCAGCACAGAATCCATGGCATATCTGGAGCTTTGTCTTCAGGCTATCCGCAGGGAAAAAGGTTCACCGGCACCGGTATTTGAACTGCAGTCCGTAATTGATGATATTTATGCATTCTGGGGCAGTATTGATGACTGTGTTCTGGATGAAGAAAACCGCAATATTATCAAATGCGGCCGCTACGTGGAGCGGATGGACCTGTATCTGCGCCTGAACCACAGCTACGAGGAAATCAGCAAGGAATTTGCAAAATTTTCCAACCGTCTGGAGCGGGTACGCATTGGATACGATCATGATAAATTCCAGCTGCTGGGGGATATGATGAGCCGGGAAGAGGATTATCAGGATCTGCGTATGCAGATGCTGGAAACCCTGCAGGGGATTTTGTGAATAAGTTGTATTACAGATATGAGATGGGAGCAGAATTTGACCCGGCGGTGAAAGACCATTTTGTAAATCTGCGCTGTGTCCCCATGACCAATGCAATCCAGCAGGTGTATGGAAGTCAGGTACAGATTGAGGATGCAGATTATGTGTGCCAGAAAACCGATGGGCAGGGAAACCAGCTGACCAGCTGCAGGATTCAGGCGTTGCATACCCGTTTTTCCATGATTTCCCAGGGCATTGTATTTGTGGATGTCAATGCGCTGGAAAAGGAAGCGCTGGAACCTTGTTATGGTTATTTTACAGACTATACAAGACCGGATGATAGGCTGCGAAGTTTCTTTGAAGAGTCTTGCAGACCGGTGCTGGCACAGGGTGGAACCGTATGGGAGCAGGTAAGGGAAATGATGCATGTATTATATCAACATTTTTCTTATGAAGCAGGCATTACCAGCGTTTCCACCACCGCGGCGGAGGCATTTTCTCTTGGGAAAGGGGTATGTCAGGATTATGCACAGATTCTGATCACGTTGTGCCGGATGCAGGGGGTTTTTGCCCGCTATGTGTCCGGCTTTATGACGGGGGAAGGTGCAACCCATGCCTGGGTCGAGATTTATGATAATGGCTACTGGTATGGTTTTGATCCCACTCATGACCGAACAATCACGAATTATTATATTAAGGTTGCACATGGAAGAGATTCTGCGGATTGTCCCATGGAACGGGGCGTGTTCCGGGGCAGGACCAGCCAGAAGAACTGGGTAAAAGTACTGGTTCAGGAGCATGGGGCACATGTGCAGCCAGAGGGAGAGAACACATATGATAGAAACGGTTGTATCAGTAGGACTGCCGGTGGACGAGCATCTGGTTGTGAAGAAGAATCGTCTGCAGCCGGAGGTACTGACTGGAAATGAAAAGAGAATCTGCATTGTAACAGGAACCCATGGCGATGAGCTGGAAGGACAGTATGTTTGCTACGAGCTGATTCGCCGGATTGAGGCTCAGAAGGAGAAGCTGAAAGGTATTGTGGATGTGTATCCTGCCATCAATCCTCTGGGAATTGACTCCATTACCAGAGGAATTCCCATGTTTGATCTGGACCTGAACCGTATTTTCCCCGGTTCGTTGACCGATGGTGCCATGTCTGAGTACGTGGCTGCCAAGATTATTGAGGATATGGAAGGCGCTGACATGGCTATGGATATCCATGCCAGCAACATTTATCTGCGGGAAATTCCCCAGGTTCGTGTCAATGAGATGACGGCAGCGGAGCTGGTTCCTTATGCAAAACTGGTGAACTGCGATTATGTGTGGGTGCACAGCGCATCCACTGTATTGGAGGCAACTTTAGCACACAGCCTGAATTCACGGGGCGTCAAAACCCTGGTTGTGGAAATGGGCGTTGGTATGCGTATTACAGAAGAATACGGTAAACAGCTGTTGGATGGAATTTTTAATCTAATGATTGAACTGGGAATCTGGGACAGCAAAGAACGTCCCAGCGTCAAGAAACCCATCGTTTCCACCGACCATGAAGTGGGATTTGTCAATGCAGACGCCTCCGGCCTGTTTGTGCCCTGCGTGGAGCACTGGAAAAACATCAAAGCCGGTGCAAGGCTGGGACAGATTGTAAATCCCCTCACCGGAAAGGTGGAACAGGACGTTGTCTCCCCCATTGATGGAATGGTATTTACCCTGCGTGAATACCCCATTGTGGCATATGGCTCTTTAATTGCAAGAATTCTGGGAGGTGAACGTCATGAATAAGAAAGTCATTTATTCTCTGAAATCTCTGTATCGGGAAGATATGAATATTTATGGATACACCTTTGGTTCCGGTGAAAAATCAGCCTGCATTGTAGGTCCCATCCGGGGAAATGAAGTGCAGCAGCTTTATGTATGTTCCCGTCTGGTTCGGGTGCTGACAACGCTGGAAAAACAGGGGGCCATCGTACCGGGTAAGGAGATCATGGTGATTCCGTCTGTAAATCATTATTCCATGAACATCGGCAAACGATTCTGGCCCATTGACAATACCGATATCAACCGTATGTTTCCAGGTTATGACAAAGGTGAAACCACCCAGCGAATCGCTGCAGGTGTATTTGACGTGGTAAAAGCCTATCAATACGGCATTCAGTTTGCCAGCTTTTATATGCCGGGTGACTTTATCCCCCATGTACGTATGATGGAAACCGGCTACCACAATCCCAGTCTGGCAAACCTTTTCGGTCTGCCTTACGTGGTGATCCGTGAGCCGAAGCCGGTGGACACCACCACGCTGAACTACAACTGGCAGATCTGGGAAACCGATGCATTTTCTCTATACACCAATGCAACCGACCAGATTGACGAAGAATCCGCCAATCAGGCAGTCACAGCCGTACTCCGGTTCCTGTCCAGAATGGGCCTGATCCGATACAGCTGTCACGGCGGCTTCATCGCCAGCATTTTATACGAAAAAGAACTGGAAGTCATCCGCAGCCAGGCGGCCGGTATTTACCGCCCCTTAAAGAAACCCGGAGACACCGTACAGTTTGGAGAAAAAATTGCAGAAATCCTGCATCCCTTTGAAGGAACCGTGGAAGATGAAATTCTGGCATCCACCGACGGCGTGGTATTTTTCTCCCATGTGAAACCACTGGTTATGGAAAATGAAGTGGTATTTAAGCTTATACGGCGGATGCATATGTAACGTGTGGATGGGCTGAAAATGAGATTTTCGTTGCTGGTGTTGAATGGATTGATCCAGATGCGTTGTATTACTGGTTTGGTGGAAAAAGTAAACGATCAGTAAATAATCAGTAAATAATTAAAATAACATTGGTGGGGCTGTGGCAGACAGCTCCATTTTTTTATTGGTAAAATGAAATGAAACAGGGATATCCCATTTGTGTTGGAAGATATTTCTGTGTGCTGTACAGGTAAAGTTTACAGCCGGAGCAGAAATGTCTTTAAACTTCAAAGGTATTGCAATATCACCAAAATATGTTTATTATTAACGAGTGAAGAAAATATAGCAATCGACTTTTTAAATGGATTTTGCAGTAACTGTGAATGTATGGGACAGTTCTAAACACAGCTGCAGAACGAAATAGGAAGGAATGTATAAATGAATCAGAATGAATTTTTAGAAAAAGTCCATGGACTGCTGGCACTGGCAAAGGACCGCGGCGGTTCTATTACTGAGGAAATGATGGAGATGCCTTTCGCAGGAGAAAATCTGGATGCAGATCAGCTCCTTTCACTGAGAAGTTATTTGAAAGCCAATGGTGTTTCAATTATAGAAGAAGACGATGCAGCGGATAAAGACGTATCCGGTCAATCCGGTAAAAAGGCTGTGAAAATGACCGCTGCAAAAAATACCGGAAAGATGGAGAATAAGGAAAAGAAGATTTATCAGTCTTATTTAGAAGAGTTAAAGCTGGTAAAAGGGTATCAGCCGGAGGAAGAGGCTGCTTTGTTTGAACGGAAAATGGCCGGTGATGCAGCTGCGAGAATGCTTCTGGTGGAAGGAAATTTAAAAAAGGTAGTGGAACTGGCTGGTAACTATGCAGGCCGCGGTGTTCCTCTGTCTGATCTGGTGCAGGAGGGCAATATGGAACTGCTGCTTCTGGTGGATGAACACAATGGAATCGGTTTTCAGAAAGCCATGGAACAGCGGATTTCCAAAGCCATGGAATATTTAATCGAAGAATCATCTAATCAGGATGCATTTAAAAATCGTATGGCGGATATGGCCAATCGTCTTATGGATGCATCAGAAGAGTTCGCAGATGATATAGGCGAACAGCCCACCATTGAGGATCTGGCAAGACAGCTGAATGTGGCGCCGGATGAAGTGGAAGCCGTTATGAAGATGTCCATGGATGCCATGACCATGGATGAAACTGGCTTGGGCGGCGAATAAAATAGGGGCGAGGTTACAATATGAATTTGCCTGACGCATTTTTAACACGTATGAAAGAAACACTGGGACCGGAATATGAGGCCTTTTTGGAAAGCTACGAAACAGGACGCTATCAGGGCCTGCGTGTGAACGAACTGAAAATTTCCCGGGAAGAATTTGGCAAACTGCAGGGAATAGCAGACGATTCCGGATTCCATTTAGAACCGATTCCCTGGTGTCCTACGGGATTTTATTATCCGGAAGAAGAACGCCCCGGACGTCATGTATGGCATGAAGCCGGTCTGTACTATATCCAGGAACCCAGCGCCATGTCAGCAGCCGAACTGCTGCAGGCACAGCCCGGTGAGCGGGTATTGGATCTGTGTGCAGCTCCCGGAGGGAAATCCTCTCAGCTGGCCTCCGCCATGCAGGGGAAGGGGCTGTTGGTGGTAAATGAAATTCATCCTGCCCGTGCCAGGATTCTTTCTCAAAATATGGAGCGGATGGGCGTACCAAACGTGCTGGTCTGCAACGAAACACCAGCCCGCCTGGCGGACCGTCTCCCCGGCTATTTTGACCGGATTCTCTGTGACGCACCCTGTTCCGGCGAAGGAATGTTCCGAAAAGACGAAGAAGCCATTCACCAGTGGAGCCCGGAACATGTCACCATGTGTGCAGACCGTCAGTTATCCATTTTAATGGAAGCTGAAAAAATGCTGAAACCCGGCGGACGGCTGGTATATTCCACCTGCACCTTTGCAGAAGAAGAAAATGAAGGCGTCATCGCCCGTTTTCTGGAAGAATGCCCCTGGATGGAAGCCGACCTTTCTGTGGAATGCCCCCACTTCACTCCCGGCAAACTCCCCGGAACCTGGCGTCTCTGGCCCCACCACCTGAACGGAGAAGGCCACGGCGTAGCCATTCTGAAAAAAGCCGGAGAGCGAAATACCTGGGCAGAAGAGGAAGATCAGCTTCCCACAGAAAAATCCATCCCCTGGAAAGACCAGAAAAAACTAAAAGAATTCCACAACTGGGAAAAAGAAACCTTAAAAACCCCTCTGGAAGGAGAATACATCTTCTTTGGAGAGCAGCTCTATCGTTTACCCCAATATTGTCCGCCCCTCAAAGGCCTGAAAGTACTCAGACCCGGTCTGCAGATCGGTGAACAAAAAGGAAAGGTATTCAAGCCCGCACACGCCCTTGCCATGGCATTACATCCGGAAGATGTAAAACAGGCTGTAAATGGAAACCATGAAGAAATACACAAATATCTCCGTGGAGAAACCCTGGACTGTGGAAAAGAAAAAGGATGGGTGCTGGTCTGCGTGGACGGAGTATCCATCGGATGGGGAAAAGCAAGTAATCAGGTGGTTAAAAATCATTATCCTAAGGGGCTGCGAGTGAACTGGTAGGAAGAAAAGTATTTGCTGTTGCGTTTTTAAAGTTTTTTAAACGTCCGTTCCAGCAGCGGCATACCCTTCTGGGACCCGCTCTCGCTCTGTGGAAAACGCAGTGGACACTAAACTCTCGCCCTTCCTTTCGGAAGAACGATCGTTTAGTGTCCGCTACGTTTGGGCAGAGCGAGAGCGGGTCTCCGTGTAAGGTAGTCTGTAATGGAGCCTTCCACTACTTTTTATTCCCCTTCTTCGAATTCCAATTGTCATTTACCTAAAATTATGGTATAATTGACCATTCTAGAAATCGCGCAGAATGTTCCGGAGAGTTTCACTTCTCCATTGCTTTTTCTGCGTATAGAAACCCTTTAAACATATAAGGAGAAACCTATGGAAAAGTTTAATGCAGTTTTATCAGGCGAGTTAATGAAAGCATTTGAAAGTGCCGGATACGATGCTTCTTACGGCAAAGTAACCGTATCGAACCGCCCTGATTTATGTGAATATCAGTGTAATGGTGCCATGGCTGCTGCCAAAGCATATCATAAGGCACCTTTTATGATTGCAGATGATGTGGTTGCTGCTATGCAGGACAGCCCTGTATTTTCTGAAGTACAGGTGGTAAAACCTGGTTTTATCAACCTGAAGCTGAAGGAAGAGTTTGTTGCTTCTTATCTGAAGGAAGAAGCAGACGATGCGCATATGGGATGTGCAGATCTGGGTCAGGGTAAGAAGATGATCATTGATTACGGCGGACCGAATGTGGCAAAGCCTCTGCATGTTGGACATCTTCGTTCTGCTATTATCGGTGAAAGCTTAAAACGTATCGGACGTTATGTGGGATACGATGTGGTTGGTGATGTGCATCTGGGTGACTGGGGTCTGCAGATGGGGCTGATTATTGCCGAACTGAAGAACCGCAAGCCGGATCTGGTGTATTTTGATGAGAATTATACCGGTGAATATCCGGAGAAAGCACCTTTCACCATTGGTGAGCTGGAAGAGATTTATCCTGCAGCAAGTGCAAAATCCAAAGTGGATGAAGAATTTGCAAAGGAAGCGCATGATGCGACTGCCATGCTGCAGCAGGGCAAACCGGGTTATCGTGCCATCTGGAATCAGATTCTGAATGTGTCTGTGGCAGATTTAAAGAAAAATTATCAGTTCCTGAATGTAACATTTGATCTGTGGAAGAAGGAAAGTGATGCACAGCCTTATATTCCCGATATGATTCAGATGATGAAGGATAAGGGGCTGCTTTATGAAAGCAATGGCGCCATGGTTGTGGATGTGAAGGAAGAGACCGATACAAAGGAAGTTCCTCCCTGTATTATTGTGAAATCCGATGGTGCAACTCTGTATTCTACGACAGACCTGGCGACTCTGGTGGAGCGTGAAAAGCTGTTTGCACCGGATTATGTACTGTATGTAGTGGACAAACGTCAGGAAATGCATTTCAGACAGGTGTTCCGTACTGCAAGAAAGGCAGATATCGTAAGACCGGAGACAAAGCTTGGTTTCCTGGGATTTGGTACCATGAACGGCAAGGATGGAAAGCCTTTTAAGACCAGAGATGGCGGTGTCATGCGTCTGGAAGTCCTGATTCGCGAAATCACAGAAGCTGTTTATGAAAAAATCAAGGAAAATCGCACTGTTTCTGAGGAAGAAGCCATGGATACTGCAAGAGTGGTTGCTCTTTCTGCCATCAAATACGGTGACCTGTCCAATCAGGCAGGTAAGGATTACGTATTTGACGTAGATCGTTTTACTTCCTTTGAAGGCGATACCGGTCCTTATATTCTGTACACCATTGTACGTATTAAGTCCATTATCAACAAATACAAAGACAGCGAAGATGCTCGTGAAATTTCTGCTTCTGCTGTGTGTCCTGCACGCAGTGCCAGTGAAAAAGCGCTGCAGCTGATCCTGACACGTTTCAGTGATACTGTGGAAGCTGCATTTGCAGAGACAGCACCTCACAAACTGTGTGCTTATATTTACGAAGTATCCAATGCATTTAATAAATTTTATCATGAAACCAGAATTCTGGCAGAGGAGGATGCGGAGGTGAAAGCTGGCTATATCAGCCTGCTTGCGCTGACACGCAAGGTACTGGAAACCTGTATCGATCTGCTTGGATTCGAAGCACCGGAAAGGATGTAGGTGACATCATTCATGACCATCACCCGTAATATGATACAGGCATTAGCCGGCAGCCGCCGCGCATTTGAAGAAGGCAGCCATATCTGTCAGATGGGGCAGATTAAGATGCAGTCCACAAAAAGTTTCTGGAAAGATGAAATTAAGGTGATTGCGCTGGCGCATGGTGATCATGAGACGGAAAAACAGGTGAACTTAACCATAAACGGCGGGAGGATTCTGTCTTCCCGCTGTAGTTGTATGCATCCCGATTCACAAAAGGGACACCTGTGTGCTCATGCAGTAGCTGCGGCTCTGGCCTGGCTGGAATTAACAGAGAATCAAAATACAGAATCAACGGATTTTGTCCGTCCCATGATTGAGGAATATGGACAGATTCGTCAGCGGGAGGTGCTTTCACGTTTTGTGGAGCAGACAAAAAATGAAGAAGAGCTGGTGCATGTAATGCCGGTTCTTTCCTGGAGGGAAGTAGTTTCCAATGAGCCGATTTTCGGGTATTCTGCGGGAAAGGACAATCGGCTGGCTCTGAATCTGAAAATCGGAAGCAGCAAATATTATAAAGTAAGAGATATTTCCGGATTGATGGAGGCATTTCGCACCGGAGGAAAGTATCTTTACGGTAAATTTCTGGATTTTTACCATGTGCCGGAGGCATTTGATCAGGAAAGCTTGAAGCTTCTGGAGGTTCTTTCTGTGATTCATGATCGTATCGGGCAGGCAGGTGCGGAGCGTTCCAGCCGGTCAAACGGCGGAGAATCGTCTTTGTACAGCCGGGATGGAAGTTACCTGCTCATTGGGCAGGATGACATGGATCTGTTATTTCAGGCGCTTACGGACCCTTTGGTGGAAGCGGAGGAAAATTTATCTTCCGCCGGCTATCTGAATATTGTGCAGGAAAACCCGGATTTACAGCTTTTGCTGCGGTATCGGAGCAATATGCGCCATAATCTGGGCGTAAACCTGATTTTAAAGAATAAACTGGTGGTTTTTGGCGGTCATAAGCATCTTTATATGGTGGAGCAGGATACTCTGCGGGTGGCAGATGCCGCATACAGCCGTTATATGAAACCGTTTCTTTTGGGATTGCTGAAAAAATGTGAAGAACAGCCGGCTTCGGCCCGCATCAGTGATCAGGACATGCCCGGTTTTTGCGTCAATGTACTGCCGGCGCTGCAGCGTTATGCTCAGGTGGATTGTGGAGAAGTGGATCTTTCCGAATATGAGCCAAGAACCCTGCGCACGGAATTTTTCTTTGACCTCAGAAATGAGATGGAGATTACGTTAAAAATTGTCCATCATTATGGTTCGGTATCCTTTAATCCGGTCAGCGGGGAGAATCCGCCGGTTTCCTGGAGAGACCGGGCTCAAGAGAAGAAAATTGCCCTGACTGCGTCTCACTATTTTGAGCGGCGTTATCCAGAATTGGGGCTTTTGACCACTTATGGGGATGAACAGACCGCCCTTCGTCTGGCGGCAGGAGGTTTTTCAGACTTTGTACCGCTGGGAGAGATTCATCTGTCGGATTCCCTCCTGGAATTGAAAATCCGTCAGCCGGATCATCTGCAGTTTCATGTGCAGTCATTTTCCGACTGGCTGGAGCTTTCCATTGATATGGATGGGCTGGATCAGAAGGAACTGATTCAGATTTTGAAGCAGTATGAGGAGAAAAAGACGTATTATCAGCTCAAAGACGGCAGCTATGTGCTGTTTCAGAATCAGGAACTGGATATTTTGCCGGAACTGATGGAAGGGCTTCAGCTGTCTGCTAAGGAAATTACAGGCAAGGTGACAGGAATTTCCGGAAGCCGTGCGCTGTATCTGAAAAAGCTGTTTGAAACGTATCATACGGATTACAGTCATGATGCGTATTTTGAGCGCCTGACAGCTTGTCTGGAAAAGCAGGATCTGGAGCCGGAGCCGGTTCCGGAGTCCATGCAGTCGGTTTTGCGGGAATATCAGGTGAAGGGCTACCAGTGGATGGCCATGCTGGACCGTATGGGATTTGGCGGCATTCTGGCGGATGATATGGGGCTTGGAAAAACGGTGCAGATGATTGCCTTGTTTGAGCAGGTATATGGAGGAGGCAAAACGTTTGAGCGGGTATATGGAGAAGTCAAAATAAGTCCTGATACGGAAGCTGAAATCAGAGAATCACGCCCTTCTCTGATTGTGTGTCCGTCTTCTCTGGTCTATAACTGGGAACATGAAATCGCCCGTTTTGCTCCGGATATTACGACTCTTGTAATTGCCGGAAATGGCGTGGAGCGTAAAAAAATCCTGAAAGATGGTCCTCAGGCGCAGATCTGGATTACTTCGTATGACCTGTTGCGGCGGGATATCAGTTTGTATGCCAATTATGAGTTCCGGCTGCAGGTGCTGGACGAAGCCCAGTATATTAAAAATCAGGGAACACAAAATGCCCGTGCAGTCAAGAAAATCCGTGCAGTGCGCCGTTTTGCCCTGACAGGAACACCGGTGGAAAACCGTCTGGGAGAATTGTGGAGTATTTTTGATTATCTGATGCCGGGATTTCTGTATTCTTATAATCGTTTCCATGCCGCATTTGAAGTACCGCTGGTAAAAGATCAGGATGAGCGGGTGGTGACAAGACTTCACAACATGATTTCACCATTTATTCTCCGCCGTCTGAAAAAAGAAGTTTTAACAGAACTTCCGGATAAATGCGAGACGATTTTGTATCCGGCACTGGAAGGAGAACAGAAAAAGCTCTATACGGCATTTGCTTATCGGATGAAAAAGGAACTGGCCCACGAAACAGAGGATTCCTTCCGCAAAAACCGCGCCATGATTCTTTCCAATCTGACAAGGCTTCGTGAAATCTGCTGTGCACCTTCGCTGGTATATGACAATTTCACTGCTGCCAATTCCAAAATGGAAGCGTTAATGGAGCTGATTCACTCCTGTCTGGATGGCGGTCATCGGATTCTGCTCTTTTCTCAGTTTGCCCGTATGCTGGATTTAATTGAGAAAAGACTGGAGCAGGAAGAAATCCCCTGCTTTACTCTGACCGGACAAACCGGAAAACGGGAACGGCAGCAGCTGGTGGAGCGATTTGGAGAAGGCGAAGTTCCTATTTTCCTGATTTCCCTGAAAGCAGGCGGAACCGGCCTCAATCTTACGCAGGCAGATACGGTCATTCACTATGACCCCTGGTGGAACGTGGCAGCCCAGAATCAGGCAACTGACCGGGCTTATCGAATTGGCCAGACCCGTGAAGTAAATGTTTACCGTCTCATTGCCGCAGGAACCATTGAAGAAAACATCCTGAAGCTGCAGGAAGCAAAACAGAATCTGGTGGACCAGGTGCTTTCCGGCAATCAGATCAGTCTGGCTGAACTGACCAAAGAAGAGTTGATGGAACTGCTGTAGAGACAGATGGTTTAAATTTTGGCAGTATTCAACGGTATTTGGAAGAACTGAACGGTCCTGAACAAATTCAGAATAGAAAAGGCAAGGTGTGGTGAGAACCGGACCTTGCTTTTTTTCAATCCTGTGAAACTGTTTTTACGGAGAAGAGAAACTATTCAGCCAAGGCAGAACGGTTACATTTTTTTGAATAATTTTTGACTTTAAAGCATTAAACTACTTGACGTTAAGCCGTTGCTTTATTATAATTAAAAAGAACAAAAAGTGTGTTTGGAAAGGTTTGAAACACACTTAAATCAGACAGAAATTGCATCATTT
>JBGVFN010000124.1:0-10400 GCA_045121095.1 Lachnospiraceae bacterium | reverse complement strand
GTCAGGTAACCATGAGTGCAGGTGCTGGCTTCATGGTAGCTATTACCGGCGCAATCATGAAGATGCCTGGTCTGCCTAAGGTTCCCGCAGCAGAACGTATCGACGTTGATTCTACTGGTAAGATCACAGGTCTGTTCTAATAAACGGTTATCAATTATTAACAATTATGTGGCGTGAGGATAAATTATATGACAATATTCCAATAACGCTGTTCAATATGACGAAAAATTAACGAATTCACAGAAAAGTATGGCAAGCTGCCGTAACCTGTGTTATAATTCCAGATAACTTGGCAGCCTCTTTTTGAGGAGGCTGCCTTGAATTGGAAATCCAGCGTAGGATTTCAGACCGGAGGTACATAAATTATGAAATTAGTACAGGCCAGCTGTGTTGGATTTGTAGACGAGACATTTTCAAAAGCTCCCGTACCCGGCGGCGGCGGTGTTGCTGCCCTGGCAGGTGCACTTGGTATCGCATTAGGCGGTATGGTATGTAACCTGACTACAGGTAAGAAAAAATATGCTCAGTATGAGGAAGATATTCAGCGTATCATGAAAGAAGCAGAAGTTCTGAAAAACAGACTGATGGAACTGATTGATGAAGATGCAGAAAATTTCTATCCTCTGTCTCAGGCATATGGACTTCCTAAAAACACAGAAGAAGAAAAGAAGATTAAAGAAGAAACCCTGCAGAAATGCTTCAAAGTTGCAATTCAGGGACCTGTTGATATCATGAAAGTTTGCTATGCTTCCATTAAACTTCAGGAAGAACTGGTAGACAAAGGTTCCATGCTTGCTATCTCTGACGTAGGTTGTGGCGTACTTCTGTTAAAAGGTGCTATGCAGAGCGGATGGTTAAACGTAGTTGTTAACCTGAACTGCATTACCGACGAACAGTATAAAGCAGATTTAAGAGCAGAACTGATTCCTATGATGGAAGAAGGCTGCAAGATCTGTGATGAAGTATACGAAAAGGTTCTGGCTAAATTAGCTTAATCTTACAAGTATCAATTTTCATTTAATTGAGGATGTCTGTGTGAGCAGACATGTATGTTTTATTCAAATGGTTCAGGAACGTAGATTTCCTGTCAATTATATTAAGGAGGACTCTCAAATGAGCGCTAAAGTATTAGATTGCAAATTAGTTGCACAGTCAATCAAAGACGAATGTAAGGCAGCAGCTGATGCATTAAAAGCACAGGGTATTACTCCCAAGTTAGGCATTTTCCGTGTAGGTGCTAAAGGTCCCGACCTTTCCTACGAAAAAGGTGCTACAAAGACTATGAACGAAGCTGGTATCGAAGTTCAGGTTTTCGAACTGCCCGCTGACGTTTCACAGGAAGAATACATTGAAAAATTCAGAGCTGTTAATGCAGATCCTTCTATTCATGGTATCCTGGCATTCCGTCCTCTGGACAACATTGATGAAAACGTTGCAATCGGCGAAAACATCAATCCTTTAAAAGACGTTGACGCTTGTACAGCAGCTAACATGGGTAAACTGGTTATCAACGATCCCACAGGTCTGTATCCTTGTACAGCAAGTGCTATCGTAGAAGTTATTGACTACTACGCAGAAGAAATCAAAGAAGTAGCAAGAGCTAAATTCCAGCCCCTGCCTTTAGCAAAACCCGGTCAGGAAGACGATGTTGCATGTGGTCTTGACGTTTGTGTTATCAACAACAGTAACGTTATTGGTAAACCCGTTTCCATGATGCTGACAAACCGTTTCGCAACTGTTTCTATCGTTCATCATCTGACACATCCTGAAATCAAGAACGAATATACTCAGAGAGCTGACGTTGTTATCGCTGCTACACCTTTCAAGAACTCCGTAACAGCTGATATGATCAAAGAAGGCGCTGTAGTTATCGATGCTGCTGTAGTTAGAGAAAAAGCTTTCGATGCAGATGGCAACCCGATCATGAACGAAAAGACTGGTCGTCAGAAGATCAACACCTTCGGCTGCTGCGCACCTGAAGTTGAAGAAGTAGCTAGCTGGAAGACACCTGTTCCTGGCGTTGGTGCTATCACATCCGCACTGCTTGCTAAGAACCTGATCAAAGCTTGTAAAGTTCAGAACGGTATCAAATAATGATGTTATTTGCTGGGTTAGTGCAGATCCGGTGGATATAAATGTCAGGGAGATTCGGTGCAGAAGCTGTTCCGCTATCTCCCGACAGAAATAAAAAAATTCACAGAAAGGAGAAAAATGTGAATTATCCCAAGTTTGTTTTAAAAGACAAAGCTGAACTGGAAGCACTGTTAGCTGACAAAGATAATCTGTTTGTTGTTTCCTGTAATAAGTGTTTCAAAGAAATTGAAACAACCGAAGAACCGGAATCAGCAGAATTTATCCAGCTGGCAGCTGAACAGGGAAAGAAAATTACTGGCTCCGCTCAGATCGATTTCCTGTGTAATTCCGTTCAGACTGACAAAAAACTGGCAGATGTAATTCCTGAAGGAACTGAGTACGTTGTAGTGATCTCTTGTGGTCTTGGTATTCAGACAGTTGCTGACCAGAAGAACATTCCGATTGTTGCAGCTACAAACTCCCTGAACTACATTGGACATCATGGCATGGCATTAACTAAGAAGACATGTGATGCTTGTGCTCAGTGTTATCTGAACATGACCGGAGGTATTTGTCCGATCGTTGATTGTACAAAGAGCCTGCTGAATGGTCAGTGTGGTGGTGCTAAGAATGGCAAGTGCGAAATTGACCCTAAGAAAGATTGTGCATGGGAAAATATTTACCAGCGTCTCGAAAAACAGGGTCGTCAGCAGGAATTCAAAGATCAGCCCATCCAGCTGCGTGACTATTCCAAGATCAATCATAAGGTTATCAGCGAATATGTAAAAGCTGTTCGTGAAAATCGTTTTGAAGGCTTCTACGGCGGTGTTCATCCTTGTGAACGTAAGGAATTTACAGAGCATGTTGCTCTTCAGAGATTCCCTGAACCCGAAGAAGTAGTAATCCCTACATCTATGCATGTTGGTGCTCCTGCAACTCCCATCGTTGCTGTTGGTGACTATGTAAAAGTTGGTCAGAAGATTGCAGAAGCTTCTTCATTCATCAGTGCTAATGTACACTCCAGTGTAAGTGGTACTGTAACAGCAGTTGAACCTCGTTTACATTCCAACGGTAAAGAAATTGTTTCCATCGTTATCAAGAGTGATGGAAAGAATGAAGTACATGAATCTGTACAGCCTGCTGGAAAGAGCCTGGATGAACTGACAAAAGAAGAAATCGTAGAAATCGTTAAGGAAAAAGGTATCACCGGTATGGGTGGTGCAGGATTCCCTACATATGTAAAACTTATGCCTGGTAAGCAGATTGACTACGTTCTTATCAATGGTAGTGAATGTGAACCTCTGCTTACAGCCGATCACAGAGCACTTCTGGAGTACTCAGATGAGATTCTCTTTGGTCTGAAGGCTATTATGAAGGCTGTTGATGCTCCTAAGGGTATCATCGTAATTGAAAACAATAAACCTGATGCAATCGAAGTTATTAAAGCTAAGATTGAAGGTATCGAAAACATCGAAGTTTGTGAAGCAGCTACTCAGTACCCTCAGGGCGCTGAAAAGATGATCATCAAACGTGCTGTTAAACGTCAGGTTCCCAGCGGCAAGCTTCCTGCAGACGTAGGCTGTGTAGTAAGTAACATCAGTACAGCAATCGCTATTTCTGATGCTATCCAGAAAGGTATGCCTCTGGTAGAACGTATTGTTACCATTACCGGTGAGCGCATGTTACGCAAAGCTAATTATATCGTTAAAATCGGTACAAATGTACAGGATCTGATCGATTATTGCGGCGGCACCACAGGTGAAGATGTAACTATTAAGATGGGCGGTCCTATGATGGGTGCAGTTCTGACTAATACAGAAGTTCCCGTTATCAAAGGTACTAACGGTGTTATCGCTGTTCCTACCGATCATACACAGGAAGTTGCATGTATCAAGTGCGGCCGTTGTGTAGATGTCTGTCCTATGGAGCTTGCTCCTCTTAACTTTGCAAAATATGTGGATGAAGGTAATGCACAGGCTCTCCTGGATGCTCATATCATGGACTGCTTCCAGTGCCGTTGCTGTGAATACATCTGTTCATCCAAGATCCCGTTGGTAACTAAGATTGGTGTCGGCAAGACAATGGTTATGGAGATGAAGAAATAATGTTAATGACAAACTTAAAATCCAGAGAAGCCATTGCATCGCTGGTAGACGGCAAAGCTTTCATTATCAACTGCCATGGATGCAAGGAAATAGGTTTTCCTGAAGCAGAAGCAAACGAACTGGAAAAGGAACTTTGTGATGCAGGAAAAGTAACTGGTATTATGACAACAGATTACATTTGTAATCCTGAAAATTTAAAACTTCGTTTGAAAGCATATATTCCCCAGATCGAAGAAGCAGATATGATTCTGGTTCTCTCATGTGGTGTGGGTGTACAGACTGTTGCTGAAATCTTTGAAGATAAAAAAGTATGTGCTGCATGTGATACAATCGCACTTCCTGGTTTCCAGGGTGTAACTGCATTGGAAGTAGATTGCGATCAGTGTGGTGAATGTTTCCTGAATATGACCGGTGGTATTTGCCCTATCACAGCTTGCTCCAAGAGCCTTGTTAATGGACCTTGCGGTGGTACCAAGAACGGCAAATGCGAAGTTGATCCTACCATGGAATGTGGTTGGGAAAGAATTTACAGACGCCTTGAAGCTCAGGGTCGTTTAGATCTTCTTAAGTGCCCTACCAAGCTGCATGACTTCTCAACAGTTAAAGCAACAGGTGCATGCAAACAGTCAGAATAAGTAATCATAGAACTGAAATATGTTAGGAGCAGTGAAAAATGAAAATTACAGAATTGTTTAAACAGGGAGAATTTGTTATCTCCGCAGAAGTTGGCCCGCCTAAGGGATGTCATGCTGACGAACTGATCGAAGAAGCTAAAAAGTATCTTACGAATGTTCATGCAATTAACGTAACTGATAATCAGTCATCTGTAATGCGTCTGGGTTCCCTTGCAGTATGTAAGGCTCTGAAAGATGCTGGATTTAATCCCATCTTCCAGATGACCTGCCGTGATAGAAACAGACTTGCACTGCAGTCAGACCTTCTTAGTGCTGCAATGTTCGGTATTGATAACGTACTGGCACTGACTGGTGACCATACATTTATTGGTGATCATCCTCAGGCTAAACCTGTATTTGACCTTGATTCCGCTTCCCTTCTTTACACAATGTGTCAGCTGGAACAGGGCAAGGATCTTGCAGGTCTTGATCTGGTAGGTGAAGCTCCCTCTTTTGCAAAGGGTGCTGTAGTATCTCCTTGTAGTGATTCCGTAGATGCACAGCTTGTAAAAATGGAACGTAAGATCGCTGCAGGTGCTGAATTCTTCCAGACTCAGGCTGTATTCGATTCTGAACAGTTCATTAAGTTCATGGAAAAAGCAAAAGAATTTGGCAAACCCGTTCAGCTGGGTATCATCATTCCCAAGTCTGTTGGTATGTGCCGTTTCATGAACAACAATGTAGCTGGTGTATCCATTCCTGAATCTATCTTTGATGAACTGAAGGCTGACAAGGAAAAGACAAAAGCTGGTATTACTGGTGTTGAAATTGCTGCACGTATTATCCGTGAATGTAAGCCTTATTGCCAGGGTGTTCATGTAATGACACTTGGTTGGGAAGATAAGATTCCTAGTCTGATGGAACAGGCAGGCATCTAATCTGAGTTGTATTTACGCAATATCTGACCGCGTAGTTAGAACGTAATAATGTGACACAGTACATGTGATAGATTTATCTATGTACTGTGTCATTTTTTATATAATAGGAAGCTGCATTTGTTATTATATAAAAATACTCCTTGCCCTGGTATCATATAATAAAAGATTAATTAAAAGGAGACCAGAACTATGAGCAATATTCCTGTAGAGTTGCAGTATACAAAAGAACACGTATGGGTTAAGGTTGAAGGTAACATTGTTGTCATGGGTATTACTGATTTTGCGCAGGATCAG
Source organism: Lachnospiraceae bacterium (assembly GCA_045121095.1). GTDB lineage: Bacteria > Bacillota > Clostridia > Lachnospirales > Lachnospiraceae > TWA4. The sequence goes on along the minus strand of JBGVFN010000124.1, from coordinate 4,376 downwards.
TTAGGTGATATTCTATTTGTAGACCTTCCCGAAATTGATGAAGAAATTTCTGTTGGTGACGTTTTTACAGAATTTGAATCTTCCAAAGTGTCCTGTGAGGTTCTTTCGCCTGTGAGCGGCAAGATCGTTGCTTCCAATGAAGATCTTGATTATTCACCTGAATTAATCAACGAAGATGCATATGCAAACTGGATTGTTAAGGTTAGACTATCTGATGATACAGAATTAGATGATTTATTATCAGCGGATGAATACGAAGAAAGTATTGAAGAATGATCAGATTCATATAATTGGTTATACATAAAAAGGGGCTTACGGTGGTATGCCTCTTTTTATGTATAATTATAATTTATACCAACTTTTACTTGACCATGAAATAGATTAATGCTAATCTAATTGTGAATTAAAACGTTTCCGGTCTGTGAAAAACCGGTAGATATTTTATCATTAAAGGAGACTGAAATTATGAGTAATATTCCTGCAGATTTACAGTACACAAAAGAACATGTATGGGTGAAAGTTAAAGGCGATATAGCAATCATGGGTATTACAGATTACGCTCAGGATCAATTAGGCGACATTCTGTTCGTATCTCTTCCCGAAGCTGATGAAGATATTTCTGCCGGCGATGTTTTCACAGAATTGGAATCTTCTAAAACTACATCAGAAGTTTCCACACCTGTTAGTGGTACTATTATCGAATCCAATGAAGAACTGGATGATTCACCAGAATTAATCAATGAAGATGCATATGAAAACTGGATCATTAAGGTTAAATTATCTGATGATTCTGAACTGGATGAATTACTTAGCGCTGACGATTACGAAGAAGGTCTGGAATACTAATTATTTCTGTTTTCCGAACAGTTCAGTATTGAACGTGATGGGGCACATCAGTGGATGTGCTCTTTTTGTTTGTAAAAAGTTTACTTGTAAAAAGCAGGGGAATGATTTAAACTGAATGTTAGTAAATGAAAGTCCAATACAAAACAGGGAGATAAAATGACAAGCAGTAAAAAAGCGTTATTTTTTGATATTGATGGAACCATTTTAAGTGAAAAAACACATCAGGTACCTGAAAGTGCCATAAAAGCGATTCAGGCGGCCAGAAAAGCAGGGCATCTGACCTTTATTAACACTGGACGGACCAGGGCCTGTGTCCCCTCCAACATTCAAAATGTGGGTTTTGATGGAATCCTTTGCGGATGTGGGACGGAGATTGTATATCATGGTGAAAGCCTGATGCATGAACGTTTAAGTAGGGAATTTTGTGTACAGATTGCAAAAGCTGTAAAAAAAGCCGATGTAGGTGCCATTTTGGAAGGAGAAGTATTTTACTTTGCGGTACCGGATCGACCTGCTTTTTCATCCATGAAAAATGGCGGCGCATTGAATGAAGATGGAGAGTTGGAGCTGTTTTTTGATTGGGAACCGGAAGACACCTATTTTGACAAATTTGTTATTATGACCGATGAAGAAAGTCGGGAAGAAATTGTACTGGACCTGGTTCGAGACAAAATGGATATCATTGTCCGGGGCGGGAATTTTTACGAAATTGTGCCGAAAGGTTTTACGAAAGCAAAAGCGATTCAGATCATACAGGAAATGTTTCACATTAATCTGGAAGATACGTATGTATTTGGTGACAGCAGCAACGATCTGTCCATGTTTGAATATTCGCCCAATGCCATTGCCATGGGTGAGCATGATCCGATTTTGGATCCATATGTCAGCTATGTGACGGATACTGTGGAAAACGACGGAATAGAAAAGGCATTAAAAGCTTTGAAATTAATTCCCTGATAGCTGGAATGAATTGCCCTGAGTAGTTACCGGAATATCATGTAATAAATGGGCAATTGTTTCAACGGTGAATGGAAGCAAAGAAAGGATGAGAAAGTATGATTCAGGATATTGCACCTCATATTTATCATAATGAATATCATCGGGCGGTTCCGAAGGCATCAGACTGTCTGATTGGTGTGGAAGGTCAGACTTTGTATATGTTTCAGGGCGCAGAAGGGTTGGAATATGTAACCTTTCGTCAGCTGGATATTTTCTGTGAGGAAGATGAAAAACTCAGGAAATCCATTGTCTACCTGTTTGAAATCGATGAAATTTCTTATTTTCTGGCAGATCCTCAGTCCGAGTCTTATACGTGGCTTATGGAGCATTTAAAAGCGGTTTCAGGTGTGTGTACCGTAACTGTGCAGGATTTTCGTCAGCTGCGTCCTCTGTGGAAAGCATTTGGCGGAATTACGGCAGTTCAGCTGAATAACTGGTATCAGAACCGGAAATACTGCGGGCACTGTGGAACGAAAATGGAGAAAAGTGTAAAAGAACGTGCTATGGTCTGTCCTTCCTGTGGTTTGACGGAATATCCCAAGATTTGTCCGGCAGTGATTATTGCGGTTACCAATGGGGATCAGCTGATGATGACCAAATACGCGGGCAGAGCATTTAAAAATTATGCCCTGGTGGCCGGTTTTACAGAAATTGGGGAAAGCTTTGAAGCAACCGTAGAGCGGGAAGTTATGGAAGAAGTTGGCTTGAAGGTGAAAAATATTACCTATTATAAGAGCCAGCCCTGGGCTTTTACCGATACGATTCTGGCAGGATTTTTCTGTCAGCTGGATGGTTCGGCAGAGTATCATATGGATACGGAAGAACTGTCCGTAGCAGAATGGATTCCCAGAGATCAGATACCGGCTCGTGGCTCCGATATCAGTCTCACTGGTGAAATGATAGAAGCCTTCCGTACAAAGACTTATCCGCAGTACGAGGCGTGGGAAGGGAAGAAATTGTAACAGTTCAGCCTTGCGGAACTGTCTTGAATAAATTCGTATTTTGAAGAAAATGTTTCTCCAGTATGATCAGCGATGATATGATTGAGAAACGTAATGGAGTTTTATGGAAATTTTATGGAAAAAAGATATAGCTGCAGTGTGGATGCCGCACAGGCTGGATATACGGTAAAACAGGTCATGACCCATCGATGGAAGCTGGGAACGGGGCAGATTAAAAAAGCCAAATTCCGTGAAAATGGAATTCTGGTAAATGGGCAGCAGGTGACAGTACGTTATGTTTTAAAAGAAGGAGATGTCCTGGAAGTGCTGCTGGAAGAAAAAGAACAGGGCTCTACGCATTTAATTCCAGTAGATGGGAAGCTTCAGGTTATTTATGAGGATGAAGACATTCTGGTGGTGGAAAAACCGGCAGGAATTGTTTGCCATCCATCTGCCGGTCATTACTGTGACTCCATGGCCAATCTGCTGGTGGGATATTTTGCAGCCAAAGGAGAAGGATATATTGTGCGTCTGGCAGGGAGGTTAGACAAAGGAACCTCCGGACTGTTGCTGTATGCCAAACATGCTCCTGCTCTGACCGAATTGGAACGGCAGAGAGCAGACGGGCGCATGCAAAAGACTTATTATGCCATCCTGAATGGATGCCCGCATATACAGGAGGCGGATATTGAAATGCCTCTGGGGCCAGATGAAACTGTTCCTATGAAACAGCGGGTCTATGAAATGGGTGAGGCAGGTGGTGCGTATGCAAAGTCTCATTACAAAATCGTCCAAAAAATGGAAGATGAGCAGGACAGATGTTTTTCTCTGGCAGAAATTTGTATTGCCACCGGAAGAACCCATCAGATTCGCACCCATATGTCCTGGCTGGGATTTCCACTGGCAGGAGATGTGTTATATGGGGGAATGAACGCGGGAGCAGCGGATTTAACACGTCCGGCCCTTCACGCATATAAGCTGGCATTTCAGCATCCGGTAACAAGTGAACCGATGGAATTTGTCAGTGAAATACCGCAGGATATGAAAGAATTTCTGGAGCATTGGTGATAATGAGACTGTGCTGCAGATTTAAGTGGTTTTCATCTGCCTGATTAACAGAGATTTACAGAGATATACAGGAAAGGGATAGGAGTTCATAAGTATGAAAAACGTAGATAAGAATTTAATTTTGTATTTGATAGCAGGAATTGCATTTTGTCTAGCATCGGTATTTACAGAAGATATTTTTTGGACTTTTGTGGGAGTTTGTTTCTGGATTTCCGCTTTCGGTTATATAAGAAAGAAAGGGAACAAGAAGAAATAAGAGGATGTTAAGAATATAGCGTCTAAGATGATAATGCCTAAGAAGATAAAAATTAAAAAGATAGGGACAGAATAGGAAAAGCTTAGGGGTGCAGGTGAACTGGAAAAAATAGTTTGGCTGCACCCTTTTAGAATCAGTATCAAAAAAGTTTTAGCGGATCCTGCGAAATATATTAATACATGTATTAATTAAACTCCGTTGTTACCAGATCTTCATAAGGAACTTTTTCTTCCAGTTCGCCGGCTTCTATCAGGATATTCTGCAGA
>JBGVFN010000123.1:0-28316 GCA_045121095.1 Lachnospiraceae bacterium | reverse complement strand
GTCAGGTAACCATGAGTGCAGGTGCTGGCTTCATGGTAGCTATTACCGGCGCAATCATGAAGATGCCTGGTCTGCCTAAGGTTCCCGCAGCAGAACGTATCGACGTTGATTCTACTGGTAAGATCACAGGTCTGTTCTAATTCGACTTTTCTCTATAGATTCTTTCAGAATTTATTAGCAGAAGCTTGAATCAAGTTTCAGATAAACCTTAATATATGGGCAGCAGCGGTTTTATACACCGCTGCTGTTTTTTTGACTGTAATATAACAAAAATATCCGTTCTTTACGAATTCCTTATCCACAGCCAAGATCTGTGCTGCTTTAATTTCGTAAAAAACGGATATTCTATATGATTAATGTTCGCTGTAGTACTCCCCCACTACTTGCTTAACAGCCAGCAGCATCCATAACCTGCCATCTTCACTCCACGGGGAACTACCTTTTTTCCTGTAAGCAGATCCGTATACGGCAGCTGACTTTCATCAATCCACGCCGTCTTTTCCTGCTCGCTGAAGTTGAATAAAGCCACCATTTCCTTTCCATTTTTCCGTCTGATGATGCCAAGAATGGAATCATCCCAGGTATCGATGGTCCAGACATCTGCATCAGATGCAAATACATCTTCTGCTGCCCGCAGTTCTTCCATCTTTTTCAGCTGACTGAAGAATTTACCCTGAATTGTATCAGGCTGTGTTCGTTTTTCCACATCCTCCCAAAGGAATCGGCCTCTGTGCAGGTAACGGGAATCTTCTACTTTATTTGGATCATCTTTGTAAGAATAATCATTCTGGCGGCAAACCTCATCACCACTGTAAATAATGGGGAGACCTGACTGTGTCAGCATAAATGCATGCAGCGTCAGATCCAGCTGAATGGCTTTTTCCAGCTTCTTTTTCTCATGTCTGTATGCCGCTTTTTCAATGCCGCATAAAGATGCTGTAGTACCGCAGAGTCTTGCATCGCCCAGACGCGGATCGGAGTTATATAACTCTCCTTCCGACATGGAATGAGGCACAATACCGGTAAAGTAATCATTCAGATATTTTTTATGAGGAACTTCCTGCATACCGAACCGGTTCAAATAATCATAATCCAGTCCCCAGCCAATATCATCATGACAGCGCAGATAATTCAGGAAGAGATAATCCTTGGGCAGCCCGCTGATCACATCCATCTGCCATCTTAAAAGGCGTACATCCATGGTCGCTACTGTATGCCAGGTGGTGCACATGGTTGTAACGTTATAAAGCATGTGGCATTCCGGCTTTTCTACGGTGCCAAAATAAGGAACTACCTTAACCGGCTCCATTACTACTTCCCCCAGCAAAATCACACCAGGACACACCATTTCGGTAATAATACGAACCATACGGACAATAGTGTGAACCTCCGGCAGATTGCGGCAGTCTGTTCCCAGAGTTTTCCAGATATAAGGCACTGCATCAATACGAAATACATCAATACCCCGATTGGCCAGATACAGAATATTATAAACCATTTCATTAAATACCACCGGATTTCTGTAGTTCAGATCCCACTGATACGGATAAAAAGTGGTCATAACAAATTTATGCATGTCCTGTATCCAGGTAAAATTACCCGGAGCCGTTGTTGGAAATACCTGAGGTACGGTTTTCTCGTATTGGGCAGGAATTTCGTAATCATCATAGAAGAAATACCGGTCCATGTACTCTTCTTGGCCATTTCTCGCCTTTTTTGCCCACTCATGATCTTCTGATGTATGATTCATAACAAAATCCAGACAAAGGCTGATTCCACGGCTGCGGCATTCTGCTGCCAGATTTTCCAGATCTTCCATAGTCCCCAGATCCGGGCGCACTTTTCTAAAATCTGCTACGGCATATCCACCGTCGTTTCTTCCTTCGGGTGAATCAAATAAGGGCATCAGATGCAGGTAATTTACATTGCAGCTTTCCACATAATCCAGATGCTCCTGTATTCCTTTCAGAGTATCTGCAAATTGTTCTGTGTACATCATCATGCCGAGAATATTCTGTTTCTTATACCAGTCAGGGTTACATTCTCTTTCACGATCCAGTTTTTTTAATTCTTCATTTCTTTCCTGATACCATTGCAGCATCTGGTCGCATAATTCAGTAAAATATGCTGAATCTGCTCCGTAAAGCTCTGCATACAGCCCTTTTAATTCCTCAAAATGTTTTTCCGACCTTTTTTTATATTCATCACTGTATACCATATTTTTTGCAGCCATATTTACCTCTCCTGTATAGTTTTATTGTAACAATTCAGCCAATATTTGCGATCTCTGCCCGGCCAAATAGTAAACGGACATGCCTGCTGACGCAGACATCACCATAAATGAAAGTCCATTGTCCGGAACTTTCAAAGTAAAAAATCCCCGATGGATAAAATATATCCATCGAGGAAATTATAACATACTTCCATATAAGAGCACCAATAGATTTTTAAAATGATTTCATTTCCTATTTTTGTGCACTTTATAACGGCTGCTCTCTCAGCGTACAAAGGTATAAAGAGATAGTGATCCTCTAAGGGTATCTTTACTCAACTACAATGCTGTTATAGATCAGTTCATATGCGGTATTTGAAATATAAGCAAATTCCAGTTCTTCATCCCCATACTGTTCGATCAGTTCTTCAACTTCTATACTGCGGGATTCTGCTTCTTCTGCCAGAAATGCTTCATATCCTTCGCCTTCTGCCACAATGCCTTCCTGCTCTGCAACTGCACACAGGATCAGGTCACTCTGAATGGTTCCTTCGATTCCCATTTCTTCCAGGAAAGTTTCCTGAGTCTCACCGATGGCTTCCAGATATTCATCCAGAGTCATTCCGTAATAGGACTGTACCATACTTTCATAAGATGAAATGTACATGGTTTCATAATACTCCTGCAGACTTTCCGGATATTCTTCGGTAAATTCTGCATTGGCAAACAGCTGATCTGCAAGAGCGGTTGCTAAATTATTTTCTCTGATTTCTGCAGCAATGGCTTTTTCATATTCATCTGTTGTCTTGTATTCGGTGTTTGCCGCTACCAGTTCATCCGTATATTCGGGTGTTGTATATGCCTGTACAGAATTTACGGTTACTTTAAATACTACATCTTTGCCAGCCATATCCGGATTGTTCTCATAAGTCTCCGGGAAAGTAAGATTCAGTTCTTTTTCCTCCCCTTTCTTAGCACCTACCAGTCCATCTTCAAATCCGGAAATAAAGCTTCCGCTTCCCAGTTCCAGATCATAGCCTGTACCAGTACCGCCTTCAAAGGTTTCACCATCCAGATAACCGGTATAATCAATATTTACCACATGACCATTTTCAGCTGCCACATCTTCTCCCAGATCTTTCAGCTCTGTTGCGCTTTCAATCAGATTGTCTACTTCTGACTGAATATCTTCTTCTGAAGCGGCAATATCTTTTTCTGCAAACTTCAGACCCTTATACTCTGTGATGGTGCAGTAATCAGAAGCAGTAAATTCACCGCGGGTAACAATTTCTGTGTCTGCAGCTGCATTTGTTTCCGCTTCTGTTTCCTGATCAGCACCGCCTGAGCATCCTGCAAATAACATTGTACTGCATAACAGCAAAGCAAATAATTTTTTTGATTTTTTCATCTTAATCCTCCCTTATGTCTGAACTTCTTTCGTTCATCCAGTTTTCCTTAAATCGCTTAACATAACCTGATCCTAAAGGATTCCTCACTATTCTATAGCTGCATGTTCCATGATCCAGTTTGTTACCAGATTCTTCATATATAACTGACGCATCTCCTCTTCTGTAAAATAATCCAGAAGTTCATCCGCGTCATTATATCCTACCAGTTTTGCATAAGACTCCATATACGCTACATATTCACCGACTGTGGATTTCAACCCTTCTTTTACCGCCACATATTCATATTCCAGATTACTCTTGATATCTCCCATGACAGCATCCTGATTATCCGGATCTTCCAGAAATTCTTCTTCCGAGTCATAATCCATCTCTTTTAAAAGTGTATCCAGATCCATGTCGTATGTATATTGAGCCAGCATTTCATAATGATCCAGCATACGCTGCTCATATGTTTCTTTTAAGTCCTCAGGACAATTCTCCAACGTGGAATGTTCATCCAGCCAGATTGCCACAGCGTCTTCCTTCTCTGTCTGTTCCAGAGTTTCTTTTAAAGAAGCCTCATATGCCTGAATTGTATCATAACCTGTATACTGAGCCACAAATTCATCTGTATAATCTGGAACTACGGGCAAATATACCTGATGTACCGTAATTTCAAAATGTACGGTTTTTCCATTCAGCAGGTCATTGCCATAATCTTCCGGATATTTCAGATCTAAAGTAATCTCATCACCTGCTCTGGCGCCTTCCAGACTTTCTTCAAATCCGGAAACCATAACACCTGATCCCAGTTCCAGCTGGTAATTGGTTTCGTCATAAATGACTTCTCCATCCAAAGTTCCTGTAAAGTCAATATCCAGTGTATCTCCGCTTAAAGCCTCCCGGTCCGTCACCTCTTCCAACACCAGATGCTCCAGCAAAAGTGCATCCACCGAAGACTGTACGTTTTCTTCTGTAACCTCCAGATCCTCTGCAGAAAATACAATAGCCTTATAATCGCCATCCAGTGTCAAATATTCTGCCGGATCATAATCATATACAAATTCCAGAACATCTTCGGGATCCTGCTTCAGAATCGCCTTATTTGATGATTCTTCTTCCTGCTCTGTGTTCGAATCCTGTTCCGCTTCCGATACTGCACTTGTTTCCTCTGTATCCTTTGGCTGTGATTGACTGCAGCCTCCAAAAACCATAGCAGTACACAGCAAAAACGCACCGAACTTCCAGATTTTTTTCATATCTGCCTCCATTTAGCCCATTTTGAGCTATCCTGCAAAGTTAAATAACAACACAGTTTACACTATACCCTACCATTTTTTCAGAGTCAATAGAATTGATGAATATTTATCCTTATTTTTGCTATTTCCGATATTTTCCGATATTTTTCACACACTTTTCACGTGTTTTATAGTATACTTTTCAAGTACCTTTATAAAACAAGAATTGTTTGATCTTATAAGCATGCTGCTATAGGATTGAATCACTTTTAAACAACTATTCCTATCATTCCTGTAAATGAAAGGGATGATCCAAATAGAAATATCTGTATTATCAGATATCATAAAGGAGAACACTTTTATGAAAACTTTATCTAAAATTTCCTGGCAGAAATGGCTGAAGATTTTCTATTATTTTTTGATTCCATTGATTTGTTTTTATGGCCTGGAATATTATACTCATGATCCATGGACTATGGCATTTTTGCCGCAGCTTATCAACTATCTGCTGTTTTTAGCAGCTGGCCTGTTTCTTTATGAGCTGACGGGCAGGAGCTGGTGCGGTATCGTCTTTCCGGGCTTATATTCCCTGATCGTAGGGATTGTCAACTATTTTGTAGTAAGTTTCCGCAACAATCCCATTCTTCCATGGGATTTGAAATCAATCGATACGGCATTATCCATCAGTGACAACTACACTTATGAGATTGATCATCGCTTTATCATCAGTACGATCATCCTGATTCTGGCTATTTTCAGCGGTTTTCTAATTCGGCACCGAAACAAACAGCCTTTGCTTTCCCGGCGCCGCCTTGGAACCTGTCTGGGAGCTGCAGCAACCCTTCTTCTGATTGCTTTTGGCATGATGGAAACCTCCATTACCAGCTGGGTGCTGACTCCCACTAATCTGTTTACTCAGTGGGCTTCTTATCAGGATAATGGATTTACCGTAAGTTTTTTACAGAATTTACAATATTTACGGATTGATAAACCAGATAATTATAATAAGGATACCCTGGAACAGGAACTGGAGGATTTTCTGGCTAGCTGCGAGACGGCAGACGCGTCTGATTCTTCGGATCAAACAACTTCTAATTCATCACCTGCTGTATCTAAACCGACAGATACTCCTTCAAGCTCTACCAGCACAGAACAAACGGAAGACCCACATATCATTGTCATCATGAACGAATCGTTTTCTGACCTGTCTGTACTTCATGAATTTGAAACCAGTGAAGATTATATGCCCTACATTCACAGCCTGCAAAATCAGGACTCCGATAATCTAATCACAGGAAATCTGTTTGTATCTGTCTGCGGCGGCAATACAGCCAACACAGAATTTGAATTTCTGACGGGCAATACCACGGCATTTCTGCCGCCCGGCAGCGTAGCTTACCAGCAGTATATCTCCGGTGAACTGCCCAGTATAGCTTCCTTACTGGCAGATACAGGCTACAGCACCACAGGGCTGCATCCTTATAATTCTTCGGGTTGGAACCGCGTTCAGGTTTATCCCTGGCTTGGCTTTCAGGAGACCTGCTTCAGAAGCTCTTTTTATGGTTCCCGTATCATCCGAAAATATGTATCCGATGAATCTGCCTACAGTAAACTGGCAAGTCTGTATGAAAACCGGGAAACAGATGAAAAACTCTTTTTATTTGAAGTAACCATGCAAAATCACGGAGGATATTCTCAGCTTTATGAGGATTTTCCCATTCAGGTGGAGCTGACGGATGTACATACTTCCACCAGCTACGCTACAGAACATTATCTGACTCTGATCCAGGAAAGTGACCGGGCATTTGAAGAATTGATTTCTTACCTTGAAACGATCTCGGAACCTGTTATTGTTCTAATGTTTGGTGACCACCAGCCCAACGATTTTGTATCAGAAAATATTGCTTCTCTGACAGGCGTAGAAAAAGAAGAACGTTCTTTGGAAGAAGCCCAGAACCGTTATGTGGTTCCCTACGTAATCTGGGCCAATTATGCATTGGATAAAGAATCTGCCGGTTTATCGGATAATGCTGCAGTTGATTCTTCCAACCTGATTAACAGCAACACTTTAAGCTGCAACTATCTTGGTGCCTGTCTGACTCGTCTGGCCGGTCAGGCGACCAGTGCTTATCAGGATTTCCTTTTAATATTGAAAGAACAGCTTCCTGTGATCACTGCAAATGTGGTAATTGATGCTGAAGGGAATTACATGACCATTGATGAAGCTAAAAAAGCCTATCCTGAGCTGATGAATTTATATGAGAAATTACAATATCAAATGTTATTTGATGATGTATAACACGAGATGTATGATGCGATTGGTAAGATACGATTAGAGTGTGTTTAAAACACCGTTTGGAACACGCTCTAATACACAAAAAACCGCTGCCAACATGTTATAAACATGTTCACAGCGGTTTTTCTATGCTTAGGCACAAGCCTGATACTCAAAAATCAAATTATTTAAGAGTAACTTTAGCGCCTTCTTTTTCCAGAGCTTCTTTAGCTGCTTCAGCTTCTTCTTTGGATACAGCTTCTTTAACTTTGCTGGGAGCACCGTCAACAACAGCTTTAGCTTCTTTCAGACCCAGACCTGTTAATTCACGAACAACTTTGATAACTTTAACTTTGTTAGCACCAACGTCTGTTAATTCAACGTCGAATTCTGTCTTTTCTTCAGCTGCTTCTGCAGGACCAGCTGCTACTACAGCTACGCCAGCTGCTGCGGATACACCAAATTCTTCTTCACAAGCTTTTACTAATTCATTTAATTCTAATACTGTCAGCTCTTTGATAGCTTCAATAAATTCAGCAGTAGTTAATTTTGCCATTACTATTTACCTCCGTAATATGATTCAATTCGTTTAAATAATTAAGATAAAACAATATCTTTGTAAAATTCTGATTCTTATGCTTCTTCTTTTTCTGCGATCTGTTTGATAACGCGAGCGAAGTTTGCAACAGGTGACTGGATGCTTCCAAGCAGTTTGGACAGTAATTCTTCTCTGCTGGGGATAGTAGCAATCACAGTGATAGTCTTGTTGTCGTAGTAAGTACCTTCAACAACACCAGACTTTAATTCTAACTTGTCTGCTTTCTTCGCAAAGTCATACAGATGTTTAGCAGGAGCTGCTGCGTCAACTGAAGAAATTGCTACAGCTGTAGGGCCTTCCAGGTCTTTTGCAAGTTCCTCGAAAGGTGTGCCCTGGATTGCACGTTTAACCATGGTGTTTTTGTATACTTTGTATACAACGCCGTTATCTCTCATGGTTTTACGTAACTGTGTATCCTGTTCTACAGTTAATCCTCTGTAGTCAGCTAATACAACAGCTTTCGCATCTTTCAGCAGTTCAGAAATCTCAGCAACTACGGGCTGCTTTAATTCTACCTTTGCCATGAACGGTGTACCTCCTTATTTATTCTCGCCGAATCTAAGAGAGTCGCCGCTTTTGCGGATATAAAAAAACCTCTCTGCCCAAAGACAGAGAGGTGTAAGGATTCCCTTAAAAACATTCCTCGGCAGGCGTTTGTGTGCTTATACCTTTCGGCACCTGCTGTCTTCGGCGTGTGATGTCGCTTAGAACGCGCGACATCTTTTATATATTATCATAATTTTAAAATGCTGTCAACCTTTTTCTGCAAAAACCGATTAAACCGATTAATAAGAAATCGATTAGTTCATCAGTTTGATGGGGTTCAGTTTGATACCAGGGCCCATGGTTGTGGTCATGGTTACGCTTCTTAAGAACTGACCCTTAACTGCACTGGGTTTTGCTTTCATGATAGCACTCATCAGCGTCTGGAAGTTTTCAGCCAGTTTCTCTTCAGAGAAAGAAACTTTGCCGATCGGTACGTGAATAATGTTTGTCTTATCAAGTCTGTATTCAACCTTACCAGCTTTGATATCGTTAATTGCTTTGGTTACGTCCATAGTTACAGTACCGGATTTAGGGTTGGGCATTAAGCCTTTAGGTCCGAGGATACGACCCAGACGACCTACAACACCCATCATATCGGGAGTAGCTACAACAACGTCGAAATCTAACCAGCCTTCGTTCTGGATCTTAGGCAGTAATTCTTCTGCTCCTACGTAATCTGCACCAGCTGCTAAAGCTTCATCAGCTTTTGCGCCTCTTGCGAATACCAGAACTTTAACGGATTTACCAGTACCGTTGGGCAGTACAACTGCACCACGGATCTGCTGATCTGCATGACGTCCATCACAGCCTGTTCTGATGTGAACTTCTACTGTTTCATCAAATTTAGCGAAAGATGCTTTCTTAACCAGAGCGATAGCCTGATCTGCATCATAAAGCTGAGTACGATCTACTAATTTAGCATTCTCTAAATACTTTTTTCCTCTTTTCATGATAACCTCCTAGTGGTAATTGCGGGACATCAACCCTCCCACATTCTATGCCGGCACAGGCACAAGGAAAATGGAAGCCTGTCCGGTTGTTTCATTAAAAAGTACCCCCGTTGGGCACTTGTAATCTGCTTACAATAAATTAGTCTACTACAGTGATACCCATGGAACGAGCTGTACCAGCGATCATGCTTGCAGCAGCTTCTTCTGTTGCAGCGTTTAAGTCAGGCATTTTCAGTTTTGCAATTTCCATAACCTGAGCTTTGGTGATGGTAGCAACTTTGTTCTTGTTAGGAACGCCGGAACCAGATTTAATGTTGCATGCTTTCTTTAATAATACTGCAGCGGGCGGAGTCTTGCAGATGAAGCTGAAGCTTCTGTCAGCATATACAGTGATGATTACAGGAATAATCATACCAGCCTGATCTGCTGTTCTTGCGTTGAACTCTTTTGTGAACTGTACAATATTAACACCGTGCTGACCAAGAGCAGGACCAACCGGCGGAGCCGGTGTTGCCTTACCGGCAGGAATCTGTAATTTAATAAAACCTGTTACCTTTTTTGCCATTTTAGGCACCTCCTAATATTACACCTCTTACGGGTGTTTTGTGGTAATGTCGGGAGTTTCTCCCTCCCACGCCTGCAAACCATACAGGCAGAAATCCGAGTTACATAATCACAATCATTGTAAACGAAATCTGCAATTGCATCTTATCTTTAGAAATCTTCTGCTCTCTTTACATCTGAGAAAGAAAATTCTGCCGAAGTCTGTCCAAACATCTCAAGACGGATGGTTAACAGCTCACGGTCTTCATCTACCGATTCAACAGCAGCGATTGTACCCTGTAAAGGACCAGGTGCTGTTACTTCGATCATTTCACCTACGCTGTAGGAAATGACACGTCTTGCACCCTGCATGAACATTGCTTCAATTTCTGCTTCTGTCAACGGAACCGGCTTGGATTCCGGACCTACAAAACCGGTAACACCTCTTGTGTTTCTAACTACATACCAGGTATCATCAGTCATATACATTTGAATAAGGACATATCCGGGAAAAAGCTTTTTCTGAGAAATCTTTTTAGCACCGTTATGGAGTTCTTCCACTTCCTGTAACGGAACAACTACCTGAAGCATCTGATCCTGAAGCTTCCGATTTTCAATTGTCTTCTCAAGGTCAAGTTTTACCTTGTTTTCATAACCTGAGTACGTATGAACAACGTACCACTGAGGTTTTTCTGTTCTTTCCCACTTTTCTTCTTTCTTATCAACTGTCATAACCGTCTGTCATACCCTCCTATGCAATCACGAAACCGAGGCCGAATTTGATAATCATGTCAATTACTGCAATAATAATCCCCAGTGCAACTGAAGAAATCAGCACTGCAACAGTGCTTTTCGTAAGAGAATCTTTACTCGGCCAGATAATTCTGCTGAACTCTGTCTTAAGATTACTCAAAACATTTTTCAGACCGCCTTTTTTAGCCTTCTTCTCTTTTCCGGTGGTTGATTTTTCCATATCAATACCTCCCACTGGAATAATTATTTCGTTTCTTTGTGTACTGTATGAGCCTTACAGAATCTACAGTACTTCTTAGTCTCCATCCTTTCGGGATGGTTTTTCTTTTCTTTCATCGTGTTGTAATTACGCTGCTTACATTCTGTACAAGCCAAAGTGATCTTTACACGCACAACTTCCACCTCCAAATTATGATTCTTTATTGGTTGTATCCGCATCTTCCGACACGGAGCATTGTTTTGAGGCCATAAAAAAAAGACCTCAGTCTTCCACACGCCCCTACACTATATCACAGGGAGTATGTAAACGTCAAGCCCTTTTTTTGAAAGCTCCCGCAAACGTCCATACAGTTGGACGTACTTGCACTACCAGATGCATGGTCATTTACCGTCGGTAATTGTGAGAGTGCGAAACACAGAACAATCAACTTTCATTTATAGTGATGTCCACGTCAGCATACATTTCCGTTTACTATCCGGTGAGCGCTCAAAACGTACCGGCGGAATGAGCGGGCACCTTAACCTTATCAAGGGGACCATCACAAACGCCGGTACTTAACGATTGGCTTTGCCCCGCAAAGACAAGAGTTTAGTATCCGCTGCGTTTGTGGCAGGCGAGAGCTTGTCCCCGGATGAGGTGCCTGCTCATGGAGCCATCCACTGCCTAATCTAATCTTATCTCTTCACCCATTTATAGGCTTTAAACCCAACCCCATTTCTCACTCCATCCAGAAGCACCTCATCTTCTCTCACAAAGCGCTCATCCGCTTCCAGATTCGGAAACCACGTATCCGCATCAAAATCCGCATCAATATGTGTCACATAAACCGCATCACATTGATCCAGATATTCCCGGTATACCTGTCCGCCTCCTATTATATAGATGGAATCACTTTCATAGGTGTTTAACTTTTCATCCAGTTCTTCCCGGCTGTGCACCACAAAGGCACCCTCTCCCTGCCAGTCTTTATTGGTTGTCAGCACAATATTGGTTCTTCCAGGCAAAGCCTTCAGCCCCGGAAATGATTCAAAGGTTCTCCGCCCCATAGCGACCACATGTCCCATAGTTTTTGTCTTAAAAAATTCCATATCCTCCGGAATTGAAGTTAAAAGTCCTCCATCTTTTCCGATTCCCCAGTTACGATCCACTGCAACAATCATTTTCATCTCCAAAACCTCCACTTTTTTACTGTTCTATATTGTAAAATATATCTACATATGTTATAATTTCGTCAAGGAAATTGTTACCACATCACAATATTTACCGTGTTTTTTATGTTTTCTATCCATTTTGATAAATTCGCATAATCATTCAGGATTATATGGATTGAGCACAACGTTACTGACCCTCAGCAGACAAGAAGATACACGCTCTGAGGGTAAACTTTCTTATCAACATTTCTGCTTAATCTTTTACTTCCTACATGGTATCACAGATTGGTAAATGCGTCAAAAACTATTACCTTTTTTAGAGGGAGGCTCTTTATGAAACTGTCGCTTTACATTCTGGAACAATGGCTGAAGCAGCATCACTACGAAATTTCATCCTGTATTACAAAGGGTGATGCTACTCTGGTTGCATTCCGTATTTCTCCGCAGCCTTTATCAGTCAATATCGGCCGTATCTGTTCCGCTTCCATCATTACAACTGATTCCAGCAACCATACTTCTTCCGCCATTGTCAGCGGAAGGGAATATATTCTGGTTCATAACAAAACACTGGAAGAAACTCTGAACGCGGCATATGAAGCTTACGAATATTACTATTCCTGGGAAAGCTCTCTTTTCCAGAAAATCACCGGCTCCACCTCACTTCAGGAGCTGTTGGAGATGACTCACCGGATTTTCAACTGTCCTATGAGCATATGTAACTCCAGAGGCTGGGATTATGCCATGACCAATGGAGATGCACCTTATATTCATCCTTTGCAGGAAGAATTTCTTTATAGTTCTTCTGATGAATCCACACCGGCAGCGGACAGGCAGACTTTCCTGAAAAATCTGAATGATATCCATCCGGTCGTAATCTATTCAGCAGCTCACCGATGCAATGTACTGTTTGCCAATATCTGGCTGGACGGAGAACGTGCAGGTGCCATCGTGGCTTATGAAACAGAGAAACCTTTTTCGATTGCTGATCACCAGATCATGACCGTATTTCAGAATATTATTACGATCTACGCTACGATCAACAAAGGAATTCTGCGTTCCCGTTCTGCGCTGTCTGAATATCTCATTGATGTTCTGGATAACAAACAGTCCCGCAGCTATACCATCAGTAAAATTTTAAAATATCCCAACTGGAAGCCCGGCGATCAGTATATTATCCTGTGTGCCGCTTCCCGTAAAACAACGGATTCCATTTTCCTGAATCATTTATGCGATAATCTGGAAAATACCAGCTTCAAACCGCAGACTTTCATTTATGACAACAAGATGATCGCACTGATCAATATGAAAAATGTGCCGGATCGAACCGCTTTTCTGAATGAAATCAAAAAGGCTGTTTCCGGTCATCTGTTTTCCTGGGGACTGAGTCACGAATTTTACGGTATTTCCCAGTTTGCTCAGTATTATCCTCAGGCCTGTCATGCACTGTCTGAAGCATTTAAGGAAAACGTACATGGCAAAACCATGCGTGAAACGGCTGTAGATTACATTCGTAATCACTGCGTCAGCGATGATGAACTGCAGTCCCTGCTTCATCCCGATGCCATGTTCCTGATTGAATATGACAAGGTTAATCATACGCTGTATGCCAATACACTGTACTGGTTCCTGCTGTTTTCCTGCAATTATACCGATGCAGCCAACAAGCTTCATCTGCACCGCAATACGCTGATTTACCGTATCAATCGAATTGAAAATCTGGTATCCGCTAATTTCTCAGATGTTGCAGAACGTGAATTCCTTCTGTTATCTTTTATGCTGTGCAGACAAAAACCGGCTACAGAGAAATTCCCGATCAATTAAGTAACGTAATTTCTCATAACGATTCAGGTTGGCCAAACACCTCCTGAATCGTTATTTTTTCTATTTCTAAAAACACGGACTGTACACTCTTATCTCATTTTGGGCTTAAAAATCAGCGAAGCTACATAAGAAAATACCAGTGCCGCACAAATGCCGGCTGCTCCTGCCGTAAATCCACCTGTAAAAATCCCCAGAAATCCATTTTCCTGAATTCCTTCCTTTACACCGCGAAATAATACATTGCCAAAACCAAGCAGCGGAACGGTGGCACCGCATCCTGCCCATTTTGCAAATGGTTCATATACACCGATTGCACCAAGGATACTGCCGCCAACCACCAGTCCTGTCATAATCCGCCCCGGCATCCATTTCGTTTTATCCAGAAAAATCTGACAGATACCACAGATTACTCCTCCTGTCAGAAACGCAATCACATAATCCAAAATATCATACCTCCCTCAACGATTTCCATTTACTCCGCCGCCTCCAGTTCCACCGCATGAGCAATCCCCGGAATATTCTGCCCTTCATTAAAACTTACCGGTGAAAACAATGCTCCGGTGGGAACGAACAGGATCCGTTTCCATTCTCCCGTCAGCAGTTTTTTCAAAATAAATCCACAAAATACGGTGGCCGCACAGCCGCATCCGCTGCCGCCTGCGTGTGTATCCTGTGTCTCGTCATCATAAATTTCAATTCCGCAATCCATATGGCGATCCGAAATATCCACACCATTTTTCTGAAGCAGTTCAATCAATATCTGTTTGCCCACTGTGCCCAGATCACCTGTTATGACCTTGTCATACCGTTCCGCACCATATTGATTATCCTGCAGATGCTGCAAAATGGTATCTGCTGCTGCCGGTGCCATAACAGCTCCCATATTCATGGAATCCGTAACGCCATAATCTACGATTTTCCCAACGGTCGCACTGATAATATATGCATATGGCCTGATTTTTTCCGATTGCAGCCCCAGAGAAGGATTTTGTGCCACAACCACTGAACCGGCCCCTGTTACCGTCCATGTGGCCGAATAGGGCCGCTGATTACCATACTCCAGCGGAAACCTGAACTGTTTCTGGGCACTGGCATAATGGCTGGAAGCAATGGCCGCTGCTGTTTCTGCCATACCGCCAGCCACTGCCATGGATGCCAGGCACATGGCCTCTCCCATGGTGGAACATGCGCCAAATAACCCCAGTAGCGGAATCTGAAAATCCAGCAGACCAAAAGACGAAGCGGTCAGCTGATTCAAAAGGTCCCCTGCAAATAGATAATCCGGCTTTTTTCCGTCCTTTAGCTGCGCATCCTGCAAAGCCGCCAGAAATGTCCGTTTCTGGCACTCACTCTCCGCCAGTTCCCAGTTTTCCATACCAAACAGGTCATTTTCCTCCACCTGGTCAAAACAGGAGCCCAATGGCCCCTCTCCTTCTTTCTTTCCAACAACAGAAGCCGCCCCGATAATACAGGGCGGCTTCTCAAAACGCATACTTGCCATTCCAATCTTCATGGTTTCACCCCATCTGTTAATCTATCTGTTAATAAGATTAGGATGACCATTTTTCCGGTAACTATTCAGCAGAGTATCATTTTCGATAAAATTACTGCGTCAAACTTACTTTTATTTATGTTTTGCTTTTAATTCTTCCTCATAAGGAGCCAGTTCTTCCGGTGTCATGGATGCTACCTTCCGCATAAGCCTCTGCTCACGCTGAGTAGCAGTTTCTTTCACCTCATTAGGATCCTTCGGTTTCTTTCTTTTGGCAACTGCTTCCTCATGCTCCAGAATCTTATAAATCTGGAACTGATGAGAAATCTTCATAATCTCATCCATATTCTTAGGCACCTTCTGTTTTTTCTTGGGGGTTGCCAGAAAATGCTCATAGGCATTACAGATATCATACGCATCACCGAAAGCGATCTGCTTGCCATGATCCAGCCAGAGTACCTTATTACATAAATCTCTTACCTGAGATACCGAATGTGAAACCAGCAAACCTGTTACACCATTTTTGAGGATTTCTTTCATACGATTTCCACTTTTCTGTTTAAAGGCACCGTCACCAACACTCAATACCTCATCCAGAATAATAATATCCGGATCAATTAGACAGGCAATGGAAAATGCCAGACGGCTTTTCATACCGCTGGAAAGCTGTTTAAACATATGATCCTGAAATTCTTCCAGTTCTGCAAATTCAATGATTTCTTCATATTTTTCATCCATAAACTTACGGGTATAACCCAGCAGCGCACCACGCAGATAGGTATTTTCCCGCACAGTCAGATCCGGATCAAAACCGGAAGCCAGTTCCAGAAGTGCTGCAATGGAACCATTACAGATAACTTCTCCTTCTGTAGGAACCATAATACCTGTAATTGCCTTTAACAACGTCGATTTACCAGCTCCATTGGTACCAAGAATCCCCAGCATGTCTCCCTTTTCCAGTGAAAAGGTAATATTTTTATCTGCCCAGAACTCTTTCACATGATAATTATGTGTAAGTTTACGCATGACATATTCTTTTAATCCGATGGAACGAAAATCGCCGGTAATATATCGAATCGATACATTTTTGCATTCTACAACAGCCATATCTCATAACCTCCTTACACATAATACAGGAACTGGTGATTATATTTCTTATAAAACCAGCAGCCAACTCCCAGCATAACTGCTGCATATAACAAACACAATCCATGATACTGCAGACCTGGAACAACATGATCCAGCATAACCAAACGGAAATATTTAATATATACATAAATCGGATTCAGCAGAAACAGATTTTGATAATCTCCAAATTCTTTTACAGCATAAAAAATCGCAGATAAGTATCTCAATAATGTTATAAAAATATCATATAAATACTGAATATCTCTGAAAAATACAAATAATGCAGAAAGAACCATTCCCATTCCAATATTAAAAAGAACCATACAAAAAATCGGAAAAATTAACAAAAGTATTCTGGGGCTGAGAGAAACTCCATCAATTATACAAAAAACAAAATAAACTCCCAATGTTAATCCAAAGTTAATTAATGCAGAAACATTCTTGGATAATACAAAAAGATATTTGGGCACATTTACCTTTGTAAAAATTTTGGCATTTGCCATTAACGCACTCATACCGCCTTTGGTAGACTCTGTAAAATAATTAAATACCAGTAAACCGCTGAACAGATATGTTGTATAATGTGGTATATCCCTTGCAAAAAATACAGTAAATACCATTCGCATTACCAACAAATTCAGTAATGGCGCCAGGACACTCCATAACATTCCTAAAGAGGTCCGTTTATATTTCTGTTTAAAATCTCGTTTTACCAATTCTGAAAATAAAAACTGATATTTTTGTACCTTCTCGGTCATAAAGCTTTACCTTTCTTACGTGAAACCAATATAATTCAAAAGTAAAGAAATTTTTAATCATAATTTCATTGAAAAACAGAATAAAAACAGATCTTTGAACCTTCGAATTATCTATATATTTAAGCTACAAAATCTACATCCAGTCACTGCAATTTTCTTGAAAAACAGGCAGTAATGGACAAAACCTCAACTAACATTTATACTATAGTTTTTTCGCACTGTCAATGTTTCAAAATAACGCATTCAAAAAGCTTTCGGCAGATTCCACTGAAAATGAATCGCACAGATTCGCAGAACAAATGTAACTGTCAGCCCCATAGCCATACAATATAACAACTTCATTCCATCACAATAAAAGAAATAACATACCATAGAGCCGCAGATTGCAGCTACCGCATAAATATGTTTACACAGCACAAAAGGAATCTGCCCTAAAAACAAATCCCTGAGAATACCACCGCCCACTGCTGTTACCATTCCCAAAAACACTACAAATATGCCGTTATCTCCATAACCAGCTTCAATTCCCATCTGCGTACCGGATACTGCAAACGCTCCCAGACCCAGTGCATCAAAAATCTGATTGATTTGTTCCACAGAATCCCGATTTTTCTGATAAGAATCCTTATGCCATCTTGCCACAATAAAAACAATCAGCGCAGACATAGCAGACAGAAGCAGACAGCTGTGATTAGTAAAAAATGCGGCTGGAAACTTCCCCATGAGAATATCACGGATGATTCCGCCGCCCATGGCAGTGGTAATTGCCAAAAAAATAATTCCAAACAAATCGGTTTTCTTGTCCACCGCAACCATGGCTCCGGCCACCGCAAATGCAATGGTTCCTACCCATTCAAATATCTGAAATGAACCTTCAAACCAGTTCATTGTAAAATCCCCCATTTTCTATTTTCTTATATATTTTGTATATTTTCATATACTTTTTGCATATTCTATCTGTTTTTGTATACTTCTGTATATTCTATCTGTTTTTATACCCCTTCCATATACTGCATATACTCCTCATAGGAAATATATCTGCCTCCCATTCGTTCCAGATGCTCTGTATGGAACTGACAATCAATAAAGTAAAATCCCAATTCCTGCAGCCGTTTTGCCAGACAGATCAGCGCCAGCTTGGAAGCATTGGGAACCATAGAAAACATGCTTTCCCCAAAAAAGCAGCGTCCGATTACAACACCATACAATCCGCCCACCAGATGCTCTCCATCATAAACCTCAACACTTGCAGCATATCCCAGTTCATGAAGCGCCTTGTAGGCATTTTCCATTCCATCTGTAATCCAGGTTCCCTCCTTCTCCTCCCGCAGTCTTCTGCAGGATTCGATCACCCCGTCAAAATCCCGGTTCATAGTAACTGTCAGATTTGTTTTTTTCATAAATTTCTTCATGGAACGTGAAATCTGAATCTCTTTTGGAAAAATTACAAACCGTTTTTTCGGACACCACCATAGGATCTCCGTATCTTCATGAAACCATGGAAAAATCCCGTTGGAATAGGCTAACAGCAGACGTTGTGCTGACAAATCCCCGCCAACAGCCAGAAGACCATCCTCCTCAGCACCTGCAGGCGGCGGAAACCATATATCCTCATCCAGTAAATATACGGCCATACTTCCCCCTCTTTATATTCTTTTTATTAAAATTCTTTATCATCTTCTCAAAATCTTTGATTTCCGTTTTTTATTGTACACGAATCCCCCATTCTTGTCATCTGTTTCCTGAAAGCAAAATGAATGCGGGCACTCTTAGCAGCTGCCCGCATATCATATTTCATCATATTTTCATCATATTCTACCCATTTTTCTGCAGTTTTTCCACTTCACAAACGGTCAGCACCTGCTCATCCACCGTAAACCGTACGTCAAATCCGGCAAATTCCACGCCATAAATTCGATCCGGCATATGATGATAAGAGGGACGTGGATCCTGCTTTAAAATAGCAATAACAGCCTCCCGTTTCTCTTTGGGCAGCATGGCCAGCCATTCTTGTGGAAATACCACTTCCAGTTCATAATCCAGCACATCTCCTGCAAATCCCGCACTGGCATCCGGATGACTGTCCGTATACGGCAGATAGGGTTTGATATCATAAATAGCCGTTCCATCCATCAGATCTGCACCAGCCACATACAACACCGGACCCAGTTCCGGATCAAACTCCAGTTTCTCCAGTTTGACTGAGGAAAGTCCGATATCATTCGGACGAAAAGGCGAACGCGTAGCAAAAACCCCCATCCGTTTGTTTCCTCCCAGTCGGGGAGGCTTTACTGTGGCAGACCAGGAGTGGCGCTTTGTCCCGGAAAATTGCCAGATCAACCAGATATGAGAAAATCCATCCAAACCCCGAAATGCATCCGGATTTCGATACTCTGGTTCAAATATAATCTTTCCTTTTAACTCTTCCACCAGGCCGCTCTGACGGGGAATACCAAATTTGGCCGGGAAATCTGTATAAATATGCGCAATAACTTTCATTTCTATTTTCCGATTCTAATCTTCTGTTTTTATTCGTTTTCTAATTTTCTTCTTTTCTTCTTTTTTGTTTTTATTCGTTTTTGTTTTTATTCTTCTTTTTAACTTTATCTTTTCTGACTTACTTTTCCGGTATTATTCTTCTGCTTCTATTTTTTCCAGCTCTGTCTCCATTACCTGATCCAGATCCGCCATCATATCCAGCAGACTGATAAATTTCTCCCTGCCATATTCTCCAATAACCCTGCTGTAAAAATCATTTAAAATGGCCTGCTGTTCATGTGCAGCACGAATTCCACTTTCTGTCAGAGTAATATAAGTACCTTCTGTACCTTTTCCATCATGAGTCCAGACCACCATACCACGCTCATTCAAATCCCGCACCGTCTCAGACACCTTTGGCATGGGCATTTTAAGCTGTGCTGCCAAATCCTTTAAATAAATCCGATTTGAAGTATCTTCCTGAGCATCTTTTCCATATTCATTTTCAATCAAACGCTCAATAATTTCAACAGTCACATAGCTGCCAGTAGACATTTTCCGGAAAATCTTTCGAGTATTCAGCAATCCGCTCATATATCTTCTGAATGTCATCTCATCCGATAAAGAGCTGATATCTGTGCCCAATTTTAAATTTTCCTCATTAATAAATACATTTTTACCCATACGCATTTACCTCCAATTTATGATTTATGTTAAACCCTTTTATGATTTTTATAAAACCAAGGGTACCTATGCTAAATAAAAATATTCACAATACCAATCACACCGCCGATAAGTGCACCTAAATTTACAATCATACCCAGTTCATTTTTCATAACCGAAAGAACCAGATCTTCCAATGCATCATTGCTCATGTTGGCAATTCTATTTTCAATGATCTCCCGTATCCGGAACTGTTTTGCTACCCGGTCTGCATTGTTTTCCACAAAATATCCATAAACATCCTGCAGTTTTTCTTTCACTACAGAACCATATTTTTCCTGTACTTCCAGACTTTCCAGAAGTTTACCCGCCTGTTTCTGCTCCAGGCAGCTGACCTCAGCTTCCACATAATCATGGATTTTTTCTTTCCCTTCCGTTTTTACCCAGGAAATGACCTCTTCTCCAATAGGCACAGAGATACTCTGAATCAATTCCGGCGTTACAAACATGGAAAGCAGCGGGTTATTCATCTTCTCGCCAATCAGAACCATACCTTTATCCGCAATAATCTGACCAATATCCATGCTGCATACACCCTGTACAATTTTATCTGTAAGCAGTTCTTCCAGACTTTCCTTCTTCTCCTCATAAACGTCTTCACCTGTCAGCCCGGAAATCATCTGTTCCACAGACTGATCACTAGAAAGAAGTATCTGCGCCTGTCCAAGAATTCCATCAATGATCACATCTCTGGTCCCATCTGCCAGCAAAATTTCTTTTACTTCATTTTCGCCAAATAATTCATCTTCTACCGCCCGGCCAATAGCCTTTGCCAGATCCTTTTTTCGTTTCGGAATCATACCCGGTGTAAAAGGCAGCGTATATGCGCCTATCTTAATGGGATTTTTCGGATGAAACAACATCTTTACCGCCACGTAATTTGTAAAGTAACCAATCACAGCACCTACCACAGGGCCAGATAACATACTAAGTATCTCCATATCAAATTCCTCCACTGTATTTTATACACCATCTATACATTCGCTGCATTTTTATACGCCACCGATACATTGGCTGAATTTTGTCAGCCAATCAATTACTTGAGTGCTAATTTTGTCTAAAAAAGAAGCTGCGGCAAATAAACCGCAGACCATATTAAATCTTTGAAAACTTCTCTTTTTGTATCATAGCTATTTTTTCCAGGTTTGTCAATCCCTGTGCTTTTTTCACTCTTCATATTAATTCAGTTTATCACTTTCTTCATTGTTCCAGCCATCTTTTTGTCTAATAAAAGACCAACGATCAAACACAATAAAGCGCAAACCACTACCACAGCCAGAATCATAAGCGCACAATGCATAAAAAATGCATCGGGTAATATGGTGATCACAGGATCATAAGCCGGATCAAAAATCCAGTAATCATTATTAAATGCAATCTCATGAAAGGTTACAAATACCCATTCCCAATTCAGAGCGATCAACCCGCCAATAATAGCAGGTACTATAATTGTAACAATCCCTGTGAGCTTTAAAAAGGCAAAGGACTTTTTCCGTATATGCCAGATCAGCAGCCCTGCACAAATCAACAGATCCACCAACAGCAGATACTGGAACGCCACAAAAATAACCTTTACTTCTTCAAAATGAATCCGTCCGCTTTCACTCATGGCAAGTGTAGGAAATTCCAGTTCTCCCTGATAAAACATACTGTTATAATCGATCAGAACATCATAATTCTCTCTGATCACGTCCTCAGAAAGTCCGGAATTTACTGCAATATCCAAATGTTCCATATCCCAGTAATACAGCGGACGAAAGTTCAATGTTACCACCACTGCAAAACTGATAAATAAAAACATCAGTAAGATTGAAAACAATAAATTTCCAAATGTCAATGTCTTCTCCTTTACCA
This sequence comes from Lachnospiraceae bacterium, assembly GCA_045121095.1. Classification (GTDB taxonomy): domain Bacteria; phylum Bacillota; class Clostridia; order Lachnospirales; family Lachnospiraceae; genus TWA4. The sequence goes on along the minus strand of JBGVFN010000123.1, from coordinate 6,188 downwards.
TATTCCCCCTCCTTTAAGGTTTCAAGCAAACAAAACAAACTTCAGTGAACAGCATTTCTCAAAGCCTACCGGCCTTTACATACATTGACCCATCCCTGAGAACCGGAGAATTTCTCCAGCTGCTCAAGATTCAGTTCAATGGCGCTGTTGCTGCTGCCTGCTGCAGGATATACGGTTTCAAATCGTTTCAAAGACTCATCCATATAAACCAGGACATGCTCTTTTACTGCAAAAGGACAAACACCGCCAGGGGCATGTCCAATGTATCCTTCTACCTCTTCATAAGGAATCATCTTTGCCTTGGTATGGAACTGATCCTTAAATTTACGATTATCCACCTTAACATCTCCAGCCGCAATAATCAAAATCGGTTCACCATCCTTTAAAAAAGACATGGTTTTTGCAATTCTCGCAGGCTCACAGCCCACAGCCTCCGCTGCCAGTTCCACTGTTGCACTGGAATGCTCAAATTCCAGAATCTGATTTTCCATACCATATTGTCTAAAATATACTTTTACTTTATCAATTGACATTTCAATACCCCCTTATTTTTAATCACTATTTCAACTACCTTATTTTTAGCTGATTTACTTTCAACTACTTTACTTTCAACCACTCTGTTTTCAACTGCAATTTAATAAATGGGATTGCCTTTTTTATCTACTTTTTTAGGTTTTCCCTTTTTCAAAATTTCCACCGCCAGGTCCAATGTACCCTTTTTACGGTTTTTGCGTTCTTTCCCATTTCTTTCATCCAGCTTCAGTTTTTCTTTTCGTTTGTTATTGGTCCATTCCCCATTTTCATATTTTTTATTTCTTTTATCGTCATGACTTCCATAACCTTCGCTTCTTCTTTCATCACGGCTTCCCCGGCCTTCTCCTCTTCTCTCATCACGGTTTCCCCGGCCTCTGCGTCTTCTTCCATCATGATGTTCCCGGCCATCTTCTCTATTTCTGCGTCTAGGCTCATATTTATCCACTGGAATATCTTCCAGCTCCTCTCCCATATGCAACTTCAGAAATGCCACTGCCAGTTCCATGGCTGTACAATCTTCTTCTTCCATTTTCGCTTCGATCATACGGGTTGCATCACTTAAATCCTTATCATGAAGAACATCCATTACCTCCGCCAGAACTTTCAGTGCTTTCACCTGATTAATATCTGCAGATGTGGGAAGTGCTCTTGCTTTCATTTTGGTCTTGCACACTCGTTCAATATCACGAATCTTATAGATCTCACGGCCCACTACCAGTGTAAAAGAACGTCCATTACGTCCTGCACGGCCGGTTCGTCCGATTCGATGCACATAATATTCAATTTCCTGAGGTACATCAAAATTAATGACCGCTTCCACATCACCAATATCAATACCTCGTGCAGCCACATCCGTGGCAATCAGCACATCACAGGTTCCATTACGGAAAGAGGCCATAACCCGGTCACGCACTGCCTGAGAAAGATCCCCGTGGAGACCTTCTGCAAAATATCCTCTTCCTTTCAAATGCTCTGCCAGCTCTTCCACCATTTTTCTGGTGTTGCAGAAAATCAGAGTACGTTTCGGATTGTAATAATCCAGAAGTCTTGCTACAGCTTCCCGTTTATTTTCACGGCGTACTTCATAATAATACTGCTTAATCGAAGGTACCGTCAATTCCTTCTGTATGGTTTTAATAAATACCGGATTATTCTGAAACTGACCAGTGATATCCAAAATCGCCTGAGGCATAGTGGCCGAAAACAGTACCGTCTGATGCTCTCCTTCTACCTCAGAAAGAATCGACTCCATATCTTCACGAAATCCCATATTCAGCATTTCATCCGCCTCATCCAGAACCACCGTCTGAATTTCATTTAACTTAATGGTATGGCGGCGCATATGATCCATTACACGTCCCGGTGTACCTACTATAATCTGTACACCACCCTTTAATGAACGAATCTGTCTGGTAATATCCTGTCCCCCATAAACAGGAAGTACACGAATTCCGGACATATACTTGGCAAACTTACGAATTTCTTCTGCCGCCTGCACGGCCAGCTCTCTGGTAGGGCATAAAACCAGCCCCTGCAGTGCCTCATTTTCCGGATCAACAGTCTGCAGCAAAGGAATTCCAAAAGCTGCCGTTTTTCCAGTTCCCGTCTGTGCCTGTCCAATCAGATCTTTACCATCCAGCATCACAGGAATTGCCTGCTCCTGAATGGGAGTGAACTGCTCAAATCCCATCTCACTGACTGCTCTCATGATCCTTGCATCAATTAATTCTCCATTTAAATTCAATAAACTCATTCTAATCCTTTCTAAATGTCATCTCAGACACACTTTAAAATGTGTCTCTTTAACAAACAGTTCCATTTCTGCTGAATTGTTACTATTTTTATACACAACAATCTCTACCCTATACTCGACAAAAAAGGCCAGCACTTATTAAAGCACTGACCTTAAAATGTACCAGAACAGTATAACATAAGTTATAAAAAAGTCAAGAAACTACTTTTCGTATGCCTTTTTTATATATCTTATCATTCTTTCAAATACGATCTCTGCATCTTATCTGGACTTGTTTTTACGTACCTTGAAAATAATCAATCCACCGCAAATCACTGCTGCTGCCATTAAAACCAGGAAAATATAAGGATTTGCAGTATCACCGGTATCAGGTGTATTCTGTGAACCATTTGCAGCAGAACCTGCATTTCCTGCGTTAGAATTATTAGCGGCCCCATCATCTTTACCATCAGAAGCACCAGTTCCGTTAATATCCGTAGAACTGCCGTCCCAAACAGCCAGGTTATATCCTTCTAATTTATCCCAGCCAGTTGTTCCTTCCAGATAATACAAAGTCAAACCAGAGGGAATCTCATCCCCAAAAGCATCTTTCGCAATAACAGGAGCATCGCCATAGAAATAAACGGAAGTTAAACCTGCACAATCAGCCAAAGCATAAGAAGCAATAACGTTTACAGAAGCCGGTATTACCACAGTCTTTACAGATGCCAGCCAAAATGCATCATCAGGAATATTGGTCACGCCATCCTTTATCACAATTTTGGTAACATAGTCTGTGTATTCATCCCATGCATAACAAGCAAACTGTAAACCATCATATTCTTTATAATCAGGTACAATCGCACCATTTCCGCTGATAGTCAGAACACCATCTGTCGTCAGAGTCCATGTGATATTACTTCCCTGTTTGCCGCTGACCGTTTCTGTTAATCCAGAATCATCATCAAACTCTATGTCACCCATAAACATTTGAAAAAGAGATTCCAGTTCTGCAGCCAACTCTTCATCATTAGCAAGTTTCTCAAGCAAAGCCTCAATCTCAGGATCACTCATAAGAGATTCCATCCATGCAGCAAGTTCTTCCTCACTCATGGATTCCATTGCTGCTACAATCTCATCTTCCGTCATGCCCGCGAATTTTTTCTGTATCTTATCTTCTACTGCTGCTGCAAATTCTTTCACATTTTCATTATTCAGCAGTTTTTCCATGGAAGCCGCTACAGAATCTGCCATATCATTGCCATATTCTTCACGAATCGACTCAATTATAGCCTCCAGTTCCGCTTCGATATCATAAATACCATAATATGTACTTCCTGCGGAAAGATCGGTTTCTTCTTCACCGCTTTCCTGCTCTTCAGATAAAGCAGAGGTTTCTTCTGAAGTACCTTCACCTGAAACTTCTGTATTCATTTCACTTTCATCTGTTTCTGCAGCTTCACCTGCTGTAGTATCTTCTGCCGTAGCTTCACCTGCCGCAGTATCTTCTACCGTAGTTTCACCTGCTGTAGTATCTTCTTCTGCAGCTTCATCTGTTGCAGTATCTTCCTCTGTAACTTCAGCTGTTGTAATATCTTCCTCTGCAATTTCACCGGAAGAACTATTATCTGTCTGTCCATTATTCTCCGCACCTGAAACTTCTACTACTGCTGACGTATCTGCATCTGCATCTCCAGCTACTTCTTCATCTTCTAAGACAGTATCCAGAACAGTTGCTGCAGGATCTGATCCACCGGTTCCCGCTGCAAAAGCAGTTAACCCAGCCATACAGCATAAAATAAGCACCAGTAAAACGGATAAAAAGTGTCTGAGGAATTTTTTATTCATATAGCTTCCTCCTTCCCTCCTAATCAATTTTCCACCCTATTTGCAGCAGATAAAAAATCTAATCTGGTTCTTTCTGTTATGAACTTTGTTATCTACAACAAATAAGCTTTCTGGATAATATTATTTTAACATATATATATACTGCTGCCCATGTTTTATCTTTTAAGATTCTTTTAAATTTTTCTAATTCTGTCCATCCTCATCTTTTGGTGAACCACCATTCTCCAACCACCAGGAAAATATTCCCGCGGCAATAATCAGAACTACCAGTGCACCAATTACTATTGTTTCGAACATATTAATTACCTCCGCTATTATGTAATAAAAAATCAGTACCGATTCGTACCTTCGCAATCACAAAAATTACCCCTGGTTCAGCCAACACTGAACCATCCGAATTTATTCAATAGCAGAGTCTATCCTTTTTTCCGTCCTGTTGCTGAATATAAGAAATCGTCACCCGGCCCCCGCCAGAGTCCTGATATTCCGTATCACGTATTATTTTTAAACTCCATGAAAAACACTGAAGCGGTTTCTGCAAATTCCTTTCGCAAATAACTTCCTGTATTCGCATAAGGAATCGATTGCCTAATAACCTTATCTGCTCTATCGTACCGTAAATTTCTCCCTGCCCCAACATCTCATTGGTGCAAAATCTGGCAGATGTCTCAGAAAGACAGGAAAGAATATCCATAACCGTAATATCTCTTTTCGTTTGGTGCCATGAGTACGAAAAAGAAGAATCTGTTTTATTATTCTCAAAACACATCCCTGATAATAAAATAACCGCCACCAGCAGCCAGCATAAATAATTCTTCTGAACCTTCAACGACATTGACACCACCCGTCTGAATTAATCTGTCTGTATTTTATTTTAACAGATGAAAACAATTGTAACAACTAATAAAAACATACTGTTAACTATATTATATCCTCCACGTATAAATCTGTACAGATTTATACAAGGTATATTTAAAACCGAAAATATAAAAAATAGGATTCCTCACTTTCTCGGGTATCTGAAAATTCAAAACCTCCCCAAATTAAAGTTAGAAATCCTACGTTACAAATAAAAAAGAGCGGAAAACCATTGATTTCTCAAGGTTTCCCGCGTCCCAAGGGTTAATGCCGGCGACCGGAATCGAACCGGTACGAGTATCGCTACCCGCAGGATTTTAAGTCCTGTGCGTCTGCCAGTTCCGCCACGCCGGCTGGCAAATGGGGCCTACAGGGCTCGAACCTGTGACCCTCTGCTTGTAAGGCAGATGCTCTCCCAGCTGAGCTAAGACCCCATACCAAACGACCCAGAAGGGACTCGAACCCTCGACCTCCGCCGTGACAGGGCGGCGCTCTAACCAACTGAGCCACTGGGCCATATCGTTTGAATAAGTTTTCGAGTTTTTGCAAGTTCAATGGACCTTCGGGGACTCGAACCCAGGACAGACCGGTTATGAGCCGGGTGCTCTAACCAACTGAGCTAAAGGTCCAGTCAGGCAACACCAGGGTGCTACACAACACACTTGCATGAATTGCTGTTATTCAGCAAAGCCGATAAACGGACTCGAACCGTTAACCTGCTGATTACAAATCAGCTGCTCTGCCAATTGAGCCATATCGGCATAAGTGACTCCAGGGGGAATCGAACCCCCGTTACCGCCGTGAAAGGGCGATGTCTTAACCGCTTGACCATGGAGCCATATCTCTTTTCTTTTCAGGTTGTTTCCTGAGCTCCCCCTGTTGGACTCGAACCAACGACACTGCGGTTAACAGCCGCATGCTCTACCGACTGAGCTAAGGAGGAATATCTTTGCCTTTGAAGTTTGCACCTTCAAAACTGCACATCGACTTTGGTATCTTACCATTTACCAGCCTTTTTGTCAAGACCTTTTTTTAACCTTTTTGAGATTTCTCAAACCAGACCTCCATCAAGCTTTGGTCAAGCTGATGACCGATTAGTAGCAGTCAGCTCCACACGTTACCGTGCTTCCACCCCTGCCCTATCTACCTCGTCGTCTTCAAGGGGTCTTGGATATCTCATCTTGAGGGGGGCTTCACGCTTAGATGCCTTCAGCGT
>JBGVFN010000122.1:0-4445 GCA_045121095.1 Lachnospiraceae bacterium | reverse complement strand
ATGCAGGATGTGCATCCCATTTTGAGATAAATTTCTCTCAAATGAAGGAGGCGTAGCGGGCTACGCTGACTGAATCTGAGAAAAATTTAGCCAAAACTGGGGTGTGCAGACTGCGTGAATGATTTTTCAAACACGCTCTAGTATGTAAAATAAGGTGACAGTTCAGCAGGAATTGAATCGTTACAGAAAATTGATAAGAAAAGAGAGTATGTATCATGCATAAAATTAAATGCTTAAATCCTATTTCCAAATATGGTTTAAATTTACTGACAAATGAATATGAAGTAGTTGATGATGTGAATGAAGCGGAAGGTATCCTGGTGCGCAGTGCTTCCATGCATGAAATGGAACTGCCGGAGGGACTGGAAGCAGTTGCAAGAGCTGGTGCTGGTGTAAATAATATTCCGCTGGATAAATGTGCAGAAAAGGGTATCGTTGTATTTAATACACCCGGTGCCAATGCCAACGGTGTAAAGGAACTGGTTATTGCAGGTCTTTTCATGAGCTCCCGCGATATTATCGGCGGTATTAACTGGGTAAAGGATAATGCAGCAGATCCTGCCATCGGCAAGAGCATGGAAAAGGCAAAGAAACAGTTTGCCGGCAACGAAGTAAAAGGAAAAACTCTGGGTATCGTAGGTCTTGGTGCCATCGGTATCATGGTTGCTAATACAGCAGTAGACCTGGGAATGAAGGTAATCGGTTACGATCCTTATATTTCTGTATACTCTGCGCTGCATCTGTCTACTCATGTACAGGTTTGCGAAAAACTGGAAGATATGGTTCCCCAGTGTGACTTCCTGTCTGTTCATGTACCGCTGTTGGACAGCACAAAAGGCATGATCAACAAAGACGTATTTGACAGCATGAAAGATGGCGCAGTAGTACTGAACTTTGCAAGAGATCTTCTGGTAAATGATGACGATCTGGAAGCTGCCATTGAATCCGGCAAGGTAAAATGCTATGTTACAGACTTCCCCAATGCAAAAACTGCAAATATGAAGAATGTAATCGCAATCCCTCACCTGGGTGCTTCTACCGAAGAATCTGAAGATAACTGCGCGATCATGGCAGTACAGGAAATGATGGATTACCTGGAAAATGGTAACATTTCCAATTCTGTAAACTATCCCAAGTGTATGATGGGACCGGTAAAGGGAACGGTCAGACTGGCTGTATTTAATAAAAACGTACCGAACATGATCGGTCAGTTTGCAAGTGTACTGGCAAATTATGGAATCAACATTCCTTCCATGGCAAATACTTCCAAAGGCAACCTGGCGTATACTCTGATGGATGCAGACCAGGATATCAGTGATGAAGTCGTTGAAAAGCTGAGAGCAATCCCCGAAGTATTTAAGGTAAGAGTGATTAGAAAGTAGTGTAATGGTTTAGAGGGTATCTGAAAAAGAAAGCATTTTCAGACACGCTCTGGCAGGAGTTATTATGGCAATTGTAAAACCTTTTGTCTGTGTACATCCGGCTGAAGGCTATTTTAAAGAAGTAGCTGCGCTTCCGTACGACGTTTACAGTCGTGCGGAGGCGAAAGCTTTTGTTGCAGACAAACCATATTCATTTTTAAATATTGACCGTCCCGAGACCCAGTTTCCGGACGAACAGGACATGTATGCAGACTGTGTATACGAAAAAGCAGCCTCCATGCTGAGACAGTGGCAGAAAGACGGAATTTTGAAGCAGGAGGAAAAGGCCTGCTATTTTATTTATTCTCTGACCATGAAGGGCCGGGAACAGACCGGTATCGTAGGATGTTCTGCGGTGGACGATTATATGAATGACACCATCCGCAAGCATGAATTTACTCTGGAGAAAAAGGAACGGGACCGTATTCATCATGTGGATGTGTGCAGTGCGCAGACGGGTCCGATTTTCCTGGCATACCGTAATCAGGAGAATATCCGTAATCTGGTAAAACAGGTAAAGCAGACCCCTCCCATGTTTGAATTTATCTGTGATGACCATGTGCGTCATGTGGGCTGGAAGGTGGAAGATGCATCCATCAATCAGGCGTTGGAAGCGGCTTTTGCAGAGATTCCGCGCACTTATATTGCAGATGGACATCATCGCTGCGCTTCCGCAGTAAAAGTGGCGTTAAAGCGCCGGAAAGAAAATCCGGATTATACAGGAAAAGAGGACTTTAATTATTTTCTGTCCATTCTGTTTCCGGATGATGAACTGAGGATTCTGCCCTATAATCGTCTGGTAAGGGATCTGAATGGGTATACAACGGATGAGTTTTTGCACAAGGTGGAGGAAAAGTTCCGGATCAAAAGAATGTCTACCGCAGTAACACCCCAAAAAAAAGGTACTTATGGTATGTTTTTGGAAAACCGGTGGTATCTGCTGGAACAGCGCCCTGATTTTGTAAAAGATGACTGTGTGGAAGGACTGGATGTGGCTTATCTGCAAAATGAATTGCTGACTCCTGTTCTGGGTATCGAAGACCCGAAAACGGATCGTCGAATCGCGTTTTCCGGCGGAATCCGCGGGCTGGAATATCTGGTAAAACGCTGCCATACAGACATGAAGGTAGCATTTTCCATGTATCCTACATCCATTCAGGAATTATTTGCAGTGGCAGATGCGGACCGCATGATGCCGCCCAAATCCACCTGGTTTGAGCCGAAGCTGCGCAGCGGGCTTTTTATCCATCAATTTGAGAAATAGGATAACAGTTCAGCGGGACTGAACTGTCTTGAAGTTAGAAAAGGACATAAACATGAAAGTAGTAATTCAGCGAGTTTCCCGTGCTTCTGTAACCATCGATGGTCAGGTGCATGGTGCCATTGATAAAGGATATCTGGTACTTTTGGGTGTAGGTACAGAGGATGATGAAAAAACAGCAGACCGCATTGTAAAAAAGATGATCAATCTGCGGATTTTTGCCGATGAAAACGGTAAAACCAATCTTTCTTTGAAGGATGTGGGCGGATCTCTTTTAGTGGTTTCTCAGTTTACTCTGTATGCAGACTGCAGCCATGGCAACCGTCCTGGCTTTACCAATGCGGCAAAACCGGACCACGCCAACGCCCTTTACGAATATTTTGTAAGCAAATGCCGGGAACAGGTGGAAAACGTGCAGACGGGCAGCTTTGGGGCGGATATGAAAGTAGAACTGATAAATGACGGACCATTTACCATAATTCTGGAATAATTTGGAATAAATTTGGAGTAATTCTATAGAAAACAGAATTGGTTTATGCATAAGATTATCAAAAAATTACAAAACAAAAGAAAATAGCACAAAGTTGCGCTATGAAAAACTGGGACTGTTCTGGAAGTTTTTTACAAAAAAGCTTTCACGGACAGTCTTTTTTTGTTTGGAAAACAATAAAAGGGCACAAAGAAATAAACGTCATATACAGGTAAAAATAGAAAAAAATGACGGCTGAGTGTATGCGCATAAAAACAAGAATATACAATTTGCTCTATAAAATAACTGGATTATGTCAAAAACTTATACAAAATATTCAAAAAAAGTTAAAAATAATCAAGGTAAAAATTTCACAAAATTTTATCTTTAAAAAAGCTTTTTTGGCTGAAAAAATCGTCATTTTTGGTAAAAGCTTTTTAAGATTGACAGTTTTCTAACAGGACTTATTTGCTTATAAAATAGAACGAAGATTATTTATAGATAAATACAAAATATAGTTAATAAAATAACGAAAATCAAAATTGGTCTATTTGATTTATTGATAAATACATGATATATTCGGGATACCAAAGAGGACAGAGCGCGATTTGATAGAAATGCGGATTCTGTCACACAAGGTATTGTAAATGAAAAGATATTTGCTGTAATCCGAGCTTTATTAGAGGGGTAAAGCCGTTAGGGTACTGACCGTGACTACTCAGTGCCTTCCCATTTTTGAAAAGGATTCTGCTATATCCGTTCAGTGAGGAGGTAAATTTTTATGAGTGCTGAAAAGACAACGATTCCTTTTAACGGAACAAAGGAACAGGAAGAACAGCTTCTGAAGGTCATCGCCGCCCATAAGGGACAAAAAGGCGCGTTGATGCCCGTTCTTCAGCAGGCTCAGGAAATCTACGGCTATCTGCCCATTGAAGTACAGCAGATCATTTCTGATGAAATGCAGATTCCTATGAGCAAAATTTTTGGGGTTGTTACATTTTATTCCTTCTATTCCCTGCAGCCTAAGGGCAAATACAAAATTTCCGTTTGCCTTGGTACTGCATGCTATGTAAAAGGATCCGGACAGGTTTACGACAAACTGCAGCAGGTACTGGGGATTGCCGGCGGTGAGTGTACACCGGATGGCAAGTTTTCACTGGAAGCATGCCGCTGCGTAGGTGCATGTGGTCTTGCACCGGTTATGATGATCAATGATGACGTACACGGACGTCTGACACCCGACAGTGTGGAAGGCATCCTTGCAAAATACGAATAGGAGGGAATGACGGATGAT
>JBGVFN010000121.1:0-23680 GCA_045121095.1 Lachnospiraceae bacterium | reverse complement strand
ACTATTCAGCCAAGCATGATTTTTGTTCAAAATACCGTGTCAAGCTTGCTTGTAAACGGTATTTTGGGCAGAAAATCGTATTTGGCGTTTAGCCAAATGAATAATTTTCGAAGAAAATTATGAATGCTTGCTGAATTCATTTAAGACAGTTCAGCAAGGCTGAACTGTTACTTATTTTATGAAACAACCAATATTGATGAAAGAAGATTCTTCATCCAGTTTGTGAACTATTCAGCTGAAATTTATGAATGTCTGCTAAATTTGTTCAAGACAGTTCATCTCCTGCTGAACTATTACCAATTCGTTACATCATCCGATATTTATAAAGGAAGATTCTCCATCCAGCTGATTGTTTTCCTCCACATAATGCATACGAATCATGCGATAGGTATTGTCTTCTGTTCCGTATGCAAAACAAATCTGAACCATTCCATTTTCCAGACGTTTCATCTGCAGATCCACGGAATTAAGGGAAATAACCCGCTCTCCCGATTCCGCGCAGGCATTCAGTGATTTTACAAAATCTGCCGGCTGGGGGTGCTGCATATGTTCCACTGTAGATTTTGTGGGATATACAGTAACTACCATACAAAGCTCATTCTGCACCCAGGTAACCACCGCACGGCAAAGAATGCCATCCAGTTCTTCCCGGCACTCTGCCACACCGGGCATCAGATACTTCAGGCTGACCAGCGTCTGCAGCGCATTGGTATAAGGATCTGTTTCCACTGCCTGTCCGCTGTTCATATGCGGATGATAACAGCCAATCAATTCTGCCTGTTCTTTAAAATGATCATATTCCTTCGGTTCGATTTTCTGGCGATATTCTTCCGGAAGTCCATCCAGCATTTCACAAAGTTCTGCACAGATATAAGCATAGCTGCGTCTGCTTTCATCCAGATTGAAAAATACGTTATATTTTTCCACGGCTTCTTCACAGATTTCCAGTAATTTACAGGTTCTTTTCCACTGTAAAAGTCCTTTTTCTGACAAAATGGACTTGAAATTTTGCGTATCAGACAGCGCTGCTGTTACTTCTGCCTGTCCATCTGTACTCTGCTTCATCATGTTCAGCTGCTCTGCCACCGCTTTTAACTGCTCCAGTGCCAGATCATGGCGGCACAGATTCATATAATCCGCTGCCAGTCGATTTAAAGTCAGCAAAGTGATCTCATGGGTAATCGGAAGTGTTTCTCTGGCTGCGGTATAAGCCTGTCTGGAAAGATTGATTGCGGACTGATACCGTCCCACATGGGCATAGTCCGAGGTCAAATTGGTGACTGCTGTCAAATAATCCGGATGGGTAACAGGCAGACTTTTTCCCCGCAGTTCCAGAACACGTTCTTTTAAGGGGATACTCTGTTCAAACCGCTCTACTGCTGCCAGTGCCACAGCCAGATTATTCATGAGACTAATGGTAAATGCATCGGTTTCTCCCAGCTTTTCCTGGCTTTCCTGCACAGTGTTCTGCAAAAGCGGAATTGCCATCTCATAATCCTCTGCTTCCAGAAACATATCTGCTTTTCCAACGTTTTCTTCCAGCTCTGCCAGTTTCATGCGCCGTTCTTCTTCCATTCCCGGAATGGTAAATAACAGTTCCTGCGCTGCCGTATAACCAGCTGCCAATGCCTTTTTCAGCCATTCAGCTGCCTGCTTCTGGTCCGCTTCTGTTCCGTTGCCCTGAAGCAGACAATTTCCTGCCATATACATGGCCTCTGTATCTCCAGCCTGAGCTGCACGTTCATACCAGAAAAATGCCTGTTCCATGGATGCTGCTTCCCCTTCCCATCCCTGAGAATAAATTAGTCCTAAATTAAACATGGCATCGGCTTCCCCTGCTGCTGCCGCTTTTTTATACCAGCAAACTGCCTCATCCATACGCTGTTCCAGCATCAGCTGTCTGGCAACCTCACACTGAGCCGCTGTATTTCCTTTCTCTGCTTCTTCATAGACCTGTTTTACCAGTTCTTCATCCTTCCACCATTCTGCCACCAGTCTCCCCAACCTTTCTTATTATCATTTTTAGAATCGTATTTTTTCATATGATACTACGTAACAGTTCAGCAGACATTCATAATTTCCTGCTGAATAGCTACTGATATTACTGTTTTGTTCCTTTACACACCAGATTTTCATTGAGCCAGTCAATGACTGCACAAATCCCCTCTTCACTGTAATCAAAACGATACGACGTTTTCTGTTCATCCGGTGTTTTATCAAAAGAAAAGGGCTCTGGCCAGGTAATCAGTTCCAGGTACGCCCCCTGTTCTTCATCTTCTTCCTTTTTCAGACGGATCCGCGTTCCGTTACAGCTGGCTGTGTAAGGCTGTTTTTTATAATAATTCAATGTAAATAAATCTTTTCTGGCAAATATCATGTTTTCTGCTCCGTTTCCTACTCATCCTCTTTTGCCAGTGCTTTTTTTACAATATCACAATCTTTATTGTACTGGCATTCCAGATAATCACAGCCCAGGATCCGCTCCAGACAAAGTCCACAGGGCTCCATGGTATATTCGCAGGTCACCAGATTGGTCTGATTTTTGGCTTTACAGTAACCGTTGAAAAAGTATTCTTCGATATCTGCTGCCGTATTCTGTGCTGCCGCATTTTGCTGCATACTCATTGTTTATTTCACCCCTATATATCCTGTTTATCTTGTACTACAACTTTTTGCACAGTGGGATTGTAACACACTCTTTGTAGTTTTGAAACAAAAAATTGACCTGTTCATAAAAAGAAGCTGTTTTTCAGGAATTTCCTGTGAAACAGCTTCTTTTTACACATCTATAATTTATACGCTTTTACTCTAACCAAGAATTGCCTTATCGCTGGCAAACTGCTCCCCGCTGGCAATCTCAAACTGATGCATCAGATCTGCTACAGTCAGTTTCTTCTTTTCTTCCCCGCGGATATCCAGAATGATCTGTCCATCCATCATCATGATCAAACGATTTCCATGTGCAATGGCATCGCGCATGTTGTGGGTAATCATCAATGTGGTTAAATTGTCACGGTTTACAATGGTTTCTGTGGTTTCCAGAACCTTTGCCGCGGTTTTCGGATCCAGCGCAGCGGTATGTTCATCCAGCAGAAGCAGCTTGGGCTTTTTCAAGGTTGCCATCAGCAGAGTCAGGGCCTGACGCTGTCCACCGGAAAGAAGTCCTACTTTACTGGTCAGACGGTCTTCCAGACCAAGTCCCAGGATTTTCAGCAATTCCCGATATTCTTCTCTTTCCTGTTTGCGGATACCAGGCATCAGAGAACGAATTTTACCACGTCTGTTGGCCAGAGCCAGATTTTCTTCAATTCCCATGGTTGCGGCTGTTCCCGTCATGGGATCCTGAAATACACGTCCCAGATATGCAGCACGTTTATGCTCTGATAATTTGGTTACATCTACGCCATCAATAATGATCTGACCTTCATCCACCGGCCAGGTACCCGCCACTGCATTCAGCATCGTAGACTTTCCTGCACCATTACCGCCGATAACCGTTACAAAATCACCATCTTCCAGTGTCAAAGAGATTCCTTTCAATGCCTGTTTTTCATTTACAGTACCAGGATTAAAGGTTTTATATACATTCTTAATTTCCAGCATTAGTTTGTTCCTCCTCTCTTAACCGGCTTTGAAAAATATTTACCTTTCCAGTAAGGAATTGCCAGGAAAATTGCTACTACCAGAGCGGATAACAACTTCAGCAGGTCGGTATCGATACCTCTCCAGATTACCACCTGTAATACCAGATAGTAGAGAATAGAACCTAAAGAAACACCCAGCAGACGGAATCCAAAGTTGTGGAAGATTTTACCAAAAATTGCTTCTCCAATAATAACGGCTGCCAGACCGATTACGATGGCACCACGTCCCATCTGTACATCGGCAAAGCCCTGATACTGAGCCAACAGCGCACCGGACAGACCAACCAGACCATTGGAGATCATCAGACCCAGAACTTTACAAACGTCTGTGTTGATACCCTGAGCCCGTGCCATATTGCCATTACAGCCGGTGGCACGCAGAGAACAACCAATTTCTGTTCCAAAGAACCAGTATAAAATCAAGATGGTAATAACGGTAATAATGGCAACCACAACAATGGTATTATTAAAAGAAGGTAATTTCACGTAACGCAGAGAAACCAGCAGATCATACTTATCCACATTGATTGCCTGGTTTGCCTTTCCCATGATTTTCAGATTCACGGAATACAAAGACAGCTGCGTTAAAATTCCGGCCAGAATTGCAGGAATTCCCATGAATGTATGGAAAATACCCGTTGCCAGTCCTGCCAGCATACCTGCTAAAGTCGCCCCAATCAAAGAAACCCATACATTCTGTCCGTTCAGCATCATCATCAGACAAACAGCTGCACCGGTACATAATGTACCATCCACCGTCAGATCGGCTACATCCAGAATTCGATAAGTAATATATACACCAATTGCCATAATGCCCCAGATAAGACCCTGGGCAACGGCACCTGGCAATGCATTAATCAAATTTGCAATATCCATTTCATATCCTCCATTGTATTTTTGTAACTATTCAAAATCATATTCGGCGTTTAGCCGAATGGATAATCGCGTGCCCTTTCGGATATTTTTACGAGCACAGAAAGCGGGGAAAAGAAAAATCTCCATGATTCTTCTATCCCCGCCTGTAAAGACCCTGATTTATCTTCGATCGATACCAGCATCACTCATGCTGACTTACTGTCTATGTATCTTTATGAAGCGAAGATACGATTTTGTCTTTATGCTTTTCTTATTTTTTATATTCTGTAACAGAACTTATTCTGTTACGATTGCTTCATAATCTTCGGGAATTGTAATTCCAAGGTTTTCGCAGATGGTTGCGTTATATTTCTTAGTGAACTGAGGTGCATACTCAATTGCCATAGTAGAAATATCTTCACCCTGCAGAACTCTTACAGCCATCTTACCGGTTGCTACACCCAGATCATAGTAGCTGATGGACAGAGTTGCCACACCACAACCGGAGCAGATACCTTCTTCACCAGCAATAACAGGAACCTTTGCAGGCTGGCAAACATTGTCGATGATACCTGTGTTGGAAGCAACGGTATTATCAGTGGGAACATAAATAACATCACTTTCAGCAGCTGCTGTAGTTACAATTGCCTGTAAGTCGTTGGAATCAGAGAATGCATAATATTCACAAGTATAACCAAGACCTTCCAGGAAAGTTTTTACGGTATCAACCTGATACTGAGAGTTTGCTTCTGAAGAACAGTACAGCAGACCTACATTCTTTGCATCGGGGAATAATTCTTTTACCATATTAGCCTGTTCTTCCAGAGGAGCCAGGTCAGATGTACCGGAAATGTTGCCGCCTACAGTACCATCGAAATCTTCAATTTCCAGTGCTACACCATATTCTGTTACGGATGTACCAAGAATCGGGATTTCGTTGGTTGCTGCCGCTGCTGCCTGCAGTGCAGGTGTTGCATTGGCAAGAATCAGATCCACATCAGCGGATACAAAGCTGTTTGCGATGGTAGAACAGGTATTGGAATCATTCTGTGCATTCTGTACATCAAATGTCACTGCATCACCCAGTTCATCTTTTACTGCATCCATGAAACCTTCTGTAGCTGCATCCAGTGCTACATGCTGTACCAGCTGACAGATACCGATTGTATATGTTTCTTCTCCCGCTGCTGCAGCTGTTGTTTCAGCTTTTGTTTCTTCTGTGGCAGATGAACCACAACCCACCATGGACACTGCCATAGCCGCCGCCATAGCCAGTGCTAAAAACTTTTTCATTTTCATCATAAGTATCCTTCCTCGCTTTCTCACGATCAACTTTTCCCCCAGAATTTTCGTCATTTTGGAAAATTTTCTGCAAACAAAAGTTGAACTTTTGTCGAAAAGTATTATATCGCTTTAAAGCTTGAAAGTCAAGAAGCAGAAGAGTATTTTTCTGATTTATTTCGTCTTTTCCTCCAGATATGCCAGCACATCTGCCTCAATTCGTGCCATTTTTTCCGATGTATCCTGATTCGCATATGGGATACGATGGATAATGGCGGACATATAGTTCTTCTCTTTCACGATTTCCAGTGTTTCTTTAAAATTCATGTCATAAATATACACAATATAGGAAACCCAGTAATCCATGGCAGTTTTTCGATCCGGTGAAAAGATGGATTTCTTCTCACATGCGGTCTGGAAGATTTTATCCGTAATATCCTCTTTTCCTGCTTCTTCTGCGGTTTTATTCAGCAGAACTTCTACGGCATCCTCCAGTTTCACCCGGCAATTATCCAGTTTATCTGCGTCGCGAATCAAACGGGCATGAAGCAGCGTCCGTTCTTCTTCAATTCCCTTTAACTCAAAGTCAGAATGCTTGGCAATGGCCGTGCGAATAATCTCATCATACTGACCCGTCTCCAGAAACTGCCGGATCATGCCTTCCTCAAACAGAATCCGTACGCCCTCCGCAGCATGATCCATGGTGGCCGGCTCAAAGCTCTGATAACGTTTTACCTGTTCAAACCTGCCGATATCATGAAGCAGACCAATCAGCATGGCCAGATCGGTATCTTCCTGTGACAGTCCCATACGCAGAGCAATTTCCTTACAGCAGTCTACTACACAGTACGTATGAACAATTTTTAATCGAATCCGGTCATCTTCCCGGTCATATCCATCAAGATAACGCTCAAATACTTCTTTTGCATGTGCAAAATCAATTCCTGATACTGCAGCTGTAGTTTCTGAAACCATAGGAACCTCCTTTGTATTTTCAGATTGCTCTGTTTGCTCTATTTGTTCTGTTTGTTCCATTGTTTCTGTTTGTTCCGTTGTTTCTGTTTGTTTTACTGATTCAAGCGACTCTGTTTCCTCCAGATTCTGTTCAGGACAATCTTTTGTCTCTTCATCTTTTGAATTCATCTCCAGCTGCTCTTTCTTACACTTCTTCACAGAACGCACCGCCAGAATCGCACCCATAAGCAGAACCAGAACGATTCCCAACAGACATCCTGCAAACATCATTCCCGCATTTTGTCCGCTCGCTGTTCCAATTAAAGTGACCGCATCATCCGATTCCTGTGCTGATGAAGCATTTACAGGCGTCATACGCAGTCTGGCAGTACCCATCTGCATACCTTCCCAAAGATAAGTAACCTCTGCAAAACAATCATCTGCTTCTTCATCAGGATTCAGAAGCTGTACGGAAGCTTCCAGGTCTTCAACAGCACATCCTTGGGGAAGAATGATACCGCTGGCATCTACTTTTTCCAGGATAAACGGAAGATTTCGTTCTTTCTGAATCTGGTCCAGTACAAAAATACCGGTATTCATAACGGTCTGTTCTGACGCGGCATCTTCTTTAGAAACCATCTGAAAACTATGAAATCCATATTCAAATAAAGCCCTGGTAGACTGATACTGAACACCTTTGGCACACTGCATTACACAGCAGATTAATTTCATACCATCCTTTTCCGCATAGGTGATCAATGTATAGCCGGAAGGGGTAGTAAAACCGGTTTTTCCTGCAACGCAGTATTCATAATAATTAGATGTATTCTTTTTTAACATCTCATGGCGCATGTAGACCGTTCTCGCTGCTGAGGTATTGGTAGCCGGTATGGTATACACCGTATTTCCAGCAATTTCCAGAAATTCCTCGTGCTGAATACAGGCACGCATGATCATAGCCATATCATACGGTGTTGTATAGTGATTTTCATCTGCCAGACCACTGGGATTGGTAAAATGTGTATGCTTTGCACCTGCTTTGGCCGCCTGTGCATTCATTTTTACTGCAAATTCTGCAATGGTTCCTGAATCATGCACAGCCAGTGCATTAGCTGCATCATTAGCCGATTCCAAAAGCAAACCGTAAAGACAATCCTCCACAGACATTTTCTCCCCTGCAGTGGGATGAATGGACACATATCCATCCGGCAGAGGATCCAGTGCCTCCCCTTCAAAAACCAGCGTATCTGATAAATCACTGTTTTCAATGGTGACCAATGCGGTTAAAATCTTTGTAATACTTGCCGGATACCGTTTGCTGTCTGCATTCTTTGCATACAATACTGTTCCACTGTCTGCCTCAATAAGTACTGCAGCCTCTGCACCAATTTCCGGTGCCTCCGGCCAGTTTTGGGCAGTTACATACTCCTCATCCGACATTCTGTCTACTTCTTCTGCATAAACATGAGTCGGATTCCAGCAAAACAGAAACAATGCTGTCACCATGAAATATAATAATGGAGACAAATAGTTTCTGCTTTTTTGCTCTATCTGCATCGTCTTTTATCCCTTTCTGAACAAAAGCCATAATACGCTTCCACGCATTATGGCCCTTTCTTTTTATAAAATCAATTGCAACGATTCAGCAAACACCTCGGCCTCTGCTGAATTGTTATAATTTATCCTCGCATCTGCTTCTCTACTTCATATACCTACTGTGCCACATCTGCTTCAGAAATGGTTCCGCCGCTCATAATGGTTTCAATCAGACCTTTTGCCTGCTGAATGGAAGAATCATGCAGATTCGCCACATACAAACTCTTACCAGAGTAAGAATAACAGTATTCACGACTTCCAGTTGCTTTTGTGTCAAAAGAGAACATTTCCCATGATCTGGGATCTTCCAGCTGCATCTTCACCAGACCGTAAATATCATCTGTGGACACACTGGTCTGTACCTGGTCAGAAACTTCCGCCATAATACCACTGAAACCAGTCAGAATCGCAGGAGAAGTTACTTTATTCACAATACCTTTGATGACTTCCATCTGGTTTCGTCCACGCTGATTATCTCCATCTGCCAGAGAATAACGTTCTCTGGAGAAAGCAAGCGCCTCTTTACCATTCAAATGATTATATCCCTGGCTGTAGGTAAAACGCTCGCCCAGATTGGAACCACTGGTAAAACTATTTGCAGAATAAACCTCCACACCGCCCAGTGCATCTACAATATTAATCAGTGAATTAAAATTCACTCTCGCATAATAATCAATATCAATATCATAAATAGAATTCAACGTATCGATGGACTTATTTACACCATAAATACCTGCATGAGTCAGCTTATCCTTCTGACTGCCGGAAATACCAGGAATCACCACATATGCATCACGAGGTGTGGTCAGCAGCAGCAGCTGTCTGGTTGTGGGATTGGCAATCATCAAAATATTAACATCAGAACGGCTTCTGGTGGAAATATCTCCGTATGTATCAATACCACTGACATATAAAATAAATGGATCTTCTGTAATATCAAAGTCCTCTCTTGCAGTACTCTCGTCCTCTACCACTTTTTCTGTCTCAAATTCTAAAGTCTCAATAATCCGGATTTCATTGGAAAAATAATATCCATCTTCTTCCGCTGTCAATTCATCAAGCAAGTCCAGATAAGATGAATTCAGAATCATGGTGTCAACCTCACCACTCATCAGCGCCGGATATAAAGCCCCATAATTATCAAACGCTGTCAGCGTCAGAGAAGTTCCCAGCTTTTCTTTAACAGCATCGACTGCTTTACCCATGAGTTCCACATCATCTGCATACTGAACGCCCCAGGAACTGTCTTTCAAATCATCCAGAGTTTCGGCAGGGCTATCATTCTTTACAACAACCAGAATCTGATTTTTCTCCACAACGGTACGCTGAGAGATCTCCTTCAGTGCCTGATTTGCCTGATTAATATAAGTCAGACCAAAAATCAGAACGGCTGTCATCAGGACAGAAATAACCTTTCCAATCCAATGAACCTTATTCACAAACTGCAGCACAAACGCAATCAGGAATAACAGCATTAAAACTCCGGTAATCAATGCCCAATACTTTGTAGGTAAAAATCCCATGTTCAAAAACTGAATAGACACGATTCCGCTTACGATCAGCTGTACGACTGCTAAAACCAAACCAATAATTTTCGCAACTGATAACTTTTTCATAAACACATCCTTCTTTTTCAATAATTGGTATCCTCAGTGTACACTGAGTCCATAACTGTTCAGCACTTTTACAGCTACTAATTTCGTAACCATTTTATTTGTTACTGCACAATTACAACCACCATGTTACAAAATACGCCTGTATTTTACCACGAATTCCTCTATAATACAAAGAAAATTCCATAAAAATCTATTAAATTTTTGTAACTATTCAGCAGAGCATGATTTTTAATAAAATGTCTGCTGAATTGGCATCAAAAAAGTGCAAATATCCTGCAGTAAATGGATTTACGCAATCTATTCGCACTTTTTAATTCAACAATCCAGAGAGTGTTTGAAAAAAGCTCCAGGAATCAACAAATACGAGGCAGCAGTTCTCCACCCGGCGGAGGCAGAAGGGTTTCTGCACCGATTTCAGTCTTCATCATGACACGGCCCGGCATTTCATCGGTTACTTCTCCGATAATTGCCGCATTGGCAGAGTATTTTCCCTGATGCAGGGTTTCCAGAAGAGCCGGTGCAACTTCCTTGGGTGCAAAAATTACCAGCCGGCCTTCGCATGCCAGATATAAAGGCTCCAGTCCCAGCATACCGCAGACACCTTTCACCCCGTCCGCCACCGGTATATCCGGTGCATTTAACCGAATTCCCACATGACTTTGTTCTGCAATTTCATATAATACGGTGCCTACGCCACCTCTTGTGGCGTCGCGGATCACGTGAATATCTTTTGTGGTATCCAGCATGGATTTCACCGTTCCCCAAAGCGGCGCACAATCACTGGTCACATCCGCTTCAATACCAAATTCATTTCTGGCCAGCAAAATGGTACAGCCATGGCGGCCCACATCGCCGCTGACAATAACTGCATCACCCGGTTTTGCTTTAAAACCAGAGGTGCTGACTCCTTCCTGAATCTGACCAATACCGGTGGTGGTAATAAAGACACCGTCCACCTGACCTTTTCCAGCCACTTTTGTGTCACCTGCCACGATTTTCACACCGGCTTCTGCTGCTGTTTTTTCCATGGCAGCTGCGATTTCTTCCAGTTTATCCATGGGAAATCCTTCTTCGATTACAAAAGCACAGGACAGATACAAAGGCTTTGCACCCATACAAGCCAGGTCATTTACGGTTCCGCAAATACTTAATTTGCCAATATTGCCGCCGGGAAATTCCGCAGGAGATACAATAAATCCATCGGTGGTAAATGCCAATTTTCCGCCTTCCACCGAAAGTACGGCTGCGTCATCGGAAGTCAGATCCGGATTGGCAAAATGTGCTTTAAATACCTGGTCAATTAATTCAGAAGTCTGGCGTCCTCCTGCTCCATGGGCTAATGTTACGGTTTTACTCATTGTCTACTCCTCCATACTGATAATATGCGGAACATGCACCTTCGCTGGAAACCATGCAGGCACCTACCGGGTGCAGCGGTGTACATCCCTTTCCAAAAATCTTACAATCGGACGGTTTGCATTTGCCCTGCAGCACATCACCGCAGCGGCAGGCCGGATTGGCTTTCCCATGAACCGGCGGCAGATGAAAATGCACCCGCGCATCGTATTCTTGATATTTTTCTTTTAATTTCAGACCAGAATCCGGTATTACACCGAGACCTCTCCATTCAGAATCACAGGATTCCATAAACTCTTCCACCATGGCCTGTGCAGCTTTACTGCCTGTTTTTGTCACCACTCTGGGATAGCAATTTTCAAAGAAATTACCGCCTTCCTGTAATCGGGTAATCACAACCGCCAGCGCCGTCATAATTTCCTTAGCCGTAAAACCGGTTACTGCACCGCTTATTCCTTCCTGTGCCAGCTGCTCACAAAGCTCGGTTCCTGTAATGGCATTTACATGACCCGGATACAAAAACGCATCGGCACTTCCTTTCAGGATCCGGTAAGCACTGGGCATGGTTTTATTGGCGGTCAGCAGGGAGAAATTGGAAATTCCCGCTTCCATGGCCTTTTTCACTGCCAGACAGCTGGCCGGTGTGGTGGTTTCAAATCCCACCGCCAAAAACACCACTTCTTCCTCCGGATGCAGTTTCGCATATTCCACCGCATCAATGGGAGAATAGACAATCTGCACTTTCGCCCCTTCTGAGCGGGCTGCGGCCAGACTTTTCTTTGTCCCCGGCACACGAACCAGATCCCCAAAAGTACAGATCGTGGCATGATACTCTAAAGCCAGCATCACTGCTTCATCAATAAATCCCACCGGTGTCACACAAACAGGACACCCAGGCCCGGAAATCAGCTCAATATTCTTTGACAAAATCTTGCGGATTCCCAGACGGAAAATTTCATGGGTATGCGTCCCGCACACCTCCATAATCCGCAGCTTCGGCCCATCATAAGACTCTATAATCTCTCTGGCCGACTTTTTTACTGTCTCTTCCATTTACAACTCCTCCATGATCCGTTCGGTCTCACTCTCATCTTCTTCCGTAATCTTCGCAATTGCAATTCCTGCATGAACCATCACATAATCCCCCGGTTCCAGCTCATCCAGAAGCTCCGCAGAAACCTCCCGCTTCGCCCCAGACGCATCCACAACCGCCATACCATTCTTCAAAGCAACAACCTTAGCCGGCAAACCCACACACATATCTGTACTCCTTTCTACTATCGATATCCTTCACAATCCTGTGTCACATATTTATATATTCATATTACTATACTTATCTCAACACATCTCGTACAAATCCATTTAAATTGAGTTTAGTATCCGCTGCGTTTTCCACGGAGCGAGAGCGCGTCCCGGAAGGGGACACAAACACTTGAACGACCGTTATCCATTTACCTTCTGCATAGCCACCACCGCCTGTCCCAATGCGATTCCGCCGTCATTGGGAGGCAGCAAACTATGAGTCAACACCTGAAAACCAGCCTTTTTCAGCTTCTCACAACTTAATCGAACCAGCAGCTGATTCTGATAGACACCGCCGCTGAGCGCCACTGTATGAATTCCATACTCTTTTTTTGCCTGTATACAAACCAGACGAACCATTTCCGCCAGCCGCTCATGAAACCAGAAAGCCAGCAGCCCCGGATCCATCCCCTGCAAAAAGGCTTCCGTCAGCTTCTCCACCAGCTGTTTTGTGGGCAAAATACTGCCATTTTCCTGGAAAATTTCCGGTGTCCAGTCCAATAATCTCAGATATTCCAGTTCCTCCAGAGGTTTTTTTCCCTGAGTCAGACAATTCTCTTCATAAGCCTCCGCCACAAATTCCAGCGTAGTAGACGCTTCGCCCTCAAAGGTGGATGCTTTTCGCACCTGCAAAATGGCACTAACCGCATCAAATAAACGGCCTGCGCTGGTGGAGCGTACTGCATTGATGTTTTTATCAATCATGGTAAACTGGACCTGGGCATTTTTATCGTCACACAGATTCAATTTCCGAATCATTTCCCATGTTTTTTCCCGGTCTTTATAAATATCATACAGCATGGATACTGCAATCCGCCAGCCTTCTCTGGCCGAAGCGTCACCGCCCACCTGCAAGAAAGGCTGAATATGTCCGATTCGTTCAAATCCATGATAATCGGCTTTTAAGATCTCGCCGCCCCAGATGCTTCCATCGGTTCCATATCCTGTTCCATCAAAGGAAATGCCAATGACCGGGTCCGAATAGTCATTTTCCGCCATACAGGAAACAATATGTGCATAATGATGCTGCACCTGTATCACGGGAATTCCCAACTCCTGTGCCACATAGGTGGTGTTGTATTTGGGATGAAGGTCACAGGCAACCACCGTGGGAGACGCTTCCAGAAGCCCCTCCATTCGGGTGATGGATTCCTTTAGCGCTTTTACGGTTCGCAGATCCTCCATATCTCCTATGTAGGGAGAAGGATAAAATAAATCATTTTTCCCTATACAGAAGGTATTTTTCAGTTCGCCTCCTACTGCCAGTACTTCTCCCTGAAATTCATTGGAAGTCATAAAAGGAAGCGGAGCATATCCCCGGGAACGGCGGATCATATAGGGCTTTCCATCGTAAAAATCCATGACAGAATCATCAGCCCGCAGCCGGATCAGACGATCATGAGACAAAATCACATCACACATGCCCGATAATTCTGCCAGTGCATCGGCATCATCTCTGCAGATGGGTGCACCGGAGCGGTTTCCGCTGGTCATAACCAGACAATCCGGCATTTCCAGACCATCATCATACTCAAAAATCAACATCTGAACCGGTGCATAAGGAAGCATTACACCCACTTTGGGATTATCGGGTGCCACAGCCTGACAGATGGTTCCGCCTTTTTTCCGTTTCAGTAAAATAATCGGCTTCTGATGGCCATCCAGTACCTCCAACTGCACTTCATCCACCTGACATTCCCGTCTGACCGCATCCATATCCCGCATCATCACCGCAAATGGCTTGGCCGGACGTGTTTTCAGCCGCCTCAGCCGCTCCACTGCCTGCTGATTGGTGGCATCACAGCACAGGTGAAAACCGCCGATTCCTTTGATGGCAGCAATACCGCCATCTTTAATCACCTGACGGGCCCGAATCAATGCATCCCGCCCTGTACTTTTTATATCTTGTATTGCCCCTTCTGCTTCCGCCCGTTTTCTCATGGCAGGTACCGGTTCCCGTTCCTGCCCCGCACCGGACAGCAGATAAACTTCCGGGCCGCATTCATTACAGCAAACCGGCTGGGCATCGTAACGTCTGGTTTCCGCATGGGTATATTCATACTCACAGGCAGGACACATGGGGAATTCCCCCATACTGGTCCGCACCCGGTCATAGGGCATGGAATCCAGGATTGTCAGACGCGGGCCGCAGCAGGTACAGTTAATAAATGGATGCAGATACCGCTTATCCTGCGGATCAAACAGTTCTTTTTTGCATCGCGGACAGGTGGCAATATCCGGGGAAACAAAAATATCCCCCTGAATTTTTTCACTTTCAATAATCTCAAAGCTGGAAAATTCCTCTGTATCATCCAGTGGATGCACATCCATTTTCAAAATAGATGATCGCTCCGGCGGATTAAATTCCACTTCATGCAGAAAGGCATTTACCTGCTCCTGCGTGCCCTGTGCCTTGATTTCCACATAGGGGCCCTTATTGCAGACGCTTCCCCGTACCTGACAGCGAGCCGCATGGCGGCTGACAGTGGGGCGGAAACCCACACCCTGCACGATCCCGTAAACCCGGGCCAGTACCTTTTTGTCTTTCTCCATACGCATTACACCTTTCCTGAAACTGCAAAATGAGGCAGATTTACAAAAATCCCCTGATATTCCGGCACGGCACTCTGTAAAATATCATCGGCAATAATGACATCGTACTGCTCCTGACGAATCAGTTCTATGTACTGATCTTCTTCGGTTAAATGGATATCACCCTGCTCCTTCAATTCTTTTTTCTGTATAAACCAGGTAGCAGCGGTGCACTCCGTTTGGGTCATCTCCAGCTGCATTTCGGCAGATATTTCTTTCTTTACTTCCCCATCAATCTCCTGACGGATAGAATTAGCCAGAACCTGCTGATGCATGATCAGGATTTTCTTTCCTGCCAGATCTTCCAGTGCCATCCCCTGTTCCTTCAGCCGCTTTAATAAAATCTGTTTTGCCAGGGGATAAGTCACTTCATAAGGAGTTCCAAATTTTTTCTTTAAATACTGAGCCGCTTTTAAACCGCTGGGAGCGATGACCAGATTTTTTTCCACGGAAGATGCTTTTTTTAACTGCTCAATGCCAGCTCCCATACTGTAACAATGCACCTGTTTCCAACCCTTTTCTTTTAAAGCCCGCTCCATTTCCTCCGGTGCATCCATACTGTGAATTTCCAGCGGGGTAGCACCTATGATACCGATGCTTCCTTTTTCTAAGGGATATACTTCTTTTGCAAAAGTCCGAAACAGGCTTTCCCACGTTTTTTCTTCACCCACATCGTAAAGCTCCATACCATTGGCATCCACGGTCAGGATGGGCAAGTCGATTTTCTTTTCTGCCAGACGTTTTAATGCATGATAATCTGTTCCAATAACTGCCGGTACCGGAGTTCCGATAATGGCGGCAAATTCTGCGTCAATTTTTTCTGCCACCAGAGCCAGTTTTTCCACCAGACGGTCATCCCGCCCCAGAATGGCATCCATATCACGAAGGCCGGCACTGAAAATGGCACTTTTTTTCGTAAACCATCGCGGTTCATCAAATCCGCAAATATTTCCGGCACAGCCGCCGGCATCACAAATTACCACAATTCCACCCATATCACTCAGCACCGCGGAAGCACCGGACTGGTCCGGCGCAAAAGGGGCCAGATATTTTCTTAATCCTTTCATACGGTACGCTCCTTTCCCTGGCGAGCCAGAAGCAGCTGTTCAAACAGCAATTTTACGCCGGCATAACCAAATGGCTGAATATCTTCACTCCATTCCACATTGGGGCAATCCGGGTGATAATAAGCGGCATCTCTTCCTATTGTAATATGTGCAAATTCTTGGCTGCACTCATAATACAGCATGGTGGGCTCCAGATTGGAATAAATCCGGGTCTCTGGACTCAGCTGTGCGATTTTTTTAATATAGACAAAATTCTCCGCGGCCGGATTTCCAAAAATTTCCGCCACCTGAAATCCATACCGAAGAAGCGCCAGCGATAATTCAAATGGATCGGCATTGCATCCTTCTCCCACGGAAAATATTGTATCGGGATAGGCCTGACGGAATGTTTCAATGGCCTCTGCTGCTGCATCATAATAGCTCTGGTCATCCATTTCCGTTCCCAGTGCTTTTGCAAAAATATGATACTGATTCTGAATTTTATCCAGCTGATACAGACGGGTCAGCTCAATGGAAGGAATTTCCAACCGCTTTTGCATATCCTGAGCTGCAAACCGCGCCTCGGGATTTAACACCAGATTAAAATTAGCCGCGGCCATCTGCTGATATTCTTCGTAATCCTTACAGCGGGAAATCTCATAGGTTTTTCGAATGCCCATCTGGTGAAGCAGCTCATAAATTTCACAATCGTCAATCAGATGTGCAAAAAATCCCAGAAGATTCACGGTAGTGGGCTGTTTCTTTTTCGGTTCCAGCAGGGAATAAATGGACTGTCTTACATGTACCATGGGCGGCTTGCGTCCTTCTCTGGTCAGCGCATACATATAACAGGGCAAAACCGGAATCTGCACTTCCTTCATGGCCTTTCGGCAGACACGCTCCATATCCGTTCCCAGCAGCGCATCCACACAGGTCAGACAAATCATGACCACAGACGGCATTTCCGGCAGCGATTCACAGATTTCTTTCACCGCCTGGGGAATATTCTTCAAATGTCTGCCCGTAACAATATCGGTTTCATCCATCATCAGATAAAAGAAACGATTGTGATATTCCGGCATGGAAGCCAGCAAAGTAGTATTTCGTCCGCAGCAGCCCGGAGCCACCAGCAGCATCACCGAGCCGGGAATAGCAAGGCCTGCTCTTTTGACACCAAATCCCTGAGCACCAGGAGAGTTAAATGCCAGTGTAGCCGGCGAACTGTAGATTAAATGCGTATTACTGATTAATTCAGGCGGAATCTGATCTTTTCCTGCCTGTGCCAGTTCTCTGGCAGTAATGGAATAAGGCTCTTTCTTCATCTGCTCCTCCGTCTGTTATTTAATCAAGCACTTTTCGTGCAAAATCACTCTGATCTCCAGGATATTTTCCTGTTTCCTCCGTCTCCAGAAGCATTTTCGCCAGATCAAAGAACCGTTTGCTGATGGGAAGCTCCGGATCCCCTTCTATGACGGTCTTTCCCATATCCTCAAACCGGTTAATATCGTGATCTCTGGGAATATCTCCTACAATGGGAAGTCCCACAGAATCTGCAAATGCCCGTACTTTTTCTTCTTCCTTTTCCACATTCCGGCGATTCATCACAATACCAAATACCTTGGCATAGCTGCGGTCCTCAAAATTTTTCACTGCACTGTTAATGTTGTTGGCCGCGTAAAGTGCCATTTTCTCACCGGAGGTAACAATCAGAACCTTTTCTGCATAACCTTCCCGAATGGGCGCTGCAAATCCGCCGCAAACCACGTCCCCCAGCACATCGTACAGCACCACATCCGGCTGACAGGTTTCAAATAACTCCAGATCCTCCAGCAGATTAAAGGTGGCAATGATTCCACGCCCCGCACATCCAAGCCCTGGTGTGGGACCGCCGGTTTCGATACAAAGCACGTCTCCAAATCCTCTTTTTGCAATATCTTCAATCCGTTCCGGATCTTCATCGTACTCTCTCATATAATTCATAACCGGTTTCAGCGGCACACCGCCCAGCAGATTAATGGTGGAATCCGCTTTCGGGTCGCAGCCAATCTGAATCACCTTTTTTCCCAGCACAGCAAAAGCCGCCGCCAGATTACTGGTTACTGTGGATTTTCCAATTCCACCCTTTCCGTAAATCGCTATTTTTAACATAAAAAAACTCCTCTACCGTCCACCGCCTCTCTACAAGGCGCTGCACAATAAAGGAGTTTACTCCAAATAAACACGTGACTTTATCCACAATATGCGCTCCATATCACTCATATATGCTCCCTGCACAATCGATACTTCCTCATATTGCTTTTTCACACGGTTCCTGTTCTGTACTGCGACTATTCCTGCTCGGAAAACACCTTGCTGTCAGAGTCGATGTATCTTTTTCGTAAATGGCTTTCGCTTCCAGTCAGATTCAAATCTTCCCTTCAGGTTCTGCCACCTGATTTTCCGTGTACCATATCTGTACACCAGACTAAAAATAGTTTATCATAATTCATAAATTGGGTCAAATATTATCTGCGTTTTTATAAGTTTTTACTATTTTCAACGATTCAGCCAAACATGTTTTTTGTTTAAAATACCGTGTCAAGCTTGCTGAACTGTTACATTGGTTCAAATTCCTCTCAGCCACTGCTCAGCCAGTCCGATCCAGCTCTGGCATTCCTCCTGCACGCCGTATCCATCTTTATTGGCCGTTTCCGAATTTGCAAGACTCAGTCCGTGACCACCTATGGGATAAATATGTAACTCTACCGGCACATGATGTTCATGAAGTGCCTGAAAAAAGAGCAGAGAATTCTCCACCGGAACCGTATCATCCGTTTCTGTATGCCAGAGAAATGTTTTAGGAGTGTCTGCACTGACCTCTTTTTCCAGAGACATGGATTCCCGAAGTTCCTGCTCCCGCTCTCCCAACAAATTTTCAAAAGAGCCATTATGGGCATAAGGACCGGAAGTAATAACCGGATAGCTGAGAAGAAGCCCTGCAGGTTTCAGCATATCCGATTCCGTTTTCAGAGCATTTGCCAGAAAAGGCCGGTTCCAGAAAACCCCCAGGCTGGCAGCCAAATGTCCTCCGGCTGAGGAACCCTGAAGTACAATTTTTTCTGCATCCACATGAAATTCTTCCGCGTGTTCCTTCATATACAACATGGATTTTGCCAGCTGGATCAATGCCGCAGGATAACGAACCGGTGCTACGGAATAACGAAGAACTGCTGCATGGTATCCCATGGCCAGAAAACGCATAGCCATAGGCTCTGCCTCCCGGTCTGATGTCATACCATATCCGCCGCCGGGACAGATTAAAACCAGCGGACGTTTCTGATCTGGACGCATTTCCATTGAATTGTCCAGCAGATACAGCACCAGCTTGCCCACTGCCTCCGTTTCTGCAGTTTCATACCCTTTTGCCTGAATTTCTATTTCTCGATAAATCATCCTGATCTCCTTCTGCGCTTTCTGTAATTTCACATGTGATGATTCAGCAAGGCTGAACCATTACTTTCTTATCTGCTTTCTTATAACGCATTTTCTTTTTATTTTATCAGTTCCTTATGGAGACGTAAACCGGATTTTTCGGTTACTTTTTACAGTATGATTCAAAGATTTCTTTTTTCCTATAGAATTTTCGAATTTTGTATGCAACCTTTCAATTCCAATGTCCCACTGCCAATATATTACTGGTAGTTTACGTTTTGAAAAACTCTCAGTAATCAATCCCATTATACTCCGTATATGCGTATGAGATTTCTCCCTTTACTAATTTTTTATGCAGTATTCTAACGTATAAAATCATTAAATTTAAAATTTTATTTGACTAAGATTACTTTATTTGATACCCTTAGACATAAAATGCAGTACATTTTTATGATTCGTTTTCTTCTGAGGGTAAGAACAGGAGTTTTTCATGATTGATATCTTAAAGCGGATTGAAAACATGCGCCTGGAACGAAACTGGACTGAATACGAATTAAGCAAAAAGGCAGATATTCCGCAAAGTACCATCCATGCCTGGTATCGGAAAAATCAGGTTCCTGCACTTCCTTCTCTGGAAAAATTATGCAGTGCTTTCGGAATTCCGCTGTCTGTACTATTTTCCGAAGATTCTTACTTAATCGAATTATCGGAACAGGAACTGAAAGCACTGCGCCTGTTTCAATGTCTGAATTCCAACCAGAAAACACGCTTATTGCAGTTTTTAAACACACTGACTCAGGAATCTCAGGAAGAAGCACCCTCAGTTCAAAGTCCCTCCAGCCAACCAGACGATTCAGAAATGAGGTATGACCATGATGACGAATGAAGAGTTCATACAATTGATCTCCCGTAAGTATTACAAATCGCTTTATCAATATGTAAAACAAATCTGCCCTGATAAAAATCTGACTTCCGATATTGTTCAGGATACATTTCTGATTGCTTATGAAAAAGCAGACCATCTTCATTCTCATCAAAATATTCAGGGATGGTTATATCGCACAGCTCGTTATCGAATGCTGCAGCATCTGGAAAATGCCTTATCCTATGAAGAACTGGAGGAATTTGCAGAAACTCTGGATGACGGAAAAAATTATGAAGAAGACATTATAACTACTCTGGAACTTTACCCGGAGATGGCCAAACATCTGGACCCCTATGAGCTTCGTCTGATTCTCCGTCACTATGAGGAAGGATATGACTACACGGAGCTTGCCAGAGAATCTCACTCCAGTAAAGCTTCCATAAAGATGCGGTTACAACGAATCCGCCGCAAACTGCAGGAAGGACTTCGTCAGGAGTACATTTAACCAG
Source organism: Lachnospiraceae bacterium (assembly GCA_045121095.1). GTDB lineage: Bacteria > Bacillota > Clostridia > Lachnospirales > Lachnospiraceae > TWA4. The sequence goes on along the minus strand of JBGVFN010000121.1, from coordinate 2,653 downwards.
TTTGTAACTATATCAGCATCTCTGCCAATTTATTACAGTATTTGTTATCTCCCGAAGGAACATGGATTTCATACGGCAGCAGAGAACACACCTGGCAATTTACGTTTTCTGTGTCCTCATAAAACATCTTGTTTTATGTCCACAATATGATTTCCATTCTCTGTTTCAAACTGACAGATTTTGTCGGACAAACAGACTTCGGATCAAGAGCCAGACCTATTTTGACTGCATCAGATAGGTCTGGTTTTTTTACTATCTTTTTAATTTTGGAAATATATGGTACAATATCTTTTATCTGGAATACAGCAAAACACAATTTCTAAAGAAAAAACTTTATATAGAGAAAGGAACATCTACATTCATGGAGAGAAAAACTTTATGGGAGATTTATAAGCCCGAACAGTTCGAACAAATGGAACAGGTTGCATCCTGGTATAAAAATTGTATGAGCACCGCAAAAACCGAACGCGAATGTGTGAATATTTCTATCGAAATGGCCAAAGAGGCTGGCTATCTTTCACTTGCTGACTGTATCCGGGAAGGAAAAAAACTGAAAGCCGGAGACAAAGTATACGCTGTATACAACAATAAAACTGCTATTTTGTATCATCTGGGAGAAGAACCCCTGGAAAATGGTATGAATATTCTGGGAGCACATATCGACTCTCCCCGCCTGGATATAAAACAGAACCCCCTTTATGAAAATCAGGGACTGGCCTATCTGGATACCCATTATTACGGCGGCATTAAGAAATATCAGTGGGTAACCATCCCGCTTGCACTGCATGGAATCATTGTACGTAAAGACGGTTCCACCATAACCGTAAATATTGGTGAAAAAGACTCCGACCCCGTATTTACCATCACCGATCTGCTGATCCATCTTTCCGGTCGTCAGATGGAAAAAAATGCGACGAAAGTGATTGAAGGGGAAGATCTGGATCTGTTAATCGGAAGCATCCCTTTAAATACCGAAGAAAAAGAAACCGTAAAAGCCAATATTTTAAAATACTTACTGGAAACCTATCAGATGGAAGAAGAAGATTTCCTTTCTGCGGAACTGGAAGTGGTACCTGCTGGAAAAGCCAGAGATATGGGATTTGACCGCAGCATGATCCTGGCCTATGGACAGGACGATCGAATCTGTGCATTTACTTCCCTGAGAGCGATCCTGGATCTGACAGAGACACCCAAACGAACCGCCTGCTGCCTGCTGGTGGATAAAGAAGAAATCGGCAGTGTCGGTGCCAGCGGTCTGCAGTCCCGCTTTTTCGAAAATATGACCGCAGAACTCCTTGCACTTTGCGGCTACCCCTCCAACGTATCCGTACGCCGCACTTTACAGAACAGCAAAATGCTGTCTTCCGATGTCAGTGCCGGCTACGATCCGCTGTATCCCGAGGCATTTGAAGCAAAAAATGCAGCATTTCTGGGAAAAGGACCGGTATTCAATAAATACACCGGTGCCCGCGGTAAATCCAGCTGCAACGATGCCAATGCAGAATATATCGCCAGCATCCGCAAAGTAATGGCCGACAACCAGGTTCAGTTCCAGACCGCAGAATTAGGTAAAGTTGATTTCGGCGGCGGCGGAACCATCGCCTGGATCATGGCAAAACTTGGTATGGAAGTCATTGACTGTGGCATCGCCGTACTTTCCATGCATGCTCCCATGGAAGTATCCAGCAAAGCAGATATTTATGAAGCAGTACGTGCATATCACGCTTTTCTGAAAGATATGCAGTAAATATGTGAAGTCTCATCAATATATAATGAAATTACCCTCAGCGGACAAAAGTATATACACTTTTTGCCACTGAGGGTAGTTTTTTAGACCAAAGTTTTCTATAGCTGCTTCTTCTCCATCATTTTACATATCCGCTGATCAATTCCATGATCAACAATGTAATGCCAGGTTGCCTCCGGCACATACTCTTTCCAGGATAATCCCTGAGCCATACGTTTGCGTATCATAGTCGAGGAAATGCCTTTGGGCTTATCATCCCACAGCACCTGCACCCGATATCCCAAATCCCGGATTCTCTGTTCCTTACAATTACCCCACGCATCCAATATGGTAATAAAATGGCATCCATCCGCCGGAACATAATATTGAATCAGCTCCGGACAACCAATCGGATAAGGTACGATGTCAAATTCATCTCTCTGTAATCCCTGCTCCAATAAAACAGCCTCCACCATTTTCATCCGTTCATAATAGGTACAGGGATTCGCCTCTAAAGTGGTTCGATTCACATCGGCCTGCTCCGTAGGAGAAACTCCAGGATCCGGAGAAGTAATTCCAACAATCAAATGTTCACATCGCTCCCAGGCAGCCATTACATACTGCAAATGCTCCAGATGGAAAATCTGAAAACGACCGCATACAATACCTGTTTTTTCATATATATCTTCTGTTTTTTTCCATGAAACCTCTGCTTTTTCCATGATCCATCTATACTCCGGGCTGACAAGGATATCAGCAAGGAGACCCTTTCTTCTTTCTTACTTGCTAGAGCGTGTTTGAAAAATCATTCACGCAGTCTGCACACCCCAGTTTTGGCTAAATTTTTCTCAGATTCAGTCAGCGTAGCCCGCTACGCCTCCCTCATTTGAGAGAAATTTATCTCAAAATGGGATGCACATCCTGCAT
>JBGVFN010000120.1:0-5457 GCA_045121095.1 Lachnospiraceae bacterium | reverse complement strand
TCATTCACGCAGTCTGCGCACCCCAGTTTTGGCTAAATTTTTCTCAGATTCAGTCAGCGTAGCCCGCTACGCCTCCTTCATTTGAGAGAAATTTATCTCAAAATGGGATGCACATCCTGCATAAAGCCTTTTTCAAACACGTTCTAGAATAAAAAATTCAACGTTAAAAAATATATTCTGTTGGATCAATATCCTCGGCGTACAAGAACATGCATCTCTTTGCAGACTGAGGATAAAATACAAACATGGAGATTAAAAGTCCATGCAGGAGGAGCATATGTTAATTGTAAAGAAATTCGGCGGTACATCCGTTGCCAACAAGGAACGCATTTTCAATGTTGCAAAACGTTGTATCGCAGATTATCAGAAAGGGCATGATGTGGTTGTTGTATTATCTGCAATGGGTAAATATACCGACGAATTGATTGCCAAAGCAAAAGATATTAACCCCAATCCGCCCAAACGGGAGATGGATATGCTGTTTACCATCGGTGAGCAGATGTCCGTATCATTGATGGCCATGGCCATGAATCAGCTGGGAGTACGTGCAATTTCCCTGAATGCATTTCAGGTGGCTATGCATACAACTGCCGCATACGGCAATGCGCGGCTGAAAAAAATCGATACAGAGCGTATCAAACACGAGCTGGAAGACCGTAAAATCGTTATTATCACCGGTTTCCAGGGCATTAATAAATACGATGATTACACAACACTTGGACGCGGTGGCTCAGATACCACAGCAGTGGCTCTCGCAGCTGCTCTTCACGCAGATGCCTGTGAAATCTACACCGATGTGGATGGCGTCTACACTGCCGATCCAAGACTGGTTCCCAATGCAAAGAAACTGAAAGCCATCACTTACGATGAAATGCTGGATCTGGCAACTCTGGGAGCAGGCGTTTTACATAACCGTTCTGTGGAAATGGCGAAAAAATACGGCGTTCAGCTGGTAGTACGTTCCAGCATGAGCGATGCGGAAGGAACTGTAGTGAAGGAGGTAGTAAAGAAAGTGGAAAGAATGATCATCAGTGGTGTGGCACTGGATAAAAATGCTGACAGAATCTCTGTATTTGGTTTACCGGATGTACCGGGAAGTGCATTTAAATTATTTAATACTCTGGCAAAAAATAATATTAACGTAGACATCATCATCCAGTCTGCAGGACGTGACGGCACAAAGGATATTTCCTTCACCGTATCTCATGATAATCTGCAGGATGCCATGGAATTACTGGAAGAACGTAAAGAAGTTATGGGATTTGAACGTGTCGTATCCGACCGCGATGTGGTAAAACTTTCCATCGTTGGCGCCGGTATGATTTCCAATCCTGGTGTAGCAGCCAAACTCTTTGAATGTCTCTACAACCAGAATATCAATATCAATATGATCGCAACCTCCGAAATCCGAATCACCGTTCTGATTCCGGAAAAAGATGCGCTCAGAGCAATGACAGCCGTACATGACGCGTTTGGACTGAGTGAATAAACGTTATTTTGTAACTATTCAGCAGGAATTTATGAATGTCTGCTGAATTTATTCAAAACAGTTCAGACTCTGCTGAACTGTTACGTTATTTTTTAAAGTTATCGGAGGTAATCATTTTGAATCGAATCGTATTAATGGTGCTCAGAAATTTCTGGAGAGTACCTACAGCATATGCAAAGCTTTGCCATTATGCCAAACACACCGATCAATATCCGGAAGATGTAAAATACAGACATATTCAGTATATTTTAAAACTGGCCGTAAAATCCGGAAATATCGATTTAGAAGTAACCGGAACAGAAAATATACCAAAAGAAGGCGGTTTTCTGCTTTACGGGAATCATCAGGGCATGTTTGACATTCTTGCCATCGCGGCAACCTGCGACACTCCTATTGCAGCCGTTTTGAAAAAGGAACTGTATAACATTCCATTTTTAAAACAGGTTGTTGACTGTACCAAATCCTTCCCCATGGATCGCGAAGACGTACGTCAGTCTCTGAAAGTCATCCAGGCCGTTACTCAGGAAGTAATCAATGGACGCAGTTACCTGATTTTCCCCGAAGGAACCAGAAGCAAAAACGGCAATCAGATGATAGAATTTCACGGCGGCAGCTTCCGTTGTGCCGTAAAAGCCAAATGCCCCATTATTCCAATTGCACTGGTTGACAGCTATAAGGTACTGGACCAGAAAGGATGCAAACCAGTAACCGTGCAGATTCATTATCTGGATCCAATTCCCTATGAAGAATACAAGGGATTAAAATCTTTAGAAGTTGCGAATATGGTTCATGACAGAATTGAAGCAGCAGTAAAGAAATATTCGGAATAATTTCAGGGCAGTTCAGCAGGACTGGCAGGCTTGACTAAATCAATCGGATTCGATATAATACAGACGTTATGCCCGAAATCTGCCATTAGAAGAAAAGAGCAGTAGAAAAGGACAACTTTAAGACAGTTCACTATTTGCGGAACTGTTCCCACTTACCTTATTATAACCGAAAAAATAGCAAAGGACAGGAAACTACAATGACAACAAAATATAGAGCATATTTAAAAGGTCAGGCGATGACAATGGATCCCATTCTGCAGATTGGCAAATCCTGTCTGACACCTGAAGTAACCGCAGCAGTAGATGAAGCACTGGAAGCAAGAGAACTGATCAAGATCAGTGTTCTGCAGAACTGTGTAGAAGATCCCAAAGAAATGGCATATACACTTGCAGAACGTACCCGCTCTCAGGTCGTACAGGTCATCGGCAAAAAGATCGTACTGTTCCGTCAGGCAAAGAAAAATAGTAAATATCTGCCGGAGAAATAATTATTTATGAAGAAAATTGGTATTATGGGTGGTACCTTCAGTCCCATTCACATTGGACATCTGATGATTGCCCAGCGGGCTTATGAAGAATACCATCTGGATCAGATTGTATTTTTACCCAATGGCAATCCGCCCCATAAGGCAGAACGTCAGGTGTTGGATGCTTCTTACCGGGCAGATATGGTGAAACTGGCTATTCAGTCTCATCCTCAATTTGCTTTTTCTGATATTGAATTAAATAACGACCATTTTTCCTATACTTCCGATACTCTTGCATATTTTTGCAGCCAGGATCCGGAAGCTTCCTATTATTTTATTGTAGGTGCAGATTCTTTGGATTATATGGACCGCTGGCATGAACCTCAGGAGATTTTCTCCCGTGCCACCATTCTGGCAGCTCCCCGTGCCAATCTGGATCAGGAAAAGATGGAAGAAAAGATTCTGGAACTGGAACAGAAATTTCAGGCATCCATTAAACTGCTGCATTTACCCAATGTGGCAATTTCCAGCGAATGGATTCGTAAAAATGTAAAAGAAGGTTACTCGATACATTATTATGTACCAAATTCCGTCGAAAACTATATTAAGGAACATGGCCTGTACACAGAATAACGTACCAGACCGCAGGAGGACTCGTATGAAGGAAGATATTTCCGCAATCCGTAAAAAACTGAAGAAAAAACTGCCTCCGGACCGCTATGAGCATTCATTAAGCGTTTCATACACAGCAATGGCACTGGCTATGCGGTATGGATGTGATCTGGAACAGGCAGAGCTGGCAGGTCTTCTTCATGACTGTGCAAGACAGCATGACAATCAGACCCTTTACCAAAAATGTCTGGATAAAGGGATTGAAGTCACCAAAGATGAAGAAGCCAATAAAATTCTTCTTCATGCAAAATACGGCAGTTATATGGCTGCTCATAAATACGGTATCAAAGATCAGGAAATCCTGACCGCTATCGAATACCATACCACAGGACGTCCCAAGATGTCTCTGCTTGAAAAGATTATTTATATCGCAGATTATATTGAACCCAGAAGAAATAAAGCCGCAAATCTGGCTCATATGCGTCAGTTAGCTTTTATTGATCTGGATCGTGCGCTGTATGAAATCATGGCTGGGATTTTACAATATCTGGAAGAAACCAATGCAGCCATTGATAAACAGACACAGGAAGCCTGCATTTATTACCGGGATTGTTATAAAGATTCGGAAAAAGCAGCATTCTGAGAATAGCAGTTTAAAAAATAGCAAAATAAAGGAGATTCCCGAATGAACACATCAAAAGATATGGTTCAGGTTGCATTTAAAGCGCTGGATGAAAAACTCGCAGCAGACATTAATGTAATCGATATTTCAAAAGTTTCCGTTGTAGCAGATTACTTTTTAATTGCAACTGGTAACAGTGCAAACCAGGTACAGGCAATTGCAGATAATGTAGAAGAAAAGATGGGAAGAGCAGGTTATGATCTGCGTCAGATTGAAGGCTATCAGAGTGCCCGCTGGATCTTGATGGATTATCATGATATTGTAATCCATATCTTCTATCAGGAAGACCGTCATTTCTATAATCTGGAACGAATCTGGAGAGACGGCAAATTCATGGATGTTGAAGAACTTCGTGCAGAAGCGGAATAATATAAAAGTCAAATTCTCTAAATTTAAAGGAGAGCTGGTTTTATTGAGTCATTCACTAATTTATAGGAATGATTTAATAGAACCAGTTCTCCTTTTTGATTTTTAATTATCAGCTGATATTCATACGCATCAGACCAATCACTTTGCCAAGAATAGAAACATCTGTACCAGAAGGAATAATAATGGGATCCATCGTATCATTCTCTGGCTGCAGACGGATACAGTCATCTTCTTTATAAAAGCGCTTTACTGTTGCAGAATCATCTACTAAAGCTACAATAATCTCACCATTGGCAGCAGTTTCCTGCTGTTCCACAATAATCTGATCACCGTTAAGAATACCACAGTTGATCATGCTGTCACCTTTTACATTTAGAATAAAGAACTTATGATTAGAAGCACTGGGAAGCATCTCTGAAGGCATGGGAATATAGCTTTCAATATTCTCCGTAGCCAAAATAGGGATTCCAGCTGCCACGGTGCCAACCACAGGAATACTTACCATCTCTTTCCGTGTCATATTAAATTCATCATCCAGAATCTCAATTGCACGGGGTTTGGTAGGATCCTTACGGATATAACCATTCTTCTCCAGTGTCTCCAGATGAGAATGTACGGATGATGTGGATTTTAAATGAACTGCTTCACAAATATCACGAACAGCCGGCGGATAACCGCGGTTAATAATCTCGGATTTAATAAAATCAAGAATCTCCTGCTGTTTTGCTGAAATCTTGCCTTTTTCCATATGCGCAAACCTCCTTGATATAGGTAGTATACTTAGTCACTTACCGTTACTTAAAATGTATATAAATCAATACACTCCCGCCCTAACGGTTAGGCATACACATTCGCCCTATGTCTCTACTAGAGCGTGTTTGAAAAATCATTCACGCAGTCTGCACACCCCAGTTTTGGCTAAATTTTTCTCAGATTCAGTCAGCGTAGCCCGCTACGCCTCCCTCATTTGAGAGAAATTTATCTCAAAATGGGATGCACATCCTGCAT
>JBGVFN010000119.1:0-14464 GCA_045121095.1 Lachnospiraceae bacterium | reverse complement strand
ATCTGTAAAGCGAAATGTTTTTTCATTGAAAATGGTTTTATATGCCGGAGAAATATAGCCGGGCATCATCTGCATGAATTCCATATTGACCAGCTTACAGCCTGCCTTCAGTGCCAGATACTGACCAATACCAGTTATATCTTCCGTACAAAGATGGTATTTGAAAATGCTTCCATAACCGCCGGTGGCCAGCACTACGGCACCACAGCCCACATAATCTATTTCCTTACCATGTGCCAGTACCGCACCGCACACACGATTTTCATTTTTAACCAGTTCCAGAATTTCCCAACCTGATAATATCGTCACATGAAGCTCTTTCAAATATCTGGAAAATACTTCGCGGGCACTGTCAAACTCAATTCCATTCCAATCCCGATGTTTATGATCAAAACAGGGGATATACTCTTTTTCCCCTCCCTGATCCGCTCTGCGAAGCTTGATTCCCATGGAACGAATCTTTTCCACAGCAGGTGAAATTCCCGTTACAAAGGTCTGAACCATTTGGGGATTTGCCATTTTACAGCCCACTTTCTCTATGGTCGCCATCAAATCTGCTTCATCCGCCTGGTCCGCAGGACCAATTAATCCCAGCCCCCAGGTACCTGGATAAAAACTGGAACCAGAAAACAGTTTTCCTTTACAAGCCAAAATAACGTTTTTACCTTCCTCTGCTGCCGCTAAAGCCGCTGAAATACCGGCAATACCAGAACCTATAACCAGTACATCACAATGTTTTGTTTGATTTAACTGCATATAAACACCTCTTATGCTTTCCTTTTAGAAGACCTGCCTTCGAAGACATGTATATAATATACTTCTGACAAATTCCATTTGCAATTACAAAAAGAACAAAAAAGTCGTTCCGAAAGCTATTACATGCCTCCGGAACGACTTTTTATAGTTCTTTTGAAATTTTCTTCATTTTCTGCTTAATTACTCTTCACTTTCTTCCATCAAAGCAACAAATGCTTCTGTCACTTTATCAAATTCTTCGTCGTCTTCGATGTCAGTCAGTTCAAATTCTTCTTCACCAAGCTCTTTGTATGCAAACAGATAAGGGAATTCTTCGTCATCAGCCGGCTGTAAAGCCATATATTCCTTACCTTCTACTTCAAAAATTCCAATCTCCAAACAGCTTTCTTCTGAGCCGTCATCAAAAGAAAGAGTGATATAGATTTCTTCTTCTGCATTTACATCATTTACATTATTGTTTTCAAATTCGCTCATGGTCAAACCTCCCTGTGCTTGTCTTTTTTAACGAGAGTATTATACCAGAGAAGTGCCCCTTATGTGAAGCCCCCATGATAAAAATTATAAATATACAGCAAAAATGTAACCTTCAGCGAGAGCTGAACTTTCCTGGCAAGAAATCAAGAAACCCTTCCCTGGTCCATTTCATACACCACATCCGCCAGATTCATGGTAGATTTTCTATGTGACACCAGCACCACCGTTTTCTCCTGACAAGATTCTTTCAAGGATTTTAAAATAATCCCTTCATTCAGAGAATCCAGATTACTGGTCGGTTCGTCCAGAAGCAGAAAAGGTGCATCATGCAAAAATGCTCTTGCAATTCCGATTCGCTGCTTTTCTCCGCCGGATAAGGTATCACCCAGCTCTCCCACTTCTGTGTCATAATCTTTTGGAAGTGCCATAATAAAATCATGGATCGATGCCTTTTTCGCCGCCTCCATAATTTCTTCCCTGGATGCGCCAGGTTTTCCCACTGCAATGTTATTGGCAATGGAATCATGGAATAAATATGTTTCCTGCGTTACATAAGACTCCATTTCCCTTAAATTCGCTGTATTTATTTCTTTTATATCTTTTCCAGAAATCATTACCCGTCCGCTGTTTGCATCCCAAAAACGCATAAGAAGCTTCAAAAAGGTAGATTTCCCAGAACCGCTTGCCCCATGGATTCCCACAATTTTTCCTTTGGGCAGCTCCATGGAGTAATCTTTTAAAATTTGTTCTTTCACTGATTCCTTATTCAGTTCCTTAATCGGTTTTCCATCCGATTCTTCAGCCCCTTCTTTAGCTGCGCATTCATAAGCAAAATTTACCTGTTCTGCTGCTGCACCATCAAATACAACATTTTCCTGTCCGCTTACTTCTTCAATCTGCGGTTCTTCTTCCAGCAGAGAAAGCACACGTTCTCCACTGGCCAGTGTCTGATTCAGGTTATTGGACAGATTGGAAAGTGCCACCACCGGTCCAAAGGAACCCATCATGGAAATGACTGCAATGAGCATATTATCATAATTTACATTTCCCGCGCGGAAATTCCAGAGCATGAAAAACAGCATTCCAAAGGAAAACAACAAAATAGCCATGTTGGTAAGGGATCCCTGTACGGCTTCATAATGATTCAGCTTTTTCTGCATCTTACCCAGATTTTCAGAACGCGCATTCATCTGATCCATTCGTTCATTTCCTTTTCCGTATTGGATTGTTTCATCCAATCCCCGCAGAGAATCCAAAATAAAACTGTTCAGTTCCCCAAAAAAATTACGAAATTCCATACCTTCTGCGGCACCCCTTTTTCCATTCCACAGGGGAATCACCACACCGACCACCACATATCCTGCCAGGGCGATAACACCTGCAGGCAGATACTGGGCTCCAATAAAACCAGCCATGATCAATGAAGTTATCACTGCAATAACAATGGGTGAAATGGTATGAGCATAAAATACTTCCAGAAGTTCAATATCTGAGGTAATAATGGAAATCTTCTGAGATTTCCCACAATTCCTTGCCCTGAATGGTAATGCTTCCTTCATAACCTTTATTTCTGCCCATTAAAATACCAGCAATGGTACTTTTTCCGCAGCCGGAGGTTCCCACAAGAGAAATCAAACTTCCGGCACGAAAATCCATGGAAACACCTTTTAAAATGGCATAATCGCCATCTGCTTTATAATCCGCTTTACAATCCGCTTTCTGATTTTTCTGTGATTCGTTTCCACTTGCAAAATCCATTCGATTACCATAGGAAAACCACACATTTTCCATATGAATCGCTGTTTCCTGTTTTTCCAAAACCAATTTCCTTTCTTCTGGCTCCGGCAGATCCAATAATGCAAAAATTTTATCACTGGCCGCCATTCCATTCATGGCAATATGGAAAAAGGATCCAAGAAGTCTCAATGGGATAAAAAATTCTGACGCCAGCAAGATGACCATAAACGCACCACCAAAGCTTACATTTCCCTTAAGGAACTCAGAAACGGTTACGATCATGCCCACTGCGGCACCTCCATACGCAATGATATCCATCACGCTGGTGGAATTCAGCTGCATGGTCAGTACTTTCATGGTAATCTGACGGAATCTCTGGGATTCTTCATCCATTTCCACTGCTTTCTTTCCGTCTGCCTGATAAATTTTCAGCGTTGTAAGTCCCTGCAGATTTTCCAGAAATGAATCCCCCAGTTCTGTATAAATTCCCCAGTATTTATTCAGCAGTTTTTTTGCAATTTTCTGTACCGCCACAATGGAAATAGGAATCAGCGGCACACAGAGCAGCAATACTGCGCTGGCTTTTACATTCACAAAAGAAAGAATAATAAATAAAGTTATGGGAGCCAGCAGGCTGTAAAATAACTGTGACAAATATCTGCCAAAATAAGTTTCCAGCTGTTCCACACCCTCTGCTGCCATCTGCACCACCTCAGAAGTGGCAACGTTTTCTCTATAAGAAGCCCCTAATTTCAATAATTTTTCATAAATTTTCTGACGCAGGATCCGTTTCACATCCACGCTGGCTTCATAAGAAGCATAAGATGCCTGTCGGTCACAAAAAGAACGCAGAAAAACTGCAACAAGGACCACAATGCCATCCTGTAAAAGCTGCTTCTGTCCCAGCGTTCCAAACAATACTCCCTCCAGAAGCATGGATGCCGTATAGATCATTACCACCTGACACAAAAGCGACAGCCATTTCCATATAACCTGAAAGGCGATGTATTTTCTGGCATGTGATAATAATTTTATAAGTCGTGTTTTAATCATAAAGTATATTCTCCAATTTGATTCATTTCGATGGTCTTTACCCGAAGTAAGAAATTGTCAAGTAAATTAGCTTCGCCTAACTTTTTTTATAATACCATATTCAAAATCATTCAGCAATTTAAATAAATGAGAATTTCTATCAATATCAAAACCTATTATAAACCGTTGCTGACTGTTACTACTTCTTTTTCATTCATCATGTGATAAAATCAATACAGAAAGTGAGGTGCACAAATATAAAAAGAGAAGCGTTTTTTATCATTCGCTTCTCTTTTTACTCTTAACCTAATAATAACCTATTAAAAATTATCTAAAGAACCGATCTCTTATCCCAATTCCGGTTCATCCATCAGCCAAATTTCCGCTTCTTCAAAGAAATCCGATTCAAATACAATGATTTCATTATTGCCTTTTCGTAAAAGCGGTGCCGGAAGATACAGGGTTTTCTGGGGACCGGCAGAATTAAAATACCTTCCCAGATTAAATCCATTTACCGCACAGAATCCTTTTGTAAAGCCATTCAGACGGACAAATGTATCTGCCGGTTCGTCTTCGATATGTAACGTACCGCGAAGGAAGACCGGCTGCTGCTTATTTGAGAATGTATTCATTGATTTATCAATACCAGAAATCGCTTCCCACTCCAGTCTTGATAAATCATCCATGGTCAGACAATACATATCCCATCCAAAATGGAACTGCTGGCCAAGCCGAATACCGCCAAGAATACCTTTCTGGTCAAAAAGTCTGGTTCCATAATTGACACGCCCCATATTTTCCACCAGAATATCCAGTTTTACAGTTTCTCCTTTTTCCAGTGAAATCTTGATTTCATCCATAGTCCGCGAACGTTCTCGAAGACCGACCCGTTTTCCATCCAAATATACGATGGCACGGTCATGAACCTGTCCAAACTCAAGATCCAGGGACTCAAAAGGACCGCGAAGGGTGGTAGAATACAGGATATAACCAAAATCCTGTCCCAATTCTTCCATGGTTTTGGGCTGTGCACTGTGGATGGGTTCTGCCAGATTTTTCAGATTTTCCAAAAGAGCCGCGCTTTCAGAAAGCTTTACTTTACCGTAAGCTGCTTTTGGCAGGTTATGAACATCCAGTTCAGGCGCTTTAATACCCGTGTGTTTTTCAATAATATCTTTTACTGCATAATAGGTAGGCGTCATATCACCGGATTCACTCAAAGGCGCACAATAATCATAGCTGGTAATCGTGGGCTGATATTCTGTACCAGTATGGTTTGCACCGTTGGTAAATCCAAAGTTTGTGCCGCCATGGAACATATAGAAGTTAAATGAAGCACCGCAAGCAAACATTGCTTCTGTATCAGCTGCAATATCTTCCGTACTGCGTACATGGTGTTCCTCATACCAGTGATCGAACCAGCCTGTCCAGAATTCGCCGCACATAAGCGGTTCACCCTGTTTAAACTCCCTCAAAACCCTGAAATTTTCCTCCGGCTTACTGCCAAAATTAGCAACAGAAAGAAGGTTGGGCAGCGTGCCTCCATTCAACATCCAGCTGCAGGTGCCATCTGCAGTAAATAACAGACAATCAATCCCATTATCATAGTAGATTTTTTCTACTTCCTGCATATATTCTCTGTCATTTCCATAGCTGCCATATTCATTTTCCACCTGCATCATAATAATGCGTCCGCCGTTGGTGGAAAGATGAGGGCGTATCCGCGCAAAAAGCTCTCTGTAATACGGACGTACCTTTTCCAGATAAAGCGGATCATTGCAGCGAATGCCCATATTGGGATAAGATAAAAGCCAGGAAGGCAGACCACCAAACTCCCACTCAGCACAGATATAGGGACCGGGGCGTACAATCACATTCAGATCCAGCTTTTCTGCAATTTCAATATATTTTACAAGATCCAGTCTGCCGCTGAAATCAAACTCTCTTTCTTTTCGTTCATGAAGATTCCAGCAAACATAAGTCTCCACCGTGTTAAAACCACAAGCTTTCAGCTTTTTCAGCCGATCTTCCCAGTATTCGGGCAGAATACGAAAATAATGCATGGCACCGGAAATAATCTGATACGGCTTTCCGTCCATGAGAAAACGGTCATTTTCGAAAGTAATAATTCCCATATTGACCATCCTTTCTTTACTTTTTGACTTTGGCATCATTATATCTTACATGCATTTATTCCGTAAAGTCTAATTCCATTTCTTCTTTTAAACGGCTCAGAAAATGAGACATGGCAAACCAGACAGTTTCATAATGCATATACTGCAATATATTTTTATCGACAAACAGCTGTAAACTAGCTCCAAAGTCCTCATCGGAATTCCAGAACTGAAGCTGAAGAGGCAGAAATTCAAAAAGTGCAATCTCATACGCCACATCGCCTTTACCAGCTTTCCATCCATTCAATCTCTCACACGCCTGAGCCAGTTCTCTGTTTTTATGATCGAAAAATATTTCCATTTTATGAAACAAACCACTTCCAGTTCCTGTTGAGCTTCCCTGTATGGAAGACAAGCTTTTCATATTTACAAATTCACCAGCTAAATGACAGTCCGGTTTGGAATTACAAAGGACATCATAAATCGTCATCGCTTCATTGTAACCAGCTTCCACTGTATTCACGAACTGATCCGCTGACCACTGAACCAATCCATTGATCCGGTTGACACGGTAAGAATGATTCAGAAAATCCAGGTAAATATAGGTCTCGTCATAAAGAAGATGAAATTTCTGAATCATTTCCTGCTGATCATATTTCAAAAATTCCTTTTCCATCCGACGTTTCATGATTTCATAATTGGATATATGTTCTATTCCCGGAACAGATCTCGTTTCTTGAACCGTTTCTGTTTTGTGAATGTTTTCTATGTTCTTTTTCATAATAAGCTTCCTGTAAACGAAAAACAAATGTCCTGCTGGACAAAACTTTTTACATAAAAAGGGAAGCATTTTTCTATTAGCTCCCCTTTTAAGCATGGATATTCGCAACGAACCGGCCAGACATAATCATATGCTCTTTAAGACCGTCCAGCTCCTGCTGAACAATTGCAAATTTCCTTATTTATAATAATCAAATTCCAGTTCATACAGCTTTACAGTATCTCCATCCTGGATTCCCAGTTCTTCCAGCTGTTTTAAAATACCAGTATCCTTCAGGAAATTCTGGAAGAATGCAAAGCCCTTTTCGGAGTCCAGATTGGTGTAACCCAGCATCTTTTCTACACGAGGACCTTCTACACTGTACAGCCCCTCTTTTACTTTGCTGACTGTGAAGGGCAGGCTCACATCATCCGGATAATCGATTTCGAATTCTTTTTCGAAGATAACCGGTTCCGGATCCAGATCCTGCAGCATATCGTAAACATGCGCCAGCAGTTCCTTCAAACCTTTTCCGCTGACCGCAGAAATGGGGAATACCGGGATTCCCTGCGGTTCAAATTCTGCTTTCAGACGTTCGATGGGATTTACAATTTCACCATTTTCGTCTTCATATTCATAAATGGCATCAATTTTGTTGGCTGCAATGACCTGAGGACGCTTCATAAGCTTTTCATCATAAGCTCTCAATTCTTCATTGATGGTCTTGATATCTTCTACCGGATCACGGCCTTCTACAGAAGCAGCATCTACCATATGGATAAATACCTTGGTTCGCTCAATATGCTTTAAGAATGCATGACCAAGACCAATTCCCTGAGAAGCACCTTCAATCAGACCAGGAATATCTGCAATAACAAAGCTGTTGCCATCGCCCATATCAACCACACCAAGCTCCGGGTTCAGAGTGGTAAAATGATAGTTGGCAATCTTAGGTCTTGCATTACTTACATGAGATAACAAAGTAGATTTACCAACATTGGGGAAACCAACCAGACCTACATCTGCAATCACTTTCAGTTCCAGACGTACCCACAGCTCTCTGCCGGGCTTGCCAGGCTGCGCATATTTGGGGACTTGCATGGTAGAGGTTGCAAAATGCATGTTGCCAAGGCCGCCGCGGCCGCCTTTTAAGATGATTTCTCTCTTATTATCACCGGACATATCGGCAATTACTTTACCAGTCTCATCATCCTTGATTACAGTTCCCGGAGGAACTTTTACGATCAGATCATCTGCATCTGCTCCATGACAGCGGCGTTTACCGCCTTCCTGTCCATTTTTTGCCACATATTTTCTGACATGTCTGAAATTGGTCAGGGTATTCATACCCTCATCTACAACGAAAATAATATCGCCGCCACGGCCGCCGTCACCACCGTCAGGTCCACCGTTGGGCACATAAAGTTCCCGGCGGAAGCTGACGTGACCATTGCCGCCGCTGCCGGATTTTATAAATACTCTAGCGCTATCCGCAAACATAATTTCCTCCACTATCAAAGAAAACTGGATATTTCACAAAAAGCCGACGCTAAAAAGCGCCGGCCCTTCAATCATCAATTAAATTTAAAGTACATCAGCAAAATGCTATGTCATAAATTCCAGATTATCAATTATTCAGCGATAGTTCTGGGATATACGGAACACTGCTTTTTGTCTCTGCCTTTTCTTTCGAATTTAACAACACCATCTACTTTTGCGAACAGAGTGTCATCACTACCGATACCAACGTTAACACCGGGATGAATCTTTGTACCTCTCTGTCTGTACAGGATGTTGCCTGCTTTTACGAACTGACCGTCAGCTCTCTTTGCTCCAAGTCTCTTGGATTCAGAATCTCTACCGTTCTTGGTAGAACCAACACCTTTCTTATGAGCAAATAATTGAAGGTTCATATTTAACATAGGTTACACCTCCCCTTACGGATTATAATTCTGATATATTTATCCCCGTAGGTCTCACGAACGGATTCCAGTCCAAGGATAAACGATTTCAATAATAATTGAGTTTCGGGCGCTTCATTTGTAACCAGTTTAAATTTCAGATCACCATCCGCCTGCTCTACAGCAAAACGGTCTGTGGTAAACCTCTCGATACTGTTGATGGTATTAATGGAAAGTGCTGATACTGCAGCACAGATAATATCACGACCGTATCTGTCATAACCGGCATGCCCCGCGATACGGAATCCGAAAATCTGCTCTTCGGATTTCTTATACTTATATATTACAGCAGTTATCAATTATTTAACGATCTTGTCGATCTTAACTTCTGTGTAAGCCTGTCTGTGACCGTTTTTCTTATGGTAACCGGATTTTCTCTTGTATTTGTATACAATAACTTTCTTTCCTTTACCTTCGCCCAGAACTGTTGCAGTAACTTTAGCGCCTTCTACTACAGGGCAGCCAATTGTTAACTGATCATCACTTACAGCCAGAACCTGATCAAAATCATATGTTTCGCCAGCTGCAACGCCTAATTTTTCAACGCGGATTACATCGCCTTCGCTGACTTTGTACTGTTTACCACCTGTGGCAATAATTGCGTACATGTGCTTACCTCCTTCAAATTAAACTCGCCAACTTCGGTGTCCGGTCCTTCATCTTTATCAGATCGCCGGACTTCAACCTCATTGTGCGGCACACATCGATTATATTACCACACCCATTTCAGGATGTCAACCAAAAAATCTGGATTTTTCCCAGATTTTTGGTAACTATTCAGCCAAGCATGATTTTTGTTCAAAATACCGTGTCAAGCTTGCTTGTAAACGGTATTTGGGGCAGAAAATCGTATTTGGCGTTTAGCCAAATGAATAATTTTCGAAGAAAATTATGAATGCTTGCTGAATTTATTCAAGACAGTTCAGCCAAGGCTGAACTGTTACCATTTATCCCAGATTACGCACTTTAAAGTCTTTCTCAGCTTCTCTTCTCTGGTCTTTCTTGGCAATATCCTGACGCTTATCATACAATTTCTTACCTTTTGCCAGACCAACCTCTACTTTTGCCAGACTGCCGGTAAAATATACTTTCAACGGAACCAAGGTATAACCTTTTTCCGCAATCTGGCCCGTCAGCTTATTGATCTGACGGCGGTGAAGCAGAAGTTTGCGCACACGCAAAGGATCTTTATTAAAAATGTTGCCTTTTTCGTATGGGCTGATGTGCATGCCATAAATAAACACTTCACCCTTTTCAATTTTGATAAAAGACTCTTTAATGCTGCATCTTCCCATACGAAGCGATTTTACTTCGGTACCTGCCAGAGTAATCCCTGCCTCATAGGTGTCTTCAATAAAATAATCATGGTAAGCCTTTTTATTATTAGCCACCAGCTTATAACTATCCTTGGACATCTTCCACACCCTCTCTTTTTTCCTCTTTTGAATTATACAATTATATAACGAAAAGGTCAAACCGTTATTCCTTAGATTACAAACTCTGCTCAATGACAAATTGGATACTGCGGCTTCTCAAATCCACATCAGATACTTTAATCTTCACTTTGCTGCCAATTCCATACTGAATACCACTGTATTCTCCAGTCATGGTCATCCGCTGTTTATCGAAACGGTAAAAATCATCATACATGTCATTGACATGCACCAAACCTTCTATGGTATTGGGCAGTTCGATATACATGCCCCACTCGGTAATAGAAGTAACCATACCTTCATATACATGACCAATGCGGTCCGCCATATATTCTGCTTTCTTCAGCTTGTCAGTTTCACGCTCTGCTTCTTCCGCACGACGTTCCAGCATACTGGTCTGCTTTGCTACTTCATCCAATATTTCATGGTAATGCTGCAAACGGGCCTCATCCAGCTTTCCGTGCAGATTTTCTTTGATGATCCGATGAATCTGTAAATCCGGATATCGGCGAATGGGTGAAGTAAAGTGGCAGTAATAGGTTGCTGCCAGACCAAAATGACCGCTGCATTCCGTACTGTAACGGGCCTGTTTCATGGAACGCAGGGCAATACGGCTGATAAATGCTTCCTCCGGTGTATCTGCCGCTTTTGCCAGAAGCTTCTGAATCTCCTTGGGATGGAATGACTTGCCGGAACCTGTGGTTTTAATGCCATATCCCAGACTTGAAATCATCTGAGACAGCTGCAGAAGCTTTTCTCCATCCGGTTCTTCATGAACACGATATAAAAACGGAAGTTCCTGCCAGAAACAATCCTCTGCCACAGTTTCATTGGCTGCCAGCATGAAATCCTCAATCAGATCCGTTGCTTCATTGCGTTCATAAGCTTCAACCGCAATGGCATGTCCTGCAGCATCCAGCTTAATCTTACTTTCCGGGAAATCAAAGTCCAGAGAGCCACGCTTCCGACGCTTTCCGCGCAGAATTGCAGACAGCTCCTTCATACAGAAAAACATGGGAACAAATTCTTCATACTCTTTCTGCGCCTCTGTATCCCCCTCCAGAATCTGTGCAACCTTTGTATACGTCATCCGTCTGTCCACCTGAATAACCGACTCTGTAATACAATGAGAAATAATCTCTCCTTTTGTGTTAATTTCCATGAGACAGCTCAGTGCCAGACGGTCTTCCCCCTGGTTCAAAGAACAGATACCATTGGACAATCTGTGAGGCAGCATGGGAATTACCCGGTCCACCAGATAAACGCTGGTTCCTCTTTTTAATGCACTCTGATCCAGGGGTCTGCCTTCTTTTACATAGTGCGTAACATCTGCAATATGCACACCCAGATGATAAATTCCATCCTCAAAAGTCAAAGTGATCGCATCATCCAGATCCTTGGCATCTTCCCCATCAATGGTAACGGTCTGCAAAGAACGCAGATCCATACGGCCTGCTTTTTCTTCTTCTGAAACAGACTCCGGCTGAGCAGCAGCCTCTTCCATCACCTCAGGAGAAAACTCTTCTGGTATCTCATGACTTCGCACAATTGCCAGAATATCTGCTTTCGGGTCATTCACATGGCCCAAAATCTCAATGATCTCGCCCTCCGGACTCTTATGCTGATCGCCGTAATCCAGAATCTTTACCACCACACGGTGACCTGTCATGGCACCGGCATTTTTACTCTTTGAAATAAATATATCGCTGTCAAATTTCTGATTATCCGGAATCACGAATCCGAAATTGCGGCTTTTCTCATATACACCGGTAATTTCTTTTATTCCATGTTCCAGTACCTTTAAAACTTTACCTTCTGCCGACTTGGTACCAACTGCGGGACGGATAATCTGAATCTCAACTTTATCTTCATGAAATGCTCCGGATGTGTTATATTCCGCAACATAGACATCCTTTTCCATACCTCCTACTGTTACAAAACCAAATCCCTTTGACGTAGCGCGGAAAATGCCTGTCTTAATATCCGGTTCCGCAATCCGATAACGTCCTCTTTTGTTGCAGGTAATCTTACCTTCTTCCACCAGCAGATCCAATACCACATGCAGATCACTGCGTGCTTCCCGCTCAATTCCCAGAACAACAGCCATATCTTTGGCACGCATGGGACGGTAATTTTTATCCTGCATAAAATTCATTAAAACTTTCTTTCTATTTTCCAGTAATTTCTTATCCAATCGAATTCCTTTCCTTTCTCTGCTAAGAACATTTGTTCTTTTTAGAGAGTATATCATATGCCTGGTTAAAACACAAGTGAAATTAATATTTTTATAATTACTTTATATTTTATTAATATGCTTCTTTCATATATAATCTGAATTTTATTTTCATATAATGTTTCAGTCTCTGCCAAATTGTTACATCTTTTTTGTCACATGTGATAGACTATTGCAACGGTCAAAACCTGCTGATCATTTTAATAAAAGGTTTCCCAATTTACATCTGAAAAATACCTTCATCCGCCAAAGGAATCCGGCTTTGTTTCCCCTCAATGGGAAAGGGAACTGAAGATATGTGCGGAATATGAAAAAAGATTTACTACAGGCAGAGCTTCGTATCTCCCATCCCGCAGTAAATCTTTTGTCATGCTTTCATAGTCTGTCACTATAAAATTAAAGAATATTCAGTAATAATGCAAGTACAAAAAATGCGACAACCAGCCACTTGGTAGATTTTTCTAATTTACCTTCCAGTGTACGGCCTTTGTTCTTGCTCCAGAATGTTTCACCAGCACCGCTGATTGTGCTGGAAAGTCCGGCGGACTTGCCTTCCTGCAGCAGAACGATAACAGATACAATTAAGCATACTGCAACAAAAACAACGGTTAAAGCAATCTTTAAAGCAGCCATTTTATCATCCTCCAGTTTCTGTATTAAAATCATTCATCACTGCCAGTGTCCTGTAACAATTGTGTTCAGCCAATAACTGCTTCAGATACCTGCAGTCAAACACAGTTAGTTTATCACTTAACGCAGGGGATTGCAAGCATTTTCTGCATAAATAGCAACAATCCGCTGAATCACTTCTACACTTTTTAACATGCTGTCCAGGCAGGCATATTCATAACGGCCATGGAAATTATGTCCGCCGGTAAAAAGGTTGGGGCAGGGTAATCCCATAAAGGAAAGTCTGCATCCATCTGTACCCCCGCGAATAGGTGTTGTCTGAGGTTCTACACCACAATCCTGCATCGCCTGCTGCGCATTTTCAATCAGATGGAAAACAGGCATAATCTGTTCTTTCATATTATAGTAAGAATCTTTGATTTCCACACGGAAGAAGCCTTCCCCATATTTCTGGTTCATGAAATCACATACCTGTTTGAAATATGCTTTTTTCTGTTCAAATAATTCTTTATCATGGTCACGGATAATATAATTCAGCTGAGCAGCTTCAATGGAACCTTTCATGCTGGTTAAGTGGTAAAATCCTTCATAACCTTCTGTGTGCTCCGGTCTCTGTGCTGCGGGAAGCTGCTGCATAAAATCACCTGCCAGTAAAGAAGCGTTCACCATACGATTCTTAGCACTGCCGGGATGAATACTCTTTCCATTTACAAATACTTTTGCAGATGCAGCATTGAAGTTTTCATATTCCAGCTCACCTTCATGACCGCCATCTACGGTGTAGGCAAACTGTGCGCCAAATCCTTCCACATCAAAATAATCCACACCAGCGCCTACTTCTTCGTCAGGTGTAAATGCGATTTTAATAACACCGTGAGGTCTTTCGGGATGTGCCAGAATTTCTGCTGCAGCAGTCATAATTTCAGATACACCAGCTTTGTCATCCGCTCCCAGAAGAGTGGTTCCATCTGTTACGATCAAAGTTTTTCCTTCATAAGAAGCCAGCGCTGCATCATCTTCTGTAGATAAAATAATCTGCTGTTCTTCATTTAAAACGATGTCTTTTCCATCATAATTTTCGATGACACGAGGTTTTACATCCTTGCCGGAAATCTCCGGTGAAGTATCCATATGGGCGATAAAACCGATGGCCGGAACATTTTTTGCCTGTTCTGCATCCATATTGGAAGGAATGGTAGCATATACATAACAATGTTCCTTATCATAGGTCACATCTGTAATTCCCATATCCTTTAATTCCTGATATAACACATTGGCAAGATTAAACTGCTTCTCGCTGCTGGGAAATGTGGTACTTTCAGGGTCGCTCTTTG
>JBGVFN010000118.1:0-25698 GCA_045121095.1 Lachnospiraceae bacterium | reverse complement strand
CCTTTGGTCAAACGTCGGCACTTAACGAGCGGCTTTCTGTAAAGAAAGACGAGAGTTTAGTGTCCGCTACGTTTGGGCAGAGCGAGAGCGCGTCTCCGTGTAATGTAGCTCTGTAATGGAGCCTTCACTACCTTATAAAATCACACGACTAATGTTCGCTGTAGTACTAAATATAGCTCACTAAAATTAAAAGAAATATGGAACCGTATTAAAATTCAATTAAAAAAAGTGCTTCGACCTATGCTGAACAATCGGAAAAAGTGCTACAATCTGCTGCCTTCTCAGAAATCAATTGACAACAGAATAACAAATTGTTAAAATGACTTTAATGACGGTTTTGCGGATATTTTTGTGCATTTTTTATAAAATGCATTGTTACATAGCCAATCGAAGCTGTCAAAAAAAGAGGGTACGTATTTAATTTACGGAAAGGGGTAACATAATGAAAAAATTAAAAGTTGTAGATCAGGCTGCATGTATGGCTTGCAAACAGTGTGAAGTTGTCTGTTCAGAAACATTCTACAAAGAATATGATCCGGATTTATCTTGCATCCGCATCGGTGAAAAGAAAGAAGCTGTAAAGACTTATGTTTGCGTACAGTGCGGTAAATGTGCAAAAGCTTGTGAACATGACGCTATCACTCAGAACGCAAAGGGCGTTTATGTCATCAACAAGAAAAACTGTGTTGGCTGCGGCAAATGTGTAGAAGCATGTCCTTTCGACGTTATGTGCATGCCTGAAGGCGCTGAACATCCTTCAAAATGTATCGCTTGTGGCAAGTGTGCAAAAGCTTGTCCTGTTGATGCAATCGCTATCGTAGAATAATAGTGATATGAATCCAGAATAACGTCTCGGACGGATTTTCGGATACCTTGTGAGACATTTCGCAACATAAAAACGGACATGGATGATCTTCC
Organism: Lachnospiraceae bacterium; assembly: GCA_045121095.1. Lineage (GTDB taxonomy): Bacteria > Bacillota > Clostridia > Lachnospirales > Lachnospiraceae > TWA4. Next base: position 24,780 of record JBGVFN010000118.1, on the reverse strand, counting down.
GGGATTTCCCTGAGATCAGACATGTCCGTTTTGCTTTTTTAAGGTAGTGAAGGCTCCATTACAAAGCTATAATAATCCCAGCAGCTGGACCAGAATTCCCCATAAAACGCCTGCACTGTACAGAATCGCCAGAATCTGCAGGTTTTTCTTCAGGTTGCGATGCTGGCGGAACAGGATCAGCACACCGACACCGGCATTTACTAACAGGCCGGACATCATGGCGCCGCCGCCCAGCAGCCCTTCCACATACAAACGAGTAATTACTACAGAAGAGGCACAGTTGGGAATCAATCCGACCAAAGCTGCAACCATCTGACCGATCACAGGAACGTCAAGCATCAGTTCTGACAGCCTTTCCTCGCCAATTCCTTCAATAGCCAGATTTAAGATCACTGTAATCAGAAAAATATAAACCATGATCTGCAGCGTATGCAAAATTGCAGAGCGAACAATGCCGCCTTCTTCACAATGACAATGTTCATGTTCGCAAATAGAATGGATATCGGCTTCTTTTTCAGGGCGTCTGAAAATCCGCACCAGAATCTGATCTACTGCCAGACCGGTAATAATACCCATAAGGGCTTTCATAAATAAAATCTTCCCAATCAGTCCGGGTGCTACCTGTTCAGAAATCAGAATCGGAAGCATCTCATCTGATGTGGACAAATAAATAGCCAGTAAAGTACCTACCGTAATCAGTCTGCCTGCATACAGACTGGATGCCGATGCGGAAAATCCACACTGCGGCAGTACACCCAGTATTCCGCCCCAAACAGGACCGGTTTTACCTGCCCGACGAATCAATTTTGTAGTCTTTTCCCCTGTTTTATGTTCCAGATATTCCATTAACAGATAGGTTACAAATAAAAACGGAATCAATGTAATACTGTCTGATATACTATGTTCCAAAACATGCTCGATTATTTCCAGATTGATGCTCATACCATTTCCCCCTTTTCCAAACAGATCCTATATTCCAATTTGCAAATCATTTGCATTTTCAGAGGGTTATTATAAGGGCATTCTTACGGCTTGTCAAGATAAAATATTGTAACAGCTCAGCCTTGCTGAACTGCCTTGAATAAATTCAGCAGACATTCATAACAGACTTCAACAGGATTCGTTATTTCTTCTTTCTGCAGTCTTCACAGATTCCAAAAAGACTGGAACCGCTGCACTGCAGCATAAAATGGTGATGGTGCTGCAGATGGCTGCGGATTTCTTCCATAAATGCGCAGTCCAGGTGAACCACCTTTCCGCACTCCGAACATTTAATATGAAGGTGATCCTCACAGCAGTTTCCTTCTCCTACATACTGAAAACCAGCACTCTCACCCTTTTCGGAAGTGTATTTCAATACTCTGTTTTCTTCCTGCAGTTTATCCAGGAAACGGTAAATGGTGGTCACATTTACATGAATTCCCTGTGCTTCTATATGCTGATGAATGTCACTGACATAAACTATACGATCCTGATTTTTCATCAAATAGGCCAGCATCATATCCCGGTTTTTTGTCCGGTAACCTGTTACTCTGGACATACTTATCTCCTTTTCTATACCGTTTACTTCTGCTGCGTTGTATTCTTTTGCTTCGTGCTTTCTTAAACTTTGCATACTGTTACTTTACGCGCTCTTACTTTGCATACTGTTGCATTCTGCTATCTTGTCCACTGAGGATATTTTTTCATAAAACGCTCAATAACCGCATTTAATTCTGCAATATACGCCGGAGTGGTACCACAGCAGCCGCCAACCACAGATGCTCCTGCTTCCAGAAGTTTTTCCATATAAGTTCCAAACAATTTTTCATCCATGCTGTATACCGCCTGACCCTGGTCGGAAATTTCGGGCATTCCGGCATTTAACTTGGCAATTACGGGAATGGATAAGCGTTCTTTCATGTTACGCACCACTGCCAGCGCCTGGTCAGGTCCCATGGAACAGTTAATACCTGCTGCTGCTGCACCCATGGCTTCCACATTTTCCACTGCATCCACCACATTGCCGCCAAATGGCAGGGTTCCATCACCTTCTACGGTGAAAGAACAGCAAACAGCGATATCACTTACAGAAGCCGCCGCGTCCAGAAGCACCAGTGCTTCTGCTTCATAAAGCAGGGTCTCACCAATAATAAAGTCCACGCCTGCTTCCACCAGATAACGAACCTGTTCTGCATAGGCATAGAATAACTCTTCATGGCTGAGGGTTCCACCCGGCTCCAGTAATTTTCCGCAGGTTGTCATATCGCCTGCTACCAGAATCTGGTCTCCCACGGCACGGCGGGTAATCTTGGGGATTTCTCTGTTAAAATGTTCTACCTGATCTGCCAGACCCATATTTTCCATACTAATGCGGTTGGCACTGAAGGTAGGTGCATATACCACCTGACTTCCAGCTTCCATATAAGCGCGCTGCAAATCTTCCACCACCTGAGGATGCTCCAGAATCCACTGTTCGGAACATACACCTCTGGGCATTCCTGCCAGAATCAGGTTGGAGCCCATGGCTCCATCCAGAAGCAGCGGTCTTTTCTCTGTCAATTTGATAAATTCTTCTCTATTCATAAATGTACCTCTTATACTTTCATTGATCGTGATTGCTGCATCAGATATTACTGTTTACAAGCACGCTTGACACCGTAATTTTATCTAAAATCATGCTCTGCTGAATAGTTACCGTTATATTATAAAAAAAACAGGCCGGCGTGTAAAGCACGTCAGACCTGTTTCATCTGTTTTTATTCCTCTTTTTCTTCATGGCATAGCAGCCTTTCTATTCTCTGATTTCAATTATTTCGGCTCACACACCGAAATCTTCTTTCTTAAAAGCCCCACATTGCGAAGAAGTTCTTCTTCGGAAATTACTCCAAAACCAAACATCCTGTAAAGAACAGATATTACTTTCTCTTTTTCCGGCTCAGTTGCTGTCAGATTCTGATTTACGTAAGTGGTTAATGATACTGTCATAATAAAATCCTCCTTCCAATTCACTACAAAAACTGTAACGATCCGGTAAATAAGCGAACTCTTTTCTGAATCGCTACTAAAAACATCATCTACAAGTTCATCCTGCATATCTTCGTATTTAATCGAGGAGTACCACTGGGGGTTATGTCCTGTTTTTACAAAAATTTCTGGACATTTTCATTATATTGCACAAAAAAGTCAAAGGAAAGTTTTGAGAAATATACAAAAACTTTTATAAGTAAAAAAAATAAATTAATTCATTGCAGAAACAGACATAACCTTATAAAATAGAACACGTACAGAACAGTTCCGAGAGGTGGCTTCGTGAAGAAAAAGGACAGAAAAAAAATTACATTTGAGACGCATCTTTATCTGGTGCAGTTGGGAAGTATTCTGCTTTCTATTGTTATTTGTGTGCTGGTTGCCATGTTCATCAGCATTTCCTCCCAACTGCAGATTATCGGGGATAATCTGCTTAATACAGCCAATACGCTGTCAGCCGGTCCCACTATTATGAATACTGTAAGATTGGGCTATACACCTGAAATCTGTAAGATGTATCTGGAAGACCTGATGGATGATATGCCCCTGGTAGACAGCTTTACCATCGTGGATGAAAATGGCAAAGTCCTCTATCATACGGATCCTATATTTATCGGAACATATGTTGAAGAAGAATCAGAGTGGCAGATTCTCAAAGACGGCGAAGCATTCATTGAAAACAGAGCTCCTGATTCCCATACTCCTCAGCGGCGTCGTGTAGCATTTGCTGCTATCAAAGAAAATGATGGTGACATCATCGGTTTTGTAGCTGTTTCCATTAATTTCTGGCGGCAGTTTAATACGGTTCTGGGTTCACTGCCTATTTATCTGGTGGCTACTATTATCTTACTGAGTATTGGTTTTTTGTTTACAACAACCTCACTGAAAAGTATACGTCGGCAGCTGCGGGGATATGACCCGGAACAATTTGCAAAAATTTATGATGGTAATACCAATGTACTGAATATTATTGATAAGGGTGTTATCGCTATCAATACAGATAAACGTATTACGATCATTAATAATATTGGCTGTGAGATTCTGGGACTTCCCGTAATTCCTTATGATCGGGTTCCCATTCAGGATGTGATGCCGCAAAGCCAGCTTCCACAGGTTCTGGAAACAGAACAGGCTATCTACAATGAACATATTGTAATTCACGGAAAAAACCTGCTGATCACTCATCTGCCGCTGTATTCCAACGGACAGCTTACTGGTGCGGTTTCCCTGTTCCATGATGCAGAGGTCATGAATCAGATGGCGGAACAGCTGGAAGATGCCAACAACATGGTAGAAACTCTGCGTGCATTTAACCATGAATTCATGAATAAACTTCATGTAATTCTGGGTTATCTGGAGACCGATCATATAGAAGAAGCCAAAACCTATCTGCTGCAAAGCAGTATGGAGTCTTCTCAGTCCATCAGCCAGATATCCAAAACCATTGCCCATCAGGGAATTGCTGCCATCATAATTGGAAAAGCAATCCGGGCAGCGGAACTGGATATTACACTGAATATCGTACCGGAAAGCTACTGTAAAACGCTGACCACAGGTGTTCCCTCCAATGTTTATGTCACAATTCTGGGAAATCTGCTTCAAAATGCTATTGAAGAGCTGAATTCCTGTGACCATGAGCTGAAAGAAATCCAGCTTACATTATTTGTCGATTCGGAAAGCACCTATATTTCCGTACTGGATACGGGACGGGGAATGCCCGAAGAATTAATCGATAAAGTTACGGAACGGAATATTTCCACAAAAGGCCCCGGCCGCGGCACTGGTCTCTATCTGGTACACAGCCTGGTGGATGATCTGCATGGCAGTTTGAAGATTGAATCTGATCCGGGCGAAGGAACCGATATCAGCGTTATGATACATAATATTACAAATACATAACAGTTCAGCAGAGGCTGAACTGTCTTGAATAAATTCAGCAGACATTCACAAATTCCTGCTGAATAGTTACACAAATACCAAATGAAAGAAACGGAGATGTTTCCATTTATGAAATATAAAGTAATCATTATAGAAGATGACCCCATGGTTGCCTCCATCAACAAACAATATGTGCAGCGCAACAGCCAGCTGGAACTGGCAGGTATTTTTTCCAACGGCGCAGATGGCCTGAAATATCTTCAGGAGCATACGGCAGATCTGATCATTCTGGATATGTATATGCCGCTTATGGATGGAAAAGAATTTCTGAATCAGCTGCGTGCTTCTCAGAATCCCATTGATGTTATTATGGTAACTGCGGCTACTGATATTAATAATATCCGCTCCCTGTTCAGCTACGGTCTGGTGGATTATCTGGTAAAACCTTTTGAATACTCACGTTTTGCTACCGCTCTGGATAAATTTATCCAGAAGCAGAACCTGATGGAGCATAATCGTGACTTATCCCAGCAGAAAGTAGATGAACTGCTGTCCTTCACCAACTTCAACCAGAATAAAGAAAAGGAAGTTCTCCCCAGCAAAGGACTCCAGAGCAAAACACTGGATTCCATCCGCACTTATCTCAATCAGCATATCGGCGAAGGACTGACCAGTGAACAGATTGCAGACGAAGTAGGACTTTCCCGTGTTACCATCCGACGCTATATGAATTATCTGATCGAACTAAAAGAAGTCTCCAGCGATGTAGATTATAACACCGGCGGCAGACCGTCTATTATTTATCATTATAATCGGTAAATGTAAAAAGCCCTGTTCAAAGAGCAATGTGATCAAAAGGCTATCCACCTGATATCCTGATATCGCTCTTTGAACAGGGCTTTGTCTTTTATTCTTCTATAAATAGTTTCTTACAATCCGTCCCACACGCATCTGGTCTGCATAAGAAAGCATACGATCTACCTGTCTGTTCTGTCTTCTGGCATACTCAGTCACTACCTCAGTAATCACCTTTTCTCCCAGTTCCTCACGGAAACGAATGCAGTCACATACACTCTTATCCATGTCATAAATGTTAAAACTTCCATAAATAGTATCTACCACTTTCTGATCCAGTGAATAGGCATAATCTGAAAAATAATGTCTGGATACGGGGAAAATCACTTCCATGCCGGATCTGTCTGTTCTGCGGGTTGCAAATGACAGATGCTGCGGTTCCTCTTTCAGCAGTCCCCAATAATAACAGGCACTATCTGCACAGATTACGGCTTTCGGATTGACCTTGCAGATTTCAATCATACGGTAATTCTCAGGCTTTTCAGCACCTTCTCCCTGATACCAGTACCAGCCTCTGGAAAAACGCTGTAAAATCCCTTTATCAACCAGTTCATTCATCTGCGTAATGGTAATCTTTTCCTTGCGCAGATCATCAAAACAAAGATATCCATTGTTACGGGCAAACAGCTCCGTAATCTTCTCATAAGTTCTTAATAACATAAATTCACGACCATTCCCTTCGCCTGTTTTAGACTACGATTTTATATAATTATAGTATCTACAAGGACGCATGTCAAGTTTTTTTTAAGGGCTCGCGGGGGGTAGGTTACGGATATCTCTCTGGTCAAAGGACTTCTTCGCAGGATAATATATCTGTAATTTCGCCATTTATGTTTTGGAAGAAACATCAAATAGAAATTTCCATATCTCTTGAAATAAAAGACCTGCTTCAGGAGTACCACATCGTTCAGGATGCCATTGAAGACCTGTAATAGGCATTTCGGGATGATAGATGCCTTCTACGATTCCATCATTTGCCCATTGGATGGCTTTCAGGCCGTGTCCCAGATTGTTGACTGCCTGGTGGTGGGCGCTGTTTATCTGAAGTGGGATTTTTTGAAGCATCTGAGGATTTAAAACAGCCGTCGGCGGGTATTCCACGCTGAGAAATGAACCATGGATCCGGTCTTTTTTCTGTTCTGTGTTATAGGCGTGAATATTTTTCTGTTCTGAGGGCAGGTCCTGATACAGATCTCCACCAAAGAGTACATTCAGTACCTGCATCCCCTTACAAATACCAAGTATGGGTTTTCCAGCATTAAGAAATGCTTCTGCCAGATGAAATTGCATTCGGTCTGCGGCAGTTTCAATTTCCCGGCTGCCGCAGTCGGTCTGATTAAAATGCGCCGGATGAAGATCGCCGCCTCCCGGCAGAAGAAGTCCGTCCAGAAGTCCGGCACAAATTGCACTGAATTTCCGTTCTGTGTGGATCTGGGGCATAAAGAAAGGCGTGAAACCCGCTTTTTTCAGAGCGTTTTCATAATGGAAAAAACGTTTTCTGTCACATGCCGCAATCAAAATCCGCCGTGAATTTTCATGATGTTGGTTCCCACTCTGTAAATCCCCATCACACAGGATTTTATCCTGTAAATTTGTTTTTTGTAAACCGATATCCTGTAAATTTATCATAGACACCACGCAGAGTTTTGTATCAGTATATGCAGAACAGTCATAGTATTTTTACAGTGTTTTTGTTATCGAATGTGTCGTACCCCCTTGCTTCAGCTACTAGCTGACAGAAAGGCAAATTATCTGCCAGGCTGTCTTTTCAAGACCTGTTATTTTATTCCATCAAAAGATAAGAAATCTGAAGATGCAATCTAATAGATGCATTTTCCAGGTCAAGACCGCTTATTTCCTGTATTCGATTGATTCGATATAACAAGGTACTGCGATGAATAAAAAGCTCAGCAGACGTATCCACATAACTGCATGCGTTCTCTAAAAAAACCCGTAATGTCCGAGATAATTCTGTTCCGTTGGAAGCATCGTAGTTTCGTAAAGCATGCAGTGCTGGATGAATCAGGTCAATCACGGCATGTTCTTTTAATACTGATACCAGATAAGGCATCTGAGCTTCATTGAATTCATGAATTGTTCCCGCCATTCTGTCAGAAAACTCAAGAGCGATTCGAGCCGCCTGAATATTATCTTCTAAACGGAGAATGTTTGTAAATGCCGGACTTTTTCCAGCAGTACATCCACACATGGTAAACAATGGGAGCATCTTTTTCTCCAACCTTTTTGGATCAATAAGACTTTGATTGATAATGTAGATCAAAGTTCCCTGATAATGGATCAGATAGGATTGATCATTTAAAAATTCCAGATAACGATCGATGGCATGCGTAGGGTCAAGTGCTTCATTCGTACGACTGATAAGATATACCTGCTTTTGATCTGCTTCATACCATCCCAGCGTTTCCATCCTCTGGTAAAGAGTTGCTGGATCCAAATGTTTTTCTAAAATATCAAGAAATACTCCTGCACGTTCCAAATGTGCATCAAAAAAATCATGATGTTCCAGCCATTCAGCAACATATTCTCCCAATGCATCCTGCAAATCCAAAAATCCATTTGAAATATTAGGAGGCGGGCTGATAGAAATCAACCATCCCTGATGCTTTCCGTGGGCAAATAGATTTGATACTGTGCAGGATTCCAGGTCTTTGGTCTCTACCTGATAAGTGGGAATATTGGCGGAGTGCTTCAGAAAGATATCGTAGCCAGTCCGGATAAATGGATTGAGGCAATTGAAAATACCATTCAGGTGATTGGTAAACCAGATGTATGTATGCCATGTTGTCCAAGCGATACAATCTTCAATATGGGACTTCCAGCACGTTTGCCTGGAAGAGAACTGGATGATGATGCTTTATATCAGTTTGTGGAAACCATTTATTTTGAAGAAGATGAATATCAGAAAATCTATAACATGGGCTGGCAGGAATGGTACGGTAAGTATCTGATGGAGATTCAGAAACCGCCGATGACAAGTCCGGCACAGCTTGGCGCGTTTTATCAGCAAATGGGTGAAAATACGGGTAAAATTGCAAAATATATCTACAGCAAGGGCATGGTTACTGCTTTTGACGGCGCTACCGGTCCTATCTTTGATTCTCTGTCCATGATTCGTTCTATGGCAGAATTCACCTGCGATATGTATGAAAATCCAGGTCCGATCATGGATATTATCCATCGCGACCAGCCAAAAGTTGATGAACAGGCAATTGGACTTTGCAAAGCTCATCACGGTACAAAAGTAACTTCATTTGCTATGCGTTCTTCTGCCACTTTCGTTTCACCTTCTATGTTCGAAGAATATATATGGCCAGAATTGAAAGCATCTATCTTACGTTTTGCTCAGGCTGGAATCACCTATATTCTTCATGCAGATGCGAACTGGCTGCCGATGCTGCCTTATTTTAACGAACTTCCAAAAGGCTGCTGTCATATCGAGCTGGATGGGGCTACGGATATTGAAAAGGCTTATGATATTCTTCGGGGTTCTCAGTCTATCCGTGGAGATGTACCATCAACTATGTTCGCATATGGTACACCGGATGAGGTAGCTGCTTATTGTGAGAAACTGGTTAATATGGGTATGAAAGGCGGATTTATGTTAAGCTCCGGATGTGAGATTCCGCTGAATGCCAAAGTGGAAAATGTTAAAGCAATGATCGATGTATTAAGAGGATAAATTTCTTTTTACAAAAAAAGATGCCCTATCAAGCTTGCATAAAGGCTTTTAAAAAGCACCGGATGATAATGTACTATCAATCGTACAATCATTCGGTGCTTTTTATCATTTCTTCTTCTACTTCTGATTTCGGAACTGAATCGGTGTCATCCCATAAGCCTTCTTAAACAGTCTGTTAAAGTGCTCTACATTCTGATAACCAACGCTTTCTGCAATGGATTCCACAGTCATATTGCGGTTCTTTAACAGGGTACGCGCTTTTCTCATACGTACTTTCTTAACTGCTTCCCCAAATGTAATACCGGATTTTTCCTTAATATACTTGGAAAGATAAGGTTTGGAAAGGAAGAACTTTTCAGATAGTTCATCCAGTGTGACAGTCAGATAGTTCATCTGAATGTAATTCATGATTTCCAGCAGTCTCTGGTCTTTGCATGCAGATACATTGCGTACTTCGTCCAGCTGATTTACTGCTGCTACCAGCGCATGGATAGATGCCACGATAATATCTTCGTGGATACCTACGCCCCAATGGAGTTTGCCATTGTAGCTGACACCAACGTAAGTTACCGCCTTGGAGGAAGAACCTTTGGAAAGAGAATGTTCTTCGTAAATGGTTAATTCATAGCTGATGCCAAAGTACTGCTTGATGGCATTGCTGACTGCACTCAGACGACCGTTGCCGTTGGCGTTAACCACTCTTTCATCGGTGCCCTGCTGAATAGTAACTTCTGCTAAAATACCATCTTCCAGCTGTTTAAAGTGATGTTCTTTAATGGTAAATGCATCTGCATTGTGGATGTATTTGTCTTCGAAAATCTGATATACCAGTTCGGGTGAAAGTTCTCTGTGTTCCTTGTCGGATACATCTTTTACCATATATCCTACTTCTTCTTTCATCTTCTCAGGCAGAGACAGACCAAAGTTCTGTTTCAGGATATAAGCCACACCACCCTTACCAGACTGGCTGTTAATACGGATTACATCAGATTCATAGGTTCTGCCCACATCTTCGGGATCGATGGGAAGATAGGGAACATCCCATATACGGCTGTCTTTTTCTTCTCTCCAGTTCATACCCTTGGCAATGGCATCCTGATGAGAACCGGAAAATGCGGTAAATACCAGTTTACCTGCATAGGGCTGGCGTTCATGAACCACCATACCGGTCAGTTTTTCATAAGTCTGTCTGATTTCACTGATATTGGAGAAATCAAGCTTGGGATCCACACCGTGAGAGTACATATTCATGGCAAGTGTTACGATATCCACGTTACCGGTTCTTTCACCGTTTCCAAACAGAGTACCTTCAATACGGTCTGCACCAGCTAAAACACCCAGTTCCGCATCACTGACACCACATCCACGGTCATTATGAGGATGAAGGCTGAGGATTACATTTTCACGGTACTTCATATTTTTGCTCATGTATTCCACCTGGCTTGCCAGTACATGAGGCATGGAAAGCTGCACGGTACTGGGCAGATTGATAATGGCCTTATTATCCGGTGTAGGCTGCCATACGTCCAGAACTGCATTTACCACCTCCAGAGCATATTCCATCTCGGTTCCGGTAAAGCTTTCCGGGCTGTATTCGAAGGCAAAATTGCCTTCTGTTTCATCTGCCAGTCGCTTTAATAAAGCAGCACCATCAATGGCAATCTGCTTGATTTCTTCTTTGCTCTTTTTAAATACCTGTTCACGCTGTGCCACAGAGGTGGAATTATAAACGTGGATCACCGCACGGGGAGCACCTTTTACCGCTTCAAATGTCTTTTTGATAATGTGCTCTCTTGCCTGAGTCAGTACCTGAATCGTTACATCCTCCGGAATCATGTTTCTTTCGATCAGAGCACGAAGGAAATTGTATTCGGTCTCAGAAGCAGCAGGAAAGCCCACTTCGATTTCCTTAAAGCCCACTTTTACCAGCAGTTCAAAAAACTCCAGCTTTTCATCCAGGCTCATAGGTTCGATCAGCGCCTGATTACCGTCACGCAGGTCAACGCTGCACCATAAAGGCGCCTTATCTATATAATCTTTTTTCACCCAATCGTAGCAATCCACGGGGGGTAAAAAATACTGTCTTTGATATTTGTTAGAACACTCCATATCTTTTTCCTCCTGTATTATAACAACTCGTTCTAGAGCGTGTTTGAAAAAGGCTTTATGCAGGATGTGCATCCCATTTTGAGATAAATTTCTCTCAAATGAAGGAGGCGTAGCGGGCTACGCTGACTGAATCTGAGAAAAATTTAGCCAAAACTGGGGTGTACAGACTGCGTGAATGATTTTTCAAACACGCTCTAAGTTGAATCGTTTCAATAAAGCTAAAATCATGCTCTGCTGAATAGTTTCAGCAAATTCAAAATCATGCTCTGCTGAATAGTTTCAGCAAATTTAATATTTCTTTCAAAATGTACTGTTATAGTAACATATAACTACCGTAAATAAAAGGGACTTTTTTAATCATTTTCATTGATTATTTTTGTTTTTATCCTTTTGAAAGAAAAAAATATATTCAATTTTCTTGTTTTTGATTAATCTTTTTTCGGATTTGTCCGCACAGTAGAAACATTTGTCTTTATGGAGTGATTTTAATATTATTTACTATGAAAGTCCCGGACAGCAGCCATGGGGCAGGGCATGCCTGCATGCAATGACACATGGATATTGGACGGGCTAACCCGGATGAGCAAGTAGGGCAATAGCCCGGATTGCGAATAGGGGTAGCGATTGTGGGAGCACAAAGTGCGGAACAATCGACTTTCATTTATGGTGATGTCTGCATTAGCAGACATTTCCGCTAAAAATTCCTATATAAAAAAACCGGTGTATTAGTTGAATTATGTAACTAATACATCGGTTTTATATATGTCTTTATATCTTTTATATGATAATTCTACATCACAAGAATCTTTCTTATGATTTCATATTGTATTACTTTGCTCTACAGTTTTCGGCTTCGCTCACTCAGTTTTGATTCCTTCATTGCAAACACTCAGTTTACTCTGCTTCTGTCTCACTTTCTGCAGTTTCAGATTCGCCTTCAGCGGTTTCACTTTCGCTTTCTGACTCAGCAGCTTCAGATTCACCTTCAACGGTTTCAGTCTCGGATTCGGTTTCTTCTTCAACACCGTAAACAGGAGTACCTTCGATATCCAGAGTTTTAATTACTTCTTCATTCACTTTAAACTTGGCTTTTTCCAGTCCTTCATATACTTCTGTGAAATGTGCAGCTTTTTCTTCTTCTACTGCATCTTCATAAGCAGTTGCAGTGGCATCTTCATCATTTTCAGAATCACATACCATTACATACCAGCCTTCGCCTTCCACATAAGCAACTGCAGATTCACCTTTTTTCAGTGCAACTGCTGCTTTACCAAATTCAGAAGTCTGCTCTTCATTTACGCCAAAATTAGTTTCAGCCACATCGATATCATATTCTTCGCCTACATCAGCAATCGCAGCGCCATCCTGAATCTTCTTCAGAACATCATTGGCATCTGCTTCTGTATAATAAACAGTTTCTTCTTCTGTTTCGTCAGTTGCGTCTGTTTCTTCCTCGGTTTCATCTTCGGTTTCAGGCTCAGCCAATAACAGATAGCTGACTGAATTCTGACGAGCATCTTCTTCTGTTGTTGTAATCTCTGTTTCGGAAATAATTGCGTTATACACTTTATTAGCCAGTGCATTCTTGGTCAGCAGATTGGTCAGCATCTCTTCATCAGCACCTGCGATTTCCAGAAAAGCTTCATTGCCTTCACCGTTAATAATGCTATCTACACTTTCAGAAACCAGTTCTTTATCATCATCGGTCAGTTCTACATTGTAATCTTCTGCATGATCGCACAGAACTCTTGTCTGGTAGATCACAGCCATAACCTCTTCACGCAGAGAATCCTGCATAGTATCGCTGGACCAGATATCTGTCATACCATACATGGTATAATAATATTCATACATGAACTGTTTATTTCTTAAATAATAATTCACTTCATCCAAATAAATGGTTTCATCACCGTAAGTTGCCGCTGCTACTTCTGAATAATCATCTGACAAATCTGACTTTCTTACACTTGTACAGCCGGTAACCATACCCAGTGTCATTACTGCTGCCAGTGAGCCGGCTAAAAATCTTTTCTTAAAACTCATAGTATCCTCCGGTAATTAAAAAATGCCAACGGCATAGAAATATAACATAAAAAAATCCGCGCATCCTGCTTCGAGGTGCCACCATAAGCGTTACTCATACAGCCAGCTCAACCCAGGCTGCCTTGCGGCACACAGAAGCTCCCGCTTAGTGCTGCTCCATTCCTGACCTGACACGGTTCACGGGTTTCTGTTGCGCAAGACCCAGATCTCAACGCCGCTTATATAAGGCAGTCCCTACAATGGAACACCCCTCAGCTAGGATATCACCCCTGCTATAGCGGATTGCAGGTACAGGGCACCGCTAACTCCCCGGCTGCGCGGAAACTTTATAACAAAATCTCGCTGTGCATGGTCCTTACATCCGAATGCACCTGTTCAGTATACATGTTATCTGCTTTTTTGTCAACCTGATTCCAAAACAGTTCCTGTTTTTTCACATTCATTTCACAATCATATGCGGAAATTTGTCCCTATCTTCTGTCGCATTTTCTTCTATTTTCATTTCTACCGTATCTTTTTCTGTTTTTATTTCTATCCTGCCTTTTTCTGTTCTCGTTTCCTCTTCTCTAAATTTCTCTGCCTTTTCTGTTTTCAAACGTTTTCTCAAATCCTTAAAGAACTGTTTTAACATCAAAGAACATTCTTCTCCACGAACCCCTTCGGTGATTTCCACCTGATGGTTAAACTCCGGCATCTGCAGAAGATTCAAAATAGAACCGGCACAGCCTGCTTTCGGGTTCCGACATCCCATGACTACTCTGGGGATTCTTGCCTGCACAATCGCTCCGGAACACATCTGACAAGGCTCTAATGTTACATAAAGCGTACAATCTTCCAATCTCCAGTCTCCCATCACTTTACTGGCCCGCTTAATCGCCGTAATCTCCGCATGAGACAGGGTACTTTTATCCGTATTCCGCCGATTATACCCCCGACCAATAATCTGATCTTCATAAACAATCACACAGCCAATGGGAACCTCCCCCAGCTTTCCGGCCTTCTTCGCCTGCCGGATTGCCTCCTTCATAAACTTCTCGTCAAGCTCCCTCTGCAGTTCCATCTGTTCTTCCATCTGCCGCCGCTGCAGTTCTGCCTTCAATTCACGTCTCGCAGCACGTTCCTCCGCTGATCTGCCCATATATCTGATCATCCTTTCTATCATTTAACTTGTTGTACTATTTTGTAACTAAGTCAGCAGAACATGACGGCGTGCCCTTTAGGGCATGTTTTTGATAAAATTACTGTGTCAAAAATGTCTGCTGAACTGTTATATTATTTTTCACAAACTATGTAGATGCTTTTTCTTTTACAGTCCTAGCTTTTCATACCCTCAAGTGGGGATATTTTCAGCTACTTTGACTTCCTACACCCCACAATCTTCTCTTCCGGGGTATCGATGACCATTTTCTGCTTCTCACACCCCTCAGTGGGGGTATTTTTCAGCTACTTTAATTTCCTACACCCCAAAATATTCTCTTCCGGGGTATCCCTGACCGTTTTCTGCTTCTCATATCCCTGAATAGGAGTATTCCAGTTACTTTTTTACTTCTTACACTCCAAGAACTATTTTCCCGGCTATGTTGCAAACACTTTTCATTATTTTTCTTTCTCCCCAAATAGGTGAATGTCTACTTCTAAAGCGTGTTTGAAAAAGGTTTTATTCTGGCTTACCACTATAAAGATTCCTAAAGTTTTAGGAAAACTAATAACAGAAAACTCCTGCCCGACACCTCATTTTATATGCTATACTAAGCGTGTCTGAAACGTATATACCCCCCAACAACCAAGGATGCCAATACCTGAGTTTCCGGCAACCAACAACCACCAATATCCGAAGATGTTGACATCCAAAGACCACCTACAACCCAAGATACTGACATCCAAAGACCACCAACGGCCGAAGATACTGACATCCAATACCCTTATTTTTCAAATTCCCTTACACACGAGGTAACTACCCATGAAAATCTATGGCTTACAAAAAACTTCCCTCCTGGACTACCCGGAGCATATTTCCTCCATTATATTCACTGGAGGCTGCAATTTCAACTGCCCCTACTGTCAGAATTCAGAACTTCTGCATCCTGAAAAACACAAGAATTCTCTTTTGGTTTCCCGTCTCAGCACAGAAGAAATTCTGGCTTTTCTTAAAAAGCGATCTGGAATCCTGGAGGGTGTGGTAATCACCGGCGGTGAACCGACAATCCATTCGGACCTGCCTGATTTTATCCGGCAAATTCGAGAACTTGGGCTGAAGATCAAGCTGGATACCAATGGTACCCGACCTGAAATGCTTCAATCGCTGTTAAAAGAGCATCTTCTGGATTATATTGCCATGGATATAAAAGCCAGTTCAAAACATTATGAACAGGCTGCGGGTGTACCTATCACCATGTCCACAATTCAGCGATCCGTTTCTCTGGTTATGAACAGCGGTCTGCCTTATGAATTTCGCACCACTGTGGTTCAGGAGCTTCATACGATTCCTGCCTTCCACCAACTGGGAGAGTTAATTTCCGGTGCAGAATTGTGTTATCTACAAACTTTTCGGGATAGTGAAACCGTCAACGTTCAGGGACTGCATCCTTTTTCCGAAAACGATATGAAAAAAGCCGCAGAGATTCTGCAGCTTTATGTTCACAAAGTAAAAATCCGATAATTGTAAAGATACTGCACAGATACAAAATTGGGCATCTGTAAACATATTAGACAGATACAAAATCCAGCGGCTGTAAATATATTAAACAAATACAAAATCCAGCAGCCGTAAATATATTAAATAGACACAAAATCCAGCAGCTATAAACATACAGAACACAGTAAAAATCCGTTAATGAACAACATTCTGAGCAGATGCCGGTATTTCCAGCGCACTTTCCAGAGTATCGGCACTGCCATTTTCCAGGTTCTGTAAAATCTGTTCCAGACGAGGACGCGTCATATTTTCCGCCCCAATTTTAGTTTCATAATCATCGATCAGTTCCAGATGCAGTTCAGCAGCCAGCTCCATGGACAGATTTTTTTCTTTGGAAAGTTCGTTCATGGCTTCTGTCAGCTGCTCCAGTTTTTCCTTTGATTTTTCCCGAAATTCATCTGCAATTTCCAAACGGATCTTCTGCTCAAATTCCTGCATGCCAGCTTCCTGATTGTTTTTTGCCTGATTCAGGAGATTTCGGGCCTGCTCAATTTTTTCATCCAGTTCTTTTAATTCGTAGAAACTTTCATCATCGCTTCGATCAATGTTTTTTTCAGTCTTTCGTATCCGTTCCTTCAGCTCATGAATTTCATTTATCTGCTCCCGGCATTCTTTCAATGTTTCACGATGTGTCCCTACTGTTACCTGATAAATTTTTATATAAATCAAAATGGTAGATATAACAAATAACGGGAACAAAATATAAAAATGCCATATCTGGCGATCCGGTATCAGCAGATAAATAAGCGCCGGAATTCCAAGCGCTGCAACCAGCCAGGTCAATGCCATCAAAACATAATCAGTAAGGAAGGTTGGCATAAACAGTGAAAACCAGATATCACGTTTGCAGATTCCCGGTATTTTTTCTTTTCTAATATCAGACTTTACCTTGCTGCGGGCCAGACGAATCCGTCCCCGATATTCTTGTGTTGCATCTGCAATATGATCTTTCTTTTGTCTGTTTTTCTCCTGAGTCCTCTGCTTTTCAGCCTGCTCCACCTTGCGCTGAGCTGACTGCACCTCTTTTTCCAAACGACTTTGAAGAATACCTTTTTGTTTTTTCACAACCTGGTCTAATTCTTCCTGAATACGAATCTGATAGGTTTCCAATGCCTTCTGTGCTTTATCAAGAGCCAAAGTAGTATCTGCGGTGGTCTGATTTAGCCGTTCCAGCTTTTCCTGCTTTTCCAATAATTGACGTATATATTCTATAGACTCCTGCTTTTCCACAAGAAATTCCCCTTTCCTTCAAAAAGTGCTGAGCTTTTATCCATTTATGTTTTATCCTTTCGTGCTTTAATACATTACTATACAAAATTTTCTCTCATTCAAGTGATTTTTGGTTTTTTTTCCCAATTCTATAGCATTATGTGCCTAAAATGATTGACAGAACACTTTAATTAAGTTAATATTAACATTACTTCTACCTTTGTAAAAGAAGAGCTGTTCTACAGAAGGTACAACCGATAACAGGAGGCAATATGAAAAGTACTGGCGTAATCAGAAAACTTGATGAATTGGGCCGAATCACACTTCCCATTGAATTGCGCCGCAGTTTAAAGTTAGATGAAAAGGATTCTCTGGAAATTTCTATTGAAGGAGACCGAATTATCCTGACTAAACACTGTGACAGCGACATTTTCACAGGTTCTAAAGAAGACCTGATTGAATATATGGGAAAGCCCGTTTCCCGGGAAACTGTAAAAAAACTGGCTGAACTGGCCGGTTTTGAAATTCATTAATTAAAATTCATTAATTAGTTTTTAATTAGTTTTTGAATCAACTGATTTCCTTACCTGATTCTCCTGAATCAGGCTGAAGAAACGAAAGTTTCCTCACACGATCTTCCTAACAGCGAAAAGACCGGAAAAGTTACTGTGATTGCTGTCAGATTGACAGCATTTTTTTAGCAGTTATATTTACAGTTCCATCATGTGATGAAACTGTTGTCTGCGAAGCATCCGGAAAAACGCGCCAGCGACGCGTTTTTCTGGATTTCCGGCTTTCAATTATCTACAGCTATCTACAGCAGTTCCTGATAAATATCTCTTTTTGATACACCTCTGTCTTTTGCCACTTTTTTCATGGCTTCTTTTCGATCTATTCCCTGAGAAAGATATATTTCCATATGCTCCTGAACAGACATCTGAGAAAAACTTTCTATTTTTTCCTGTTTCAAAGAATCCAGACTTCTTCCTTCGATGACCATTACGTATTCCCCACGGGGTCCGTTGGTTTCCAGACCAGCCAGTGCTCCATCAATGGTGGTCAGCCATTTTTCCTCATAATGTTTGGTCAGTTCCCGGCACAGATTAATCCGCCGGTCACCCCCCAGGACATCCCGCAGTTCTTTCAATGTTTTAATCAGATGATGAGGCGCTTCGTAAATAATAATGGTACGGGTTTCCTCCACCAGCTCCTGCAGAACCTGTGCCCGCTCCTTTTTATCCGCCGGCAAAAATGCTTCAAAACAGAATCTTCTGGTGGGAAGACCGGACTGGATCAAAGCGGTGATGCAGGCAGCGGCGCCTGGCAGCGCAGTGACGGGAATTCCTGCCTCATAACACTGACGTACCAGTTCTTCCCCCGGATCCGAAATACCAGGAGTACCTGCATCTGTCACCAGAGCAATTTCCTTCCCCTGACGCATCATTTCCACCAGCTGTCTGGCTTTTTCCACCTTATTGTACTCATGATAACTGGTCATGGGAGTTTTTATCTCAAAATGATTTAACAATTTAATACTGTGGCGGGTATCTTCTGCAGCAATTAAATCTACCGATTTTAATGTATTTAAAACACGCAGCGTGATATCTTCCAGATTTCCTATGGGTGTGGCACAAAGATACAGCATGATAAACTCCTTTCTACGGACCTATTTATTTAACCATAATACATTTCATACACTTCATCGGTGTAAACGTTCTGTTCCTTATAAACAATCAGTGGTGACTCAATATGCATCTGCACACCACCGCCGCGAAAAGCCTCCACCAGAACCATATTTGCCTCTTTATCTGCATAGGGATGTATAAAACGCATCCGCTTTGGTTCCAGTTTATGGGCACGCAAAGTTGTAAGCAAATCCATCAGACGTCTTGGACGGTGCACCAGATAGAATCGTCCGCCTGGACGCAGACAGGCCGCTGCTTCTCTTGCCACATCGTCAAATGTACACAATACTTCATGGCGGGCAATGGCCTTTGGTTCAGAGGGGTTCTGAAGGCCATGCTTGTCATCCATATAGGGTGGATTACAGGTGATGACATCAAAAGAAGCCCTTCCAAAAATGGAAGAAGCCTCTTTAATATCTCCGTTTATAATAGACACTTTTTCGTCCAGATCATTTAATTTCACACTGCGGCGGGCCATCTCTGCCACCGGTTTCTGAATCTCCAGACCGGTAAAATGACTGCCATTTGTTCTGGCCTCCATAAGAATCGGAATCACACCTGTCCCTGTCCCCATATCCAAAGCACGTTCTCCAGACTTAACCACAGCAAACGCACTGAGCAAAACCGCATCCATCCCAAAACAAAACCAGCTGGGATTCTGGATAATCCGGTAATTTTTACGCTGCAGATCATCTACCCGTTCATAGGGATAGATTTCGGGAATTTCAGACAAATGTTCCTGCTCCATCATGACAGTTTATTATTCCTTTCTCTGCGTTCCATGGCTTCCAGTGCTTTCAGTTCCTTATCGGTCTCTTTATCCTCGCTGCTGTTATTATTTTTCCTGCGGCGCGGTCTGAATTTCAGCTCATCTACCTTGTACTCGCGTACTTCTTTGTCATCTTTATCAACAACTACAATTACCTTCACCAGCTGACGCAGTACATTTACACTGTGCACTTCGCCTTTAATTCCTTCCGGTGTCGTAACGGTATCACCAACCTCCGGCAGACGGCTGTTCAGATATTCATAAGTTTCTTCCTCATGCTTCAGACAACACATCAGACGTCCGCAGCAGCCGCTGATCTTGGAAGGATTTAAAGACAGGTTCTGTTCCTTGGCCATCTTAATACTAACCGGCACAAATTCAGGCAAATGTGTGTGACAGCACAAAATCCGTCCGCAGCAGCCAATGCCGCCCAAGATCTTGGTTTCATCTCTTACACCAATCTGACGCAGCTCGATCCTGGTCTTAAATACGCTTGCCAGATCCTTTACCAGCTCGCGGAAATCAATCCGCCCATCTGCAGTAAAGTAAAACAGCACTTTATTATTGTCAAATGTATACTCAGCATCCACCAGTTTCATTTCCAGTTTATGCTTTGCGATTTTTTCAAGACAGATTCGAAAAGCTTCCTTTTCTTTCTGCTTATTGGCAGCTTCCGTAATATCATCCTGAGGTGTTGCCACACGAATGACCGGCTTCAGCGGCTGAATAATCGTTTCTTCATCCACTTCACGGATTCCCTGTACGACCTTACCATATTCCACACCTCTGGCCGTCTCAACGATGACATTATCACCTTTTTGAATGTCCAGATCCAGCGGGTCAAAATAGTAAATCTTACCTGCTGTACGAAATCTGACCCCAATTACCTTTATCATAAAATAACTCCTTAAACTTCGAATCTAATTCTCCTGAAGAGTCAGCAAAAGAAGTTCTGCAACCAGTTCAAAGCCCACATTCGCTTTCAGACGAGCCTGTGCTTTATCAATGGCATTCTGAATTTCATCCAGACCATTGAAACTGCTGTGATCTGCCATCTTTTTGATTGCTTTCTGCTCTTCTTTGAAAATCAACAGATTGCTGTCCTGTGTAGCTTTAAAAACTACAACATCACGATACCATAATTTCATGGTATCCAAAACCTCATTGATTTCATCTTTCAGTTCTTTTAATTCATCTAATAACTGATATAACGGTTTGTCATATATATTTTTGAGAATTTCTATTGTTTTTCCGTGCATTTCCATAAACCTCTCTGAATCTGCCAGTGTAATCGCCTTTCCCAGATTCCCTCTGGCAAAAGCTGCACATATGCTGGCCTGATGTTGTTCTATTCCGTAATGTTTCATCAGATATTCTATGACCATACGGTCAGACAATGGTCTCAGCCGCAATGTAATACAGCGGGACAAAATTGTCTGTAAAAAGCTTTCCTCATGACTGGAAAGAAGCATGATCACCACGTACTCCGGCGGCTCTTCAATGGTTTTCAGCAGTGCATTCTGCGCTGCAGGAGTCAGTTTTTCCGCCTCATCAATGATATAAACCTTATAACCACCGTTGTATGGCCGGATCTCTGTATCGGAAACTACCTGCTGGCGAATATCATCCACACCAATGCTGTTCTCCTTCTCATGGGGCACATAAATCATATCCGGGTGATTATCTGACGCAAATTGAAGGCACGAAGAACAGCTGCCGCATGCATTATGTGTCCTGCAAAGCAGAGACATGGCAAATGCTCTTGCAAGTGTCATCTTTCCCATACCGTCTTCCCCTGAAAGGATGTACGCATGAGAAATATTGCCGTTATCCAGAGAACGGAGAAAATACGAAACCAGCTGTTCGTGTCCTGTAATATCAGAAAAAGCTGCCATAGTTGTTCCTCCTGGAGAATGTTTTTGAGACATGCTCTAAACTCTGTACGTCCACACTAAGTTATAACATAATTCCTTCAAAATAGCAACCGGGTGGACGGCAGCTGAGAGATGCATTCCTTTGTCTGGATGGACGGAATCTGTTTTAATCCATTTGCTTCACGCAGCGGATTTTTCCATCCTGAATTCCATGTACTTCCAGATTATGTGCCTGATAGTTTTTAATGATATCCAGATGTTTTTCTTCTATTTGTTCCCCCGGAACCAAAAGCGGAATTCCCGGAGGATAAATGTAAATGAAGTCGTGACAGGTCTGATCCAGAGCCTGCTCCAATGAAATCCATCGACCTGATGCGGTAGTGGCCTGGTGAATTTTCATGGTAGTTTTGGGGGCTTTTGTGGGAAGATTGACCCATACACTATCATTCGCATCATCTTCATATTTAGATCCCTCAGAGCAATTTAAATGATCATGATGCTTAGAATCCTCTGCACTGTTTAAGTTCTTATTTAAACATTTCATATCCGCTGCCAATTTTCGGTCAATCTCCAGCAATGCTTTTGCCATGCGCTCAAATCCCTCTTTTGTGTCAGCGGGGGAAGACATAAGAATCACATAGTGGTCTGTGTTCATTTCCGGTTCCAGATGATATTGGCTGCGGAGGGTGTCAGCCAGTTTGGAGCCATCCATGGAACCATTTCCCAAAATGACAAATTTGGAAGGGTCGTAGAAACATTCTGCTTGATTTCGTATTTTTACCTTACCCGCATTTTCCACCGGGTTATACAAACGCAGTGCCTTCAGATTTTCCTGAAGTTTTCTTCTGGTGCAATACAGGTTTTCGGCATAAATTTCCATAAGCTGCTGGCCCGGTTCCCCTGCCATCAGACGGATACAGTGGTCAATGCTGGCCATGAAAATATAAGAGGGACTGGAGCTTTGATAAATTCGCAGATACAACTCCAGAAGCTCTGCATTTATACGACTGCTGCCGCCCTGGCCCAGATGCAGAATTGCAGTCTGTGTCAGAGAAGGAAGCGTCTTATGCAGGCTCTGAATCACAATATCGGCACCATTTTCCAGGGCAGAAGATGGAAACAGCAAAGTTTCTTGTAACTTGATATCTGTCTCCTTACTAAATACCTCATTATTAAGTACCTCATTATTAAGTACCTCATTACTAAATATCTCCTTACTAAATACCTCATTATTATATTCCTTATTGTTATATAGTGCCTTATTCCGAAAGGGAAAATGTGCTCCATGGGCCTCATCCACCAGCAAAGCACACCCATAGGCATGAGCAGCTTGTGAAATGGCTCTTATATCTGATACAACACCCTCATATCCGGGAGATACGATCATTACCGCTTCGATCTCCGGATCTGCCTTTAAAGCTTCTTCCACATCTGCCGCCTGTACCGCTCCATAAAATCCTTCCGCTTCCAGCCGCGGGTACAGATACGTAACCTGTACCTGCTGCAAAAGTGCACCGTGATACGCAGACTTATGACAATTTCTGGCAAGAAGCAATTTTCCTCCGGGTTTTACAGCCGCAGAAACAGCCGCCAGAATCCCACAGGAAGAACCATTTACCAGAAAATAACTTTTCTGTGAACCATAAATTCCAGCCGCATTTTCCATGGCCTCTTTTAAAATCCCTTCGGGATGATGCAGGTCATCAAACCCATCGATTTCTGTAATATCCATGGAAAATGGATTCTCAAACTCCACCAGACGCCGTTTATGCCCCGGCATATGCCATGGATAAAAATCGGACGCTGCATAATCTTTCAGCATTTCATAAAGTTCCTGACTCATTTTTTATACCGTTTTAACTGTTCAGCATCCTCGCTTCGCAGTTACCACCTTTCTCTATTTTCAGCCTCCGCCGCGGGGTATTTTTGACACTTTTTATTCCCTGCACCCCAAAAGATCTCTTTCGGGGGTATTTTTGATTGGGTTCTACTTTTCATACCCCCAATTGGGGGTATTTCTGCTGCTTTTTACCCACCTGCACCCCCAAAGGTCTCTTCCGGGGGTGTTTCTGACTGAATTCTGCTCTTCGTACCCCCTCTCCGGGGTATTTCTGCTGCTTTTTACCCACCTGCACCCCAAAAATTCTTTTCCGGGGGGGGGGAGCAACTAACTGTTTTCTGATTCTCCGCAAATAAAAGGCATACATGTCAAAAGTCATTAAAACTATAACATGTATGCTTTTTACTCAAATCACTATTTTAATTTTATATCCAGCAGAGCACGCTTTTAGCCAAAAGGCACCGAAAATGCGCATTCCACAGGAAAGCATGTCTCGCACTTACACTTACGCTTCTGCTACGGGTGCATCGCAGGGTTCGATGCTGTAAAGCATATCTTTATTTGCTGCCAGAATCAAAAGTACCGGATCTGCTTCTTTTGCTACTTCCAGTTTCTTGAAACGGAACATCCAGCCTTCTTCATCATCCATGGCATAAAACAGAAAACCTTCCACAGAAGGGTCAAAACGCATGGTTCCATCTTCCACAGACAGTCCCATGGCAGAACATACACCATCTACTGCACAGTTTTTCAAAGAAGTAACACAGATTACTTTTTCATCTTCTTCAAAAATCTTCTTTGCTTCCTCTCCAATACGAAAACCAAGTGCCACACCTGCGCATGCATGTCCATGCTTTTCTACCGTTTTCTCCCATAATTCTTTATTCATACCTAAAACCTCCTATGATCTTCAACTTTTTATAACTATTCAGCAGAGCATGATTTTAGATAAAATTACTGTGTCAAGCCTGCTTGTAAACAGTAATTTTAATCAAAAATCGTATTCGGCGTTTAGCCGAATGAATAATCGCGTGCCCTTTAGGGTATTCCGCAGGAAATTATGAATCGGTCAAAATCGTTTCCTGTAACACGATTTCTACATCATATTCTCTTT
>JBGVFN010000117.1:0-2142 GCA_045121095.1 Lachnospiraceae bacterium | reverse complement strand
TATTGGAATCGCCGAAACATAATAATTTCATAGGAGTTCTCCTTTCACTTTTTCATTTGAAATAGCAATGAAATGTGTTTTTATAAGGTTTTAAACTTTTATAGTTATATTTTACCATGTTTGACCATGAATTCATATTGGAATTTTATTTTTATGAAATAGGCAACATATATTTCTAGTGTGTGGTCAAAAACGCTAGCGTAAAATTTTATTCGGATAAATAAACAGAAAAAGAGAACACCACTTTGTGATAGAATTAAGTTGCTAAACCAAAAAATCATAAAGGTAGGTGTTCTCTTTGCTTAAAAGTATACAACATTTTAATGAAATCAGCATCCATAAATTCGAAAAATTAGAAAATAACTTTCTGCGTAATCCGACTGACATTGCCAGCTACGTCCTTGAACTCACAAACGAGCTCCACAATCTTGGGATTAAAATGATAAAAGAGTCCCTGGAACTGCTGGATCGGATGATCACAGAAAGTCTATGGAGACAGGAAAACTGGGTGGTGGACCGGCACAGTCAGAAGCAGCTGATCACATCTCTTGGAACAGTCTGTTTTGAAAAAACGATGTTCAAAAATAAGGCCACAGGTGAAAGAAAGTATCTGCTGGATGAACTGATAGGGATGGAAAAACATGAAAGAATGACAGATGATGCCTTAGCACGGCTTCTGGAAGAGGCGGTCCAGACCTCATACCGGCGCGGCGGGGAAGAAGTCAGTCTGATGGCAGAAGTGAGCAAGCAGACGGTGAAGAACAAACTCCATCAGCTGCAGTTCCCGGAAGAAGAGGTTCCGGAGGAGAAAAAAATCGTGGATTATCTTTACATTGATGCGGATGAGGACCATGTATCCCTGCAGTTCCGTGAAAAGAAAGGTGATCTGCAAACGAATGAGAACGGACAGAAAAATAATACAGAGATAGCGAAACTGGTCTATATCTATGAGGGGATCGAGAACGAATCACCGCTCAGCAAAAGGCACAGACTTGTAAATCCCTATTATTTCAGTGATGTGAACAAAGGAGAGGGAAACATCCGGTTCTGGGACAGGATATACGATCATCTGGATGCGCATTACGATCTGTCAAAAGTAAAGAAGATATATCTGAACAGCGATGGAGGAAGCTGGATAAAAGCAGGAAGAAAACGTTTGGCGGGAGTGACCCATGTATTGGATGGATACCATCTGGAAAAGAGCCTTGTAAAACTGACCAGTCATATGAAAGACAGCCGGGGAGATGCAAAAAAAGAATTATGTGATGCAGTAGCCCATAAAACGAAGCGGGAATTTGAAGAGATTGTGGAAAGATTAAAAGATGTGCTTCCACCAGAAAGAGACCCGGGAAAGCTGGATGATGAGAAAGAATATATCCTGAGTAACTGGATGGCAGCTAAGACCAGACTGCTGAGAAAAGAAAAAGTAAAGGGATGCAGCGCAGAGGGGCATGTGAGCCATATACTGTCCAACAGGCTCAGTTCCAGACCGATGGGATGGAGCAGTATGGGAACAAAAAAGATGTGCAATCTTCTGGCATACTATTATAACGGAGGAGATATGCTGGAACTGGCAAGATACCAGCGTCAGGAACTGCCGAAAGCTGCAGGAGCAGAATCTGAGCAAAGATATTTTACAACCCGTGAGATCATAAGGTCAGAAAAAAGAAGACATGGAGAATTAGGAAAATATATGGAAACGATCCGCCACAGTTTATCGTTGGACACAAAGAAAAAAGTGTACTTCAACAGCCATATCTGGGGCTTATAAAGGTGCGCATAAAAATGCGAAAAGGGAGGCTTAGTCCTCTTGATTACAGGAATAGCAGAGGTGCTTTGTTTGTCAAGGATGCGGAGCACCACAAGTGGCTGAAGTCCTTGACAAACAAAATCCCTCTGCTAAAAAGCGCCCAAGAGGACTAAGCTGGGATCTGCTCTGGCGAGCGAAAACAGTTGAATAATCCGGCAAGAAGAATTATATTAAAGGCAACAACCAGTAACTTTATTTTAAGAACAAAGACTACGGGTGGATTCTGAGCTGTTGAATCCGAAGGTAAAGTTACGCTATCAGGAACAGCGGAAAAGATTGCGGCTGTGGAAGAAAAATTCTAAAATAGCGTTAGCAAATTATAATATAGTTTT
>JBGVFN010000116.1:0-3066 GCA_045121095.1 Lachnospiraceae bacterium | reverse complement strand
TTATATGATGTTGGGGTCAAAAGCCCCCAGTTTTGTTGCTTAGCACATTGCTAAGCGGCTATTAGCAACCACCTTGAAAACTGAATATAGATCATGTATAAAACCGTCTTCGTGGTATACTGTAAGTATCAACGAAGCGAGGTAAGCACTATGTCATTCCGCAAGAATCCAGCCCAGCAGATGTCTCTTTTTGACAGTACATATAACCTCACAGAGCGTGAGAAAAAAGCACTTGAAAGAAGCTGGGCGAAAGTATTTTCAGAAGACGTCTTTCCATACATTGACGAGGAACGTTTCTCAATCCTTTATTCCGATAAGGGATCCAGACCGAACACGCCGGTCAATGTGATCGTTGGAGCCGAGATCATCAAAATGCTTTTTGATTATTCGGATGACGAAATGGTCGATAACCTGATGCTTGATCCCCGATTTCAGCTGGCACTCCATACCACAAGTTTTGAAGAACAGCCACTCAGTGACAAAAGCCTTTCCAGGTTCCGTCGCAGGTGTTATGACTACGAACAGACCCATGGAGTTGACCTTTATCATGATTGTGTGACCGGCCTTGCCGAAGCAAGTGCACGGATGATGGGTATAGACAAGCGGATCCGCCGGATGGATTC
The DNA here is from genome assembly GCA_045121095.1 of Lachnospiraceae bacterium. Taxonomy (GTDB): domain Bacteria; phylum Bacillota; class Clostridia; order Lachnospirales; family Lachnospiraceae; genus TWA4. The sequence continues at coordinate 2,443 of JBGVFN010000116.1, read as the reverse complement.
CCTCATGGTGGAAGCCAACATCCGGAAGCTGAGCCGCATGGAACTCATCTATACCTGTATCGCCAAACTGATCCGTTACCTTCATAAGAACGGTCATGATGACATGATCGGGTATATGGAACATTACTATGATCCCAATGATTTCAACCGTGTCATCTACCACAGCCGCAGCACTGATGTCGACAAAAGGATCGCCGTCCTTCTCAAGGATGCGGACCTCCTTCTGGAAAAATGCGGCAATGACTTCGAAGAGATCACTGAATATCAGCTTTTTGTCCGCTGCCTGAGCGAGCAGACGATCGTGGAAGCCGGGAAAAGGCGCCTCCGTACAAAAGAAGATGGCGGAATGAATTCCTCGATCATGCAGAACCCGTCTGATCCCGATGCAACATACCGGGAGAAAGCAGGGAAAAAGCATCGGGGCTATGCAGCAAATGTTGAGGAATCTGTCGGGAAAAACGGTTCTGTTGTCACAGACTATCAGTTTGATTCAAACAACAAGAGCGACAGCGAATTTTTCCAGGAGCACATTGAAAAGATCGGGCCTCAGGAAGAGAAAACCATCATTTCAACAGATGGAGCATACAGTGGTGAAGAAAACACCAGTCTTGCCGCCAAAAACAATATCGATCTGGTGACAACAGACCTGACCGGAAAAGATGTAGATCCGGTCATGGGTGCATTCGAACTTAATGAAGACGGTACCAGAGTCCTTCACTGCCCAAGAGGGTATGAGCCAAAATCCAACTGGTACAATAAGGCGACCGGTATTATCAATGTTTCATTCGAAAGAGATAAATGTGCGGACTGTCCGTTTGCAATGCACTGCAGGCCGAAGATCTTTAAAAGGGTAAGCAAACTTACTGTTTCCCGCAAGATGGTGAACCGTGCACATGCGCAGGCCAGAATGAATACCGAACAGTTTAAGCTCCTTGCCAGGATCAGGAATGGCGTGGAAACAGTTCCTTCAGCGTTGAAGAATATCTACGATGTTAACCACATGCCTGTCCGGGGGAAGATCCCCTGTAAGCACTTCTTCGGAAGCAAGATAGCGGCACTGAACTTCAGAAAACTCCTCCGGTTCCGGCAGGGGACGGGTCACTATGGCCAAAATCCGCTGCTTGTGTGAATAAAGGTAGGAGATATCCTGACCATCCAGTGGGAAACACATCCATTTTCATTTCTACATGCGAATCCATACGCGATCTATATTCAGTTTTCAAGGTATTTAGAAAAAAGGCGTTTCACGCCTGAGGGTTTTGACCCTTACATCATTATATCCAACCGGCGGTGCAAGGATCTGACCATAGTCCAATCTGTCAATATTAGGTTTTAACATAGTTCCCCTCACTTTCAAAAATGTCTTTGATTATCACCTTTGCGTTGCTAAAGCGGTAATCCAGTTGGCCGCCGCCAAACCATGCATTCGGATCAAATTCCCCCGGATGAAGTGTCTTTGAGCGAGAACCCTTTAAGTCCCTTTCACGTCGCTTAATCTCTGTTTTCAGTCCTTCAAGATCCGCATCTTTCATCAGACTCTGAGATTTTCGAAGAAATGTGCATAGACGAACATTTCTTGTGATACCCAGCCTTGTAAAAATACTCTCGAGATCAACGGCAGCTAAGTCATACAGATCAGCCTTTAATTCATCCCAGAGAGCATTTGCACTATCATTTTTCCCATCAGAAACGACAATGTTGTAAACAGTACGCAATACAAACAAGAAACAAGAGAAATCATATGCAAGAGCATAATCCTGCTGGATCTGTTCAGGGAATATCTTTATCAGTGACGCCATTTCCTGAAAAGATTTGCATTCATAAATTTCGGTCAGGTCATTGCGAAGAATAAAAGCCAACATGGAAGACGGATATGATGAAATCATTTGGCCTTTCAGAAAAGAGCCTTCTTCCTTTGTCAGCTTTATATTTAAATCATCGATCCATTTATCATAATATGTCGGAATCTTCCAAAACTGCATGCGGAAAAGATTGCCGGCATCCTTATCATCCAAATCTCCTTCTTCGGCATTATTATTTCTATTTCCAAGCTTTGTCAGTGTTGTCTTTTGATTTTTCAAAGCACACATGGCACGTACGTATTCAGACAGAGAAAGCGTGCCTCCGGTGAAAATACCGAAACTACGCAGTCCTGCCCAATATATATCGGCGGGTGTCCTTTTCACCCACCGATTACTCGACAGGGATCGTTTACCGATAATTCCCTCCAGATCTTTGCCAGTGATAAGGAGTTCTCCACATTTTCGCTCAATCTCATCCAATGCCCGCAGCATTCTGTTAGGATTAGTTTCACTGCTATACTCCAAATCTTTCAGGGCATAGGGAACAATCATAAAGTACTTGGCCCTTGTCTGGATCGTTGACGTACCCGGAAAGAATAGATTGGCAAATCCATCCCGGACCGGGGCAATACCAAGCTCAT
>JBGVFN010000115.1:0-16770 GCA_045121095.1 Lachnospiraceae bacterium | reverse complement strand
ATATCTTCTGTCAAAGAATCCGCATTGCTTTGAATTTCCTCAAAATAATTATCAACAGCATCATAACAATCATATGAATTTCTGGCACTAACAGTCATGGTGTTATTAATGCTATCTTTTACCATTTGAACTTCAACAGATGTACTATCAATATCCTGAACAATATACTCATTATTATTTGAAATAGTGACTTTCAATAAATCACCAGTTGTACATTGATTCTCTTCACTGGCATCATCATAAGCATATGTATATTTAACATAAACCATCGCCTCTAAAACATCATTTTTTTCAGTAAGATCATCCACTACAACCTCATCAAGATGAACACTACAAATACCACCTAAAAGTTTTTTATATGTTTCTCTGGTACTAATTACATTCTGCGCAATAATATAGCCATTTATGCTGGAAAACTCATCCTTCGAAAAATTCTCCGTACTATCCATTAATAATGCAGAATAAAATCTTTCAAAGTAATCATTTATCACCTGTTCCAATTCTACATTACTATTTTCAGAATTAATTCCAGCAGCATTTACTATTGATCCAGGCAACATTAAAACGCATAACATTAATGCAACACATACATTAACTATTTTTTTTCCCATTCTTTCACACTCCTTCCATATTTTGCAACCAATTTCATTAAAAAAATTATTTTCCCAACTTTAATTCAACAGGAATTTCCGGTTCATAGAATTTGCCATGGCAAGGAGCCGTTGCAAACACTACTGCTACAAAAGCAAACAAATTCGAAATTAACTTAAGAACCTTGTTTTTCATCTTATCTTTTCACCCCCTTCAAAAATTCTATATCAGTGACTACTATTATTTTAAAATATCACATATTATTTAAAAATCAATATAATCTGCGTGAACTGCATTCCCCACTGCGTGAACTGCATTCTTCCCTTATGGATTTCCTCCCTCATATATGTTATCCTGTTATGCAGGAGAAATTATAATAAAGGAGATTTTTATGAGTCCTGTTGTGCAGATCCTATTTACCTTACTGATCAATTCCATCGAAGGTTTTCTGATCTATCTGCTGCTGTCCAGAAAACTGCATTTGAAGCCGTGCCTTCCGCTGATACTGGTCTGCTTCATCCTGCAGACAATTTCTGTTACCTGCATGAATCAGCTGATATCCACTGACAGTCTTCGCATGATGATTACTTTAGGGATTGGTGCCATCATTGCACTGGTACTGAGTACGGACTCTCCTGCCAGATCAATATTCTGGGGATGTACCTATCCTGTGATTACGGTTCTTGCAGATACACTGACCGTGATATTTGGCCGGCTTTTCATCCGGGGGGATTGGAATACGCTCATGGAATATCCTGTCAGTATTGTAATGACTTTTTTTTATCTTTTCATCTGTTTCTGCTGTGTTCTGGTTCTGATCCGAAAAAACAGCCACAGTTTTGTTTTTCCCTGGTTCATTCAGTTTTTCTGGTTCATCATTGTGGCAGCAGGGATTATGGCTTCGGAATTTCTTCTGGACCTCTTAAGCCAGCTGAAAGGGTATTCTGCCGAAACTTCCAACCGATTGCTTCTATCGGTTCTTCTGCTTCTTGTCATTCTGTTTCTGTCTATTTTCCTATTCTACTATATCGGGATTCTGTACCAGAAAAACCTTGACCTGATTGAAGAAAATCGTCAGAAACAGTTTGAAAAACAGCAGTTTGATCTTTTGAGCAGTACCAACCAGCTGCTGCGGACATGGAAACATGATTTCCAGCACCATCTTTCTGTTCTGGAAATTATGCTGCAGGAAAAGGATATCTCATCGGCTTCGGATTATATAGATTCTATCCATACGGAATTGAGACACAGCACATGGCAGATTCAGACCGGAAATAACGTACTGGATGCCGTACTGACCAGCAAACTTCCCGAAATCCAATCACAGGGGATTCAGTTTACCCACAGCATCTTTCTTCCGGATTCCCTTCCATTGGGCAATCTGGAACTGACCTCTCTGATGGGAAATCTGCTGGACAACGCAATCGAATCCTGTTCGGATCCGAATACATCTGCTGAAAAGTATATCAACCTGGAAATCAAACCGTATAATCAGTTTCTCTATATTGATATGATAAACAGTTCGGCAGGACGTTATCGTTATGATCATATGAACCATCTGAAAAGCACCAAAAAGGAAAGCGGACATGGCATCGGATTGAAACGAATGGAACAGATTGCTGCAGATGCACAGGGATTTATGAAAATCTCCCCGAAAAAAGAATCTTTTCATATAACAATCATATTGCCCCTGCAAAATCAACCGCTTCCTGAAGGAGACCCCTATGAATCTTAACTGTTGTATTTTGGAAAATGAACCGATCTATGCAGAACACCTTATAAAACTGCTCCGGCAGTGGCAGGAAGAAACTTCCTGCGACCTGTCTGTTGATACACTTTGCTCGGAAGCAGAGCTTTATGAAGCAGTCAGCCAAAAGCATTACGATGTTCTTTTCATTGATATTGTACTGGATAATGAAGAAAATGGACTGGAAGCTGCAAAAAAACTGCGGTCAGAATCCTGGTCCGGGGATCTTGTTTTTCTGACCAATTTTCAGGATTACGTTTTTGAAGGATACCCGGTTCATGCCCTGGATTACCTGCTGAAACCAGCTTCCTATGAAAAAATCTGTCACTGTATGAATCAGGTTCTGGAAAAACTCTCCGGCAGCTGTTTCTTCTATCGTGTCCGGGATTCCGTACTTCAGATCCCCTACCAGAATATCCTGTATTTTTCCAGCAGAAATCATACCACAGAGATCATTACTGCCCGGAAATGCTATTCTGTCCCCCAGACATTAAAAAATCTGTTAAAAATTCTTCCCGAGCAGTTTGTCCAGTGCCACCGAACTGTAATCGTTAATCTGGCACATATTGAATTCATGAACAACACAGAACTTCTTCTTTCCAATCAGGAACGACTCCCCATTGGTAGAACGTATCTGAAAAAACTGCAACAGGATATCATTTCTCTAATGCAGAAGCGGAGGGCTCTATAATGATTGAAAAATTTTCAAAATGGCTTTCAACATGGCTGATCCAAAATGGCGGTGATCCCACACAGAGAAATGTATATGCATATGGAGTAGAATGTTTGACAAATGAACTGATTTCTGATTTTTTACTTCTATTCTTTGGATTATTACTGAACAAAACTATCTATATTATCCTATGGTGTATAAGTTTTACAGCCGTCCGCCTTTTTCTCGGAGGATACCATGCTTCAACTCATGCACGGTGTATTTTAACAGGAACTGTTACCGGAATCTGCAGTCTTTACCTCAATCCCATATGGACAATATTGTATCCCTGGGGATTCCTTGTAATAACTGTATTTGCGTTGACAATCGCTTTTTCTCATGCACCAATTATACATAAAAACCATCCTGTATCCAATAAAAAAAGAAAAAAGGCGAAAGAAAAAGCTATTGCCGCAATTATTTTAGACAATTTTACCGCAATTATAGTATACCCTTATCATCATGAAATTTCATCCTCTATCATGACAGGTTTACTAACTGCCTTATTAATGGCTGTACTTGCTATTATCATATATAATTTTAAAGACCAAGCAGAATGCATTACAGCACATAAAAATTAATAATCTGTTTTTGTCATACAGTTTCCCCATATACAGGTAAATCCTGAGAATATATTACAGGATTTACCTGTACTTTCTTTACGCATACTTCCCGTTATCTGGCTTCCTGCATATGCCTACTTTTGACAAAATCCTGCCCATTCCGCCCCCTCTCCTGCATTTTCGCCTTCTCCGCAACTTTTTCCACTTCCCGATCTCCCAGTACCCGTTTCACCCGTTCATAATCAGCCGCCTTACCCCGCAACATCCTATTCTCATCCATTATTTCAGAAAGCCTTTTTGACAGATTTTCCACTTTATCCATGGCCTGATTATACAGAAACTGCAGTTTTCCCTGCTTCCTGCAGATATCCAGATAGGAGCCATATACCGAACGCAGTACCTGTACCAGCTTTTTCACCAGTGGTTTTGCTTTTTTATCCCGGTATGATCTGCCGGTCTCCAGTGTTCCTGCTTCCGGAAGCAGCTGATCCGGGTCTGATGAGTATTCTGCTGCAAAGCGTTCCATCTCTTTGATTTCCGGTGCCAGCTCTTTCAGCTTCTTTTGATACTGTTCCGCCCGTTTCCTGGCTGTCTCTGCTTCCTTTTGCTTTTGATCATGGTTCTTTTTCAGTTCCTGCAGTTCTCCCTCCGCCTGAACCATCTGTTCCTGCAGTATTTGATTGATGGCTTCAAAATTGGCCTTCTGTGCTTCCAGTTCACCTACTTCTCTGGCACGTTCCTGTTTTTTATAATCCAGAACTGACAGATGTTCTTCATGTGTGCCCTTTTTCTCCCATCCAATATCATATTTCGCCATGACTGCGGAAAGCTGTTCTTTCTCGGCATCGGACCACTGGTTCCATTCCGTCCGGCTTTTCGTTCCTCCTTTGAATCCCAGTTCTCCCAGGGCCTGCTTCAGGGATACCCTCGTATCCATTCCCTTTCCCTTCCATCCGCTGATATAAGGGACAAAATCAATATGGAGGTGAGGTGTCGCTTCGTCCATGTGAAGATATGCGCCAAATACACGCAGCGTTGGATTTCTTTCCTGAAACCCCCGGAAATATTCATTCAGTATCTGCTCCGCAAGCCTGCCGTTTTCCGTCATCGCTCCCATATCGTCTTTGTTTCCGATCTGGATGATCAGCTCATGAAACGTTTTCTCCTGTTTTCCCGTATCAATCTTTCTGTAATAGTCTTTGATACAGCGGTCTTTCCGGGTTTGCCTGGCATTATATCTGGCAACTGCATCATCAAATAATTCATGATATACTGCCTTAACATCTTCATTCACATATACCCTGTTTAAATGTGTCCGTGTACGATCCACATTTTCAGCAATAAACTTACGGGAGTTATGCTTTACAGAGCCTTCTCCCATCATGGCACTGATTGTTCTTTTCAATATGCTTTCTCTCCTCCTTGTCTGATGCCGGATACGGCAAAAAAGAAATTCACTCCGGGTACGTCGGGTTCTGTTACTCTTGCCAAGAGTAACGCAAAAGCACTTTTGACAGCCGTCCCGTCCATCAAAAGTACCTTTGCGCCCTGCCGGGGGCTTCACCTCCCTCCGGTCGGTGTCTCAGGTACCTGCCCCTCTTCGTTCAGTGTGCGGGGGGATTCTGCCCGCCGGTCATGCGACGGAGGCACTCCTATATCCTTGCCCGGATATATTCCAGATTCCCACGATAGGGAGTCCCCACCAGATACCAGTTCCGGGCAATATCCATTTCCATTCTGGTTTTCACCCATTTATCGTCCACCATCACTTCCAGACATTCGCCACAGTGAAAACCCGTATCCAGCCACAGATCCATTGCAAGTAAACCATATCTGCCGTTTCGGCTGTTATATCCCAGTCTTCCCTCTCTCATTTGATGCAGCTCCTCTCCGATTAAAATCATTTACTCTTTTTCCTGTTCATGTTATTTACAGGAGCGTGACACGCACCTGTTTTATATCCTCAACAAAAACTACCATCTGAAATCCTCGCCAATACCACGTCTGTCCAGGTATTCCTTTCGTGCCTTCTCACGTTCTTCCTCTGTTAATGCAGTCTTTGAACGGGTGTATATCTCACGCATTACGAGAGAATCCAGCTTTTTCTCCAATCCCTCTTTTATATCCGGCAAATACTGTTCCTGACCTGCCAGATGATACTTAATAATTGCCCAGAAAAGTTCCTGTGTGATCTGTACATTTTTCATAATTTTTGATTTTCCTTTCTCAGATGATATCAAGACCGCAACAATGCAATGTCTGAGTATTTTGCAATGTTGCAAACTGAACTTTGCAGATTTTATACAGACTGCAATGTTGCGCCCTTATTTACTTTAATTCTGTTTTATCTTATCCAATTCCCAATACCAGGAATTATTGATTCTTTTTGCACGTATCCCCAGATGCCTTTTGGCATTTTCCAATGTTCTTTTAGAAATATTGTTTTCATCTGCCAGTTCGAATATTTCATTGCTCAATACAACATCAGACGTTTCTGCCAATTCTTTCAGCATTTGTTTTGCCTGTTCCAGTTTACTGGCTTTTGGAGCAATGCCGCCCAGAACCTCATCTGCTGTAATTTCATAATCTCCAATCCATGAAAATCCATCCTCCGATAAACGAAACGCCTTGGCATGTCCAAAAGCCTCCAGATTGTTTTTTATCTGAACCATCGCCCGAAGCTCCGGTTCGCCTTCTACCCTGCCTACCAGAAGAACACTTCTTGCCACCGCAAAAAAATCTATGGAACCCATTCCCCGATATGCTGCTTTATTTCCTCCGGCCTTATTCATATGACCAATCAGAAGTATCGCACATTTGTATTTCTCTGCCAGCAATCCCAAACGCTTCGTCATATCCCTTGCTTCATTTGCTCGGTTCATATCCATTCCCCCGCCAAGGTAGGCCTGTATGGGATCCAGAATCAGAACTTTTGCATGGGTTTCTTTCAATGCCGATTCCAGTCGTTCATCGATCATAGATAAGGATTTCTCTGATTCATCAATCACCAGAATTCTCCCGCAATCCGCACCTGCCAGCTCCAGTCTGGGTTTTACCGTATCTGCAAGACCGTCTTCGGCAGTCTGATAAATAACGTTGACCGGTTCCGGCACTTTCATTTCACTGTCCAGCCCTTCACCTTTTGATAATCTGGCTGCAATATTCAATACCAGAGTCGTCTTTCCTTCCCCCGGATCTCCCTGAATGATCGTCAATTTCCCATAAGGAATAAAAGGATACCAGAGCCAGTCCACCGGCTGGGACTGGACATCTGACATTCTGATCATCCTTAATTCAACCTGACTTTCTGTTTTCTGTTCCATGCCCGCCTCCTGTTTCATCGCTGCTCTGAGCAGAAATAGATTGTATGTCAGAAGAATCCCTGATATAATCAACTTGTCCAGGGTTGATATCTGAGGACTCTTCCTCATTTGTCACCGTGCTCCGGCTGGTTGTTCCTCCGGAGCATTTTGCATTTTCATCATCCAGAAGGTCAGCCACTATTTTCTGCTGATCCGGATATAAATGGCCGTAAGTGTTCAGAGTTATCCGAATATCCGTATGCCCGAACCGTTCTTTAATCATGAGAGGCTGAACTCCTTTATTGATCAGGAAAGCGGCGTGGCTGTGGCGGACATCATGCACTCGAATTTTCTTCACACCTGTCTTTTCAACCACATTTTTCAGTTTATGCTGTACAGATTCATGCACTACCGGGAAAATTCTTTCATCATCAGGTAATTCATAAAATCTGCTGATATATTCCTGAAGCTCCTGTTTCAAAAATTCCGGTATTGAGATTGTGCGAATGGATTCCTCCGTTTTAGGTGAAGTAATCACATCTTTACCGCCCATCCGGTGATAGGTTTTGGTAATGTGAATCAGATTCCTCTCAAAGTCAATATCCTGCGGCATAAGGGCCAGCGCTTCTCCTTCTCTTGCCCCGGTCCAGAACAGCAACTCGAATAATACATAATATTTTGTTCCCGTCTCTATACCTGCCAGAAACTGTCTGTACTCCTCCAGGGTCCAGAAATTCATCTTCTTTTTCGCTGTCTTTCCCATTCTTTTTACTTTCTTACATGGATTATCTGACAGATTGTAAACACTCTGCGCATGACTGAATAAAGCTGACATCTGGTTCTGAATTGTCTTTAAATAATCATCGGAATAACCTTTTTCCCGGACAGTATTCTGCCACTGAATAATATCTGCCGGAGTGATACTGTTCATCCTTTTCTCCCTGAAATACGGCATCAGCTGCGCATTGATTGTATCCCGCTTCGTTTTAATGGTTCTGGCTTTTAACTCTTTTGATTTGTCTTCAAAATAGACTTCAACAAATTCTTCGAAAGTCATATTCATATCCGCACCCGATTTCCGCTGAAAATCATTTTCAAACTTCAGTGCTTCTCTTTTTGTGTGGAACCCACGCTTGACTTTTCTTTTTCTGACACCTGTCCAGTCTGTGTAATAAAAGGATACATACCAGGTGCCCCGCTCATCGTCCTTATATGCTGCCATTTCATATCCCCCCTATATCGCCATCTGAGAATATCCGTAAAATTTTTTCTCCCAGAATGCCCGTGGAATTTTACCGGCCACCGTAACATAGCCTGCATCTGCAAGCTCTTTATTCAGCTTTCGAATAATTTTGTACGCATAGCCGAGGGAAACGCCCATATCATTGGCCACTTCTTCTGCTGTAATCATATGGTTTTGTTTCTGCATATTTTATCCTCCTTGATAAATATCATTTATACCGATAATATATCATTTATAATAATCTTTGTCAACCATATTTATCATTAATAATGATATTATTTTGTGTTGTTGATTTTTATCATTTATGATATACTGATTGTAATGTTCTTAAGGAGGTGTCTTCAAAATGCAGGAATCATCCGTTGCTGAAAAAATCAAAGAACTGCGTACTGATTTGAAAATGAATCAGAAAAATTTTGCTGCAGCTATCGGCATCCGTCAATCCACTTTATCCAGTTATGAAAATGGTGTCGTTACCCCATCCAATGATGTGCTCCTGACAATTGCTCAGAAATTCCATGTGTCATTGGACTGGTTGTTTGGTTTGTCACAGAATAAGGTTCAGATTTCCACGCTGAGCGATATCATCTGGGTTTTACTGCAGATAAATGAATCAAATGAATTAAGATATGAGCTGGAAATCAACAACCAGCTGCCTGATGATACAGAAACCGGATCCCGGCGCTGGTATGCCGGACTCCGCTTTTATGGCAATGACCGGGAACATTCCCTGAATGCTGATATGTGCAATTTTCTCGCTGATCTGCAGGAAAACAGAGAAAGCCTGGAATCTTATTTTACCGGGAAAGATATGTTTGAAATGTGGAAAAAGCAGACTTTAGAATACTATACATCCAAACCGGTTACCCATAAGGAAATAGAAGAACTTGATTTTGAGACAAGAATCGGGAAACGTGATGAATTGCTGGCTAAGAAATTTTCCAGCAGGAAATCTGAATAGTATCATAATGGTATCACAGGCATCTGCCGGAGAATGAAAACTCAACCGCCTGCGATTCCCATTCGCTATTATTTCCATATCCGCAGAAACGTCAAAACCCCGGAGACATAAGCCTCCGGGGTCGTTTTATAAGTTTATTATGATAACAAACTATAATTATTCAATAATAGAAGCAACACGGCCTGAACCTACAGTACGTCCACCTTCACGGATAGCGAAAGTCAGACCCTGTTCCATAGCGATGGGATGGATCAGTTCGATTGTCATTTCTACGTTGTCACCAGGCATGCACATTTCTGTACCTTCGGGCAGATTGATAACGCCGGTAACGTCAGTTGTTCTGAAGTAGAACTGAGGTCTGTAGTTGTTGAAGAAAGGAGTATGACGTCCACCTTCATCTTTTGTTAATACGTAAACCTGAGCTGTGAATTTCTTGTGGCAATCTACAGAGCCGGGTTTAGCAAGAACCTGTCCTCTTTCGATTTCAGTTCTCTGAACACCACGAAGCAGAGCACCGATGTTATCACCAGCCTGGCCTTCGTCCAGCAGTTTGTGGAACATTTCGATACCTGTACAAACTACTTTACGGTTTTCTTCTTTCAGACCTACGATTTCAACTTCGTCAGATACGTGGATAGTACCTCTTTCTACTCTACCAGTAGCAACAGTACCACGACCTGTGATGGAGAATACGTCTTCTACAGGCATCAGGAAAGGCTTATCTGTATCTCTTTCAGGGTTAGGAATGTAGTTGTCTACTTCTTCCATCAGTTCCAGAATCTTGTCGCCCCATTCGGATTCGGGATCCTGCAGAGCCATCAGAGCGGAACCCTGGATGATAGGTGTGTCATCGCCGGGGAAGTCATATTCGCTCAGCAGTTCACGGATTTCCATATCTACTAATTCAAGCAGTTCTTCATCGTCAACCATATCACATTTGTTCATGAATACTACGATGTAAGGAACGCCTACCTGACGAGCTAACAGGATGTGTTCTTTGGTCTGAGCCATAACACCATCAGTAGCAGCAACAACCAGGATAGCACCGTCCATCTGAGCAGCACCAGTGATCATGTTCTTAACGTAGTCAGCATGACCAGGGCAGTCAACGTGAGCGTAATGTCTGTTGTTTGTTTCATATTCTACGTGAGCTGTGGAGATTGTGATACCACGTGCTCTTTCTTCGGGAGCTTTATCGATCTGATCGAAAGCTACCACTTCACCTAAACCTAATCTCTTAGCCAGAGTAATGGTAATAGCTGCTGTTAAAGTTGTTTTACCATGGTCAACGTGGCCAATGGTACCAATGTTACAATGGGGTTTGCTTCTGTCAAATTTAGCTTTAGCCATTTTAAAAGTCCTCCTTGAATTAATCGACCAAATATGGTCTGTTCATTTTTTAGAAATCGGTACTATTATATTAAATAAAAGAGGATTTTTCAAGCATTATTTAACCAAATGTTATAAATAATTACGATAATTCCTTGCATACCGATTGACTTATATTAACCTCTCTGTCCAGAAAGATTCCAGACAGAGATTTTTAGCATTGTTATGGCAATTATTTGCCTTCCTTCAGAACTTTTTCCTGAACGGACTTCGGAACCGGTTCGTTGCAGTGGAAGAACATGGAGTAAGAACCACGACCCTGTGTCTTGGAACGCAGGTCAGTTGCGTAACCGAACATTTCTGCTAACGGTACGTAACCAGTGATCAGCTTAGAACCATTTACATCTTCAAAGCTTTCGATACGGCCACGACGGGAGTTGATATCACCAATTACATCACCCATGTAATCTTCGGGTGTGGTAACTTCAACTTTCATGATGGGCTCCAGCAGAACCGGATTACCCTTCTGCATAGCATCTTTGAATGCCATAGAACCAGCAATCTTGAATGCCATTTCGGAAGAGTCGACTTCATGGTAAGAACCATCGTATACGTTTGCATGAACACCCAGTACAGGGAATCCACCCAGAACACCAGTCTTGGTAGCTTCTTCGATACCTGCGCCAACTGCGGGGATGTATTCCTTAGGAATAGCACCACCAACAACGGTAGATTCGAATTCGAATGTCTTCTCACCATTGGGATCCATAGGTGTGAAGATAACTTTACAGTGACCATACTGACCACGACCACCGGACTGTTTTGCATACTTGCTGTCAACAGTAACTTCCTTGGTGAATGTTTCTTTGTAAGCAACCTGAGGAGCACCTACGTTAGCTTCTACCTTGAATTCACGAAGCAGACGGTCAACGATGATTTCCAGGTGAAGTTCACCCATACCAGAGATGATTGTCTGTCCTGTTTCAGTGTTGGTAGATACACGGAAAGTAGGATCTTCTTCAGCCAGCTTAACCAGAGCATCGCCCATCTTATCCTGACCAGCTTTGGTCTTGGGTTCGATAGCAACAGAGATAACGGGTTCAGGGAATTCCATGGATTCCAGAATTACAGGACACTTTTCATCACAGATTGTATCACCAGTTGTAGTAAGTTTTAAACCTACTGCAGCAGCGATATCACCGGAGTAAACCTTATCCAGTTCTTCTCTCTTGTTAGCGTGCATCTGCAGGATACGACCTACACGTTCCTTTTTACCCTTGGTAGCATTCAGTACATAAGAACCGGAGTTCAGTGTACCGGAGTAAACTCTGAAGAATGCCAGTTTACCAACGAAAGGATCGGCCATGATTTTGAATGCCAGTGCAGCGAAAGGTTCTTCATCAGAAGAATGCTTTTCTACTTCATTGCCTTCGGGGTCAACACCCTTGATTGCAGGGATGTCTGTAGGTGCGGGAAGGTATTCGATAACTGCATCGAGCATCTTCTGTACACCTTTGTTTCTATATGCGGAACCGCATGTTACAGGTACGATTGTACATGCAATAGTAGCTTTTCTTAAAGCAGCTTTCAGTTCTTCAGTAGAAGGAACTTCATCTTCCAGATACATCATCATCAGTTCGTCATCTGTTTCACAGATTTTTTCGATCATGTCGACTCTGTATTCTTCTGCTTCATCAACCATGTCTTCGGGAATATCTTCAACAGATACATCGGTACCCTTGTCATCGTTGTAAATATATGCTTTCATTTCGAACAGGTCGATGATTCCCTTGAAATCATCTTCCTTGCCGATAGGAAGCTGAATCGGTACTGCATTCTTACCTAATCTGTTTTTGATCATGTCTACAGCATTGTAGAAATCAGCACCCATGATATCCATCTTATTGATGAATGCCATACGGGGAACGTTGTACTTGTCAGCCTGACGCCATACGTTTTCAGACTGAGGTTCAACACCGCCCTTAGCACAGAATACACCAACAGCACTGTCCAGTACACGCAGGGAACGTTCTACTTCTACTGTGAAGTCAACGTGTCCAGGTGTATCGATAATGTTGATACGATGTTCCAGTGCACCCGCTTTGGGTTTGGTCTGTTCTTCCAGAGTCCAGTGACAGGTAGTTGCAGCTGAAGTAATTGTGATACCTCTTTCCTGCTCCTGAGCCATCCAGTCCATGGTAGCAGTACCTTCATGAGTATCACCGATCTTATAGTTAACGCCAGTATAATACAGGATACGCTCTGTCAGTGTTGTTTTACCAGCATCGATATGAGCCATAATACCAATATTTCTGGTTCTCTCTAAGGGATATTCTCTTCCAGCCATTGGATTTTCCTCCTAAATAGTCACTGCAAAAGAAAGTTCCTTCAGGAATTTCTTTTGCAAGCTTCGCAAGTCAACAGGCACAAATGAGATTAGAATCTGTAATGAGCGAAAGCCTTGTTTGCTTCTGCCATCTTGTGCATATCTTCTTTTCTCTTAACTGCTGCACCAGTATTGTTTGCTGCGTCCATGATTTCGTTAGCCAGTCTGTCGATCTGAGTCTTTTCGCCTCTCTTACGTGAGAACATGGTTAACCAACGCAGTGCTAAAGCCTGTCTTCTGTCGGGCTTAACTTCGATCGGCACCTGATAGGTTGCACCACCGATACGTTTTGCCTTAACTTCCAGAACGGGCATGATGTTATTCATAGCTTCTTCAAAAACTTCCAGTGCAGGCTTACCTGTCTGGTTTTCAACTTTTTCAAAAGCTCCGTATACAATTTTCTGAGCAACACCCTTTTTGCCGTCTAACATGATATTGTTAACCAGCTTTGTAACAACTTTGCTGTTGTACATAGGATCTGCTAATACTTCTCTTTTTCCAGTATGTCCTTTACGTGGCACGTTACTTCCCTCCTTAATATATTCCACTATGGGAATTTGTTAATTCACAGGTACTCACATTTGCAATTGTGTTCGCGCGGCCTGGTGTGCATTTCCCGTCCCTGCGGGAATCCCACACTGTGGATATTTCAAATTTGGTTCAAAATATGCTTCATTCCGGCACTACAATAGTGAATGAATGTTTCAAGACCTGTATAATCGATATAATTTCGTTTCGTTTAAAAACCAAAGACACTAATCAATTATTTTTTAGGTCTCTTAGCACCGTACTTAGAACGTGCCTGTCTTCTCTTAGCTACACCTGCTGTATCAAGTGTACCTCTGATGATATGATATCTTGTACCGGGTAAGTCCTTAACACGACCACCTCTGATCAGTACAACGCTATGCTCCTGAAGGTTGTGACCTTCACCGGGGATATAGCTTGTTACTTCAATACCATTAGAAAGACGAACTCTGGCGATTTTTCTAAGCGCTGAGTTAGGTTTCTTAGGGGTTGCTGTCTTAACTGCTGTACAAACACCTCTCTTCTGGGGAGAGCTTACGTCTGTAGCTTTTTTCTGTAATGAATTGTAGCCTTTCTGCAGAGCGGGAGCAGTACTCTTCTTTACAGATGTCTGTCTACCCTTTCTTACTAACTGTTCGAATGTAGGCATATTTTTCACCTCCTGTATATAACGTATAAATAGTTTCATGTGCCAATCTGCGCACACGTCTATCATTTAATCATAGTTGCATCTTTTTGTCAAGGATTATTTTGCAAAAAAGGCAAAAAACAATGTACTTTTTCCGATTATATGTCTTCCCCCTGCCTTCTTTATGGTTATACTTTTATTTTTCCCAATAACGAATGGTTTAAAACGTAAAAATCCAGTCTTTTCCTGAATTTTGAGCCTGAAAAAACAAAAGAAAAACTGACTTTCTTCCTATTATAATGCTTCACTTACACATCAGTACCTTAACGCTTTATCGCATCACTGTCGTGATACATTGATTTTTGTACACCACATTTTTGATTTTCAAATTTTGCCGGATGGTATTTTTACGTGACAATTCAGCAGGGTATGATCGCATGCTCTTACGGATATTGTTTATAAAAATCTTTATAATTTTTTATATCTGAAATGACGGAACCGGGCCTAACAGTGGATTCATTTATGAAAAACATATCGGTCTATTATCTGGACCTATAATTAGGTAAATACTATTTTAACACGAACAGATTTTCATTAATTTTTTTAACAAAATTCACAAAAAAGCTTCCATTTTCACCGAATAACTGTTAAAATAGATGACATCTGAATTGCGATTTTCAGAAAGCATTCAGCAATATACAAAGATTTGCTGGATACGATCCGAGAAAATTCACCTGTGTTTCTTTTTTGTAAGTAGTTAATGATCAGGGCTTTTCAACATGATAACAAAATAACAATTGTTACTAAAATTTTATTACAAAGTTTTTTTGTCTGAATTCTCAGTTTTTGTGCAAAGTTTATTTTTTATTCGTGAAATTCTCATTCAAAATCATATTTGCCAAACTTATTTCAGATAAACCGGTAAAAGTTTAGAACATTTTCCTATTGTTATCTGTGAAGCATTTCAATATAATTGTTAATAAATTAACTTACTCCAACAGAGAAGTTACAGGTTAATCTATCCACCGCAGATTGCAGCCGAAGATTTCAGGTTCCGCTGTATCTGCAAATCTTATTTATGGAGGTTATTACTATGGGATTCAAATCAGACATCGAAATCGCTCAGGAAGCTACACCGATTCACATTCGTGAAGTTGCAGCTAAGATCGGCCTTACAGAAGATGACATTGAACTGTACGGCAAATACAAAGCTAAAGTAGATTACAATCTGATGACCACAAAACCCGGCAGCGGCAAGAAAGCAAAACTGATCCTGACCACAGCTATCAACCCTACACCCGCAGGCGAAGGTAAGACAACTGTTACCGTTGGTGTTGGTGACGCTCTGGCACAGCTGGGCAAAAACGTAGTTCTGGCATTAAGAGAGCCCTCTTTAGGACCGGTATTCGGTGTTAAGGGTGGTGCTGCAGGCGGCGGCTATGCACAGGTTATCCCTATGGAAGATATCAACCTGCACTTTACAGGTGACTTCCACGCTATCGGCGCTGCTAACAACCTGCTGGCAGCTATGATCGACAACCATATCTACCAGGGCAACGCACTGGACATCGACCCCAGAAGAATCATCTGGAGACGTTGTGTAGATATGAACGACAGACAGCTTCGTAACATCGTTGATGGTCTGGGCGGAAAAGCTCAGGGTTACCCCAGAGAAGATGGTTTTGATATCACTGTTGCTTCCGAAATCATGGCAGCTTTCTGTCTGGCAAGCAGCATCGACGATCTGAAAGCTAGATTCGCAAGAATCCTGGTTGCTTACTCAAGAGCTGGCGAACCCATCACAGCTGGTCAGATCAACGCTCAGGGCGCTATGACCGCTCTGTTAAAAGACGCTCTGAAACCCAACCTGGTTCAGACTCTGGAACATACACCTTGCTTCATCCACGGTGGTCCTTTCGCAAACATCGCTCATGGATGTAACTCCGTAATCGCTACCAAGATGGCTATGCATTTCGGTGACTACGTAGTAACAGAAGCTGGTTTCGGTGCTGACCTTGGTGCTGAAAAGTTCCTGGATATCAAGTGCCGTCTGGCAGGTCTGCAGCCTGATGCAGTTATCATCGTAGCAACAATCAAAGCTCTGAAATACAACGGTGGCGTTCCGAAGGCTGACGTACAGAAAGAAAATCTGGAAGCTCTGGAAAAAGGTCTGCCGAACCTGCTGAAACATGTAGAAAACATCACTCAGGTATTCCATCTGCCTGCAGTAGTAGCTCTGAACCGTTTCGTAACCGATACTGATGCAGAAATCGCACTGGTTACAGAAAAATGTGCAGAACTGGGCGTTAACGTTAAGCTGACCGAAGTATGGGGCAAAGGCGGCGCTGGCGGTATTGAACTGGCTAAAGAAGTTGTTCGTCTGTGTGAAGAAGGAGATGCATCCGGATTTACATATTCATACGACCTTGACCTGCCTCTGAAAGCTAAGATCGAAGCAATCGCTACCAAGATCTACGGTGCAGACGGCGTTGACTACTCACCTGAAGCAAGCAAGGAAATCGAAAACCTTGAAAAACTTGGCTATGGCAACGTTCCCGTATGTATGGCTAAGACCCAGTACTCCCTGACTGATGACCAGACCAAACTTGGCCGTCCCAGCGGATTCCGTATCACAATCCGTCAGGTAACCATGAGTGCAGGTGCTGGCTTCATGGTAGCTATTACCGGCGCAATCATGAAGATGCCTGGTCTGCCTAAGGTTCCCGCAGCAGAACGTATCGACGTTGATTCTACTGGTAAGATCACAGGTCTGTTCTAAT
>JBGVFN010000114.1:0-2990 GCA_045121095.1 Lachnospiraceae bacterium | reverse complement strand
CGGAACTGTTTTCCGTTGCAGCATTTTTTCCACACGCAACGAACGCCAATACTGCTGTACCGACAAATACGGAAATCACTGCCTTCTTCATGTTTTCCATCTCCTTTCTTAATTTTGCACGAACATTGGTTATACTTTTATTCTATAGATCCCCCCCTCAGACCGTCCGAAAACCTCATTTTCGAGCATAAAATTAGCCCCTTTCTTTCTATGTGTCATTGAAAACTGAATAAAACACACATATTGAAAGAAAAGGAGCTTATGCTGTTGCCATAAGCTGCATCATTTTCTCAAATCCCAAAAGGTTTTTAGCTCTCTCCATATTATATCCAAGGCAAAAGAGCGCAAACTCCCCGGTCACCTTTCGCAGTCCTTTCAAAAGAAAGTAGGTGGCTCCCATCGCTCTTTTTATCGTTCCAAACGGATGCTCTGACAGGCACATCCTCTGGGACATTTTCTCAAAACTTGGTTTCAGGAAAAACTTTACAACCTTTACTTTCTCAAAGTGACCTTTTACAGCCTGCTTTGCATTTTCACATTCCTTTCCCTCTGCTTTCAACCACTCTTTGCATGGCTTCTCCAGAGTATCTTTTGTAAAATCAATCTCTTTCCATTCACCCTTACCTTTGTAGCACTTGTTCCTGTTCCTGCAGTGTTTACAGGCATTTTTATTGGCATAGCGGATATTCCCATTTTTCTTGATGCATTTTTGCCTCAAGACTTCTCCCTCCGGACAATAAACCAAGTTTCTTTCCGGGTCTCTGACAAAATATCCCTCCTTCGCCCGCGCCAGCATCTCCTCCGGCGTTCCATATATAGCTTCGGATTTTTCAATATCTGCCAGATCCTCCTTCACTTTCCGACGGACCTCTTTTACTTCCATATCAGAAATAACATCTTTATATGCCTCTGGTATTTTCCCTGCATGAAGACTCTTTTTCAACTCTTCCGGTTTTGTACTGGTTATATCTGCTTCCGCTTCCTCATATGATATTTCCAGTTCATATCCGTCTTTGCCGTCATCCAGTATGACATGTGGAATCATGCCATTCTCCAGGCATCTGATCATGTCTTCCTCATTTTCATAACCTTTATCGGCCACAACTTCAAGTATCTCATCTTGCGTCTCTTCCCGGATTTCTTCCATTGTCGGGTTCAGCATCCCATGGTCAGTGACCTGATTGGTCATTTTAAAATTTCTGATCAGATGTGTTTCAGAATCTACCGCTGTCTGCGGATTGTATGCCACGGCAAAACCATTCTTATTTTTCATCAGTCTTGCGTCTGCATCCGTCAGAGATAGTTGTGAAGCACCAGTTTCCTCCATCAGCTTCTGATAGGATTCATATCTCGACAGACGCTCCTGTGCTTCTTTAAGCTTTGCTTCAACCACTTCTCTGGTCAGCTTCTCCGGTATTTCCTCAAGTTCTTCCTGTTCATCCATTTCTTTCAGGATTCTTAGATACTCGTCTGTATGAGCATTCAGCCATTTGATCCTGTCATCCAGCTTATTTTTAGTGAAGTTACTGTCCTTGGAATTGTTCGCCAGGAACTTGCTTCCATCAACAGAAGAAAATCCCCACTCTACCGCTCCGGAAATCCTGCGGTTAAATTCGTGAAAGATATCTTTCAGGCTATCAATGTTATCTTTCCGAAAATCAGAAATCGTACGGAAGTCCGGTTCCACGCCTCCAAGCATCCATTTTACTTCAAGATTGACTTTACAGCTTTCAGCCAGTTTACGTGAGGATCGGATACCTTTACGGTTACCATATATATACAACTTATACATTCCTTTCGGATCATACGCTGGTCTGCCTTCTTTCGCTGCTTCTTTTACTTCATATTTCGTTAGATCAAGGCTGTTTACAAAAGCATCAATAAGTCTGGCGATGCTTTCCGGATCCACAAAAGAATCCCATGAACACATCATCATCTGATTGCGGTTAAAAGTTGAAACATATGGCATAATCCGTCACCTCTTAATACAGTACTTTTCTGTAATCATTATACTATATTTCTGGTTGAAAATCTTGATTTTCTGTGTGCTTTATTCAGTTTTCAATGTACAAATATTTATGTCAAACACCCTTTCACAGGTGATTCAACCTTATGGTTAACTATTACCTGACTATTCTAGTTTTCGGACAGTCTCCCCTGGTTGTCAATCCCCCTCCATTATTTCCCTATTATTTTCTCTTTTTGTTTGATTCTGCAAAGTATTTTCAGACACCAAAAAGCAGCCGGCCCACTTTAGGGATCTGGCTGCTTTCTGTCATAATCGTATGTTTTATTCCGCAGAGCCTGAGGATGTCGAAGCATCGCTTGTGCTGCCTGTCGATGTCGTTTCGGTACTGCCTGATGTCGTGCTGTCAGACGTTGTACTGTCCGTTGTTGTGCTGTCGGTTGTGGTTCCATCTGTGGAATCTGTAGAAGCGCTGTCAACTGTCATCGTATACAGATCTGCGTCCGTTACTTCAAGCTTTTTCCAGTTGGATGCGACCTTGATATCGCTCTCCTTTACCCATCCGTCCAGTGTATCGTTGTACTTATCCGATTTGCGGTTGGAAATGATGGTCTGTCTTCTGGACTCGGTTTTATCCTCGTCGAATGCTTTATCTACACGGATCACATAATATGCATCGTCGCCTTCGATGACACCGTCATAATACTCGCCATCCTTCAGCTTTGCTGCTTCTTCCGCTACTTTATCTCCAAGAGAACAGGTATCGTCATCGTCTTTCTCCGATCCGGTTCCAAAGGATGTCTCGGAAGAGGTCAGATATGAAACTTCTGAGGAGGAATCGCTGTCGGAACTGCTCGATGTGCTCGCGCTTGAAGCGTCGGATGCGCTTGTGTCGGAAGCATCGGAAGAAGAACTGCTCTCATCGGAGCCATCTGCAGAATCGGTGGAATCTGCGGTATTCTCCGCATTTAACTGATCGTTCAGCTCCTTGCGCAGATCAGTAAACGATGCGGTTGCCGGATCC
>JBGVFN010000113.1:0-2267 GCA_045121095.1 Lachnospiraceae bacterium | reverse complement strand
TGATTATCCTGGGTATCTATGAAAGCGAACTGAAAGGAACTGATGTAATCCTTGCTGAAGACATTCAGTTATCTACGCAAAGATTAAAATGAGGAGTAATCGCAATGAGAAAAGTGTTGTACTTTACGCCTGCAATATTTGGACTGGTGTTCTATTCCTTGTTGGCGGTCTTTAGCGGATTTGGCGCGATCCATCCGGCTGTGTGGCTCTGCATTGGTATGCTGTTTGTGTCCGCTGTTCTGATGGCCCAAAAGAAATGGCTCGGCTGTATGCCAGGCATTCTGGTTGGTGTCATACTGATATGGATGAGTTTCCAATCTACTGGTCAGGTAATCGACATCGAAAGGCCGATTGGTATAGCCTTGATTATGTTCTACATACTATCTGGTATTATTTCCTGCAAAAGCAAATGAAAGACCACGGCTTACTCCAACCGGAGCAATGGCCGTGGCCTTTCGTTGTTTATGGATCGCTATACATTACGGAAAATCTGTATTCCATCAGAATGCTGGAGTTTTCATCCTGAAAGGGGACCTGAACAGCATAGTGAGCAGATACTGGTTCCAAAGGAACAATCTCGTGGCCTGTCAGTTCTTCAGAAGAATACTCTTTTATGAGTTTACCGTTTTCATCTGTTACAGAAACTGTAAATGAATCTGCAGCTTCGTGTGTGAAAATCAAACGCAAATCATGATTCTCGGGATCCCGTATGGTCAATACGTGATCAGCTTCCCACCAGGATTGGTGTTTCAGGTTTTCTCCATTGAGCCGGTGAGTTATTACCTTGCCGGGACAGGAATAGTAGTGGTTGTTGGAAATCATGTTCATTTTGGGTGGGAAAGGCAGTGAAGGATCTTGAATATAGTCACTATAAAGAAGTGACTCAATGTATTCCCAGTCTATTTCGGAATGGATATAATAATTTGCTCCTTGCCAAATTGTTTTTCCCAAAGGGATCACGGTCATATATTGATCCCAAATTCCGATGTCAAAATTTCCGATAGGACTCTCATAGAAAACACTGAGGACCGCATTTTCATCAGGCATGGAATAATTGCCAAGTAGTTTGCTGAACTGAAGATTGGAAAGGTATTCTTCCAATGCATCCTCGTCTTTGCATTTTAAGAACCCGTTGTGCTGAAACAAGGTAGTATTTAAGGCAAAGATTGAATACTGGGGATCTATTTCACCATCATCTGTCTGGTAGATGACTTGCTGGCCTGTCAGATCATTATAGGATAATGTTACATAACCAAAGGTCATGCAAAGCAGGAAAAAGCTCATACCTACAACAAGTGCGCCTGAAGAACGTTTGCCAGGACGTACGATATGCTTCAGTCGGTATTGCAGAGCGGATGCAGTTGCAGAAAGACAGGTAGTGAATCCTCGCTCATCTCCGGCTGTATTCAAAATCAACTGAGCATATTGATTACGTTTTGCATCATCAGATTCTAAAAGAACAGTTTCGTCACAGCTCAGCTCCAGGTCATTGGAGCATTTGCGTTTGGCAATCCACATAAGAGGATTGAACCAGAACATGGCGCAGCAGAAGACCAGAAAAAACTTATTCTCACTGTCTCCCCGGCAGATGTGTATGATCTCATGTCGGAAGATCAGTTCCAACTCGGTTTGCGTGTACTGATTATCCGGAAGAACGATTCGAACACTTCTCCTGAAAAAACCGATAGACAGGGGAGTGGTGACATTTTTTGAAATAACAACCTTGTATTTTGCGTTTTTGATTCCGGCATTCGTGAGTTCCTGATTCCAAACTGATAATACTTCTGAATCTAATACAGGTGAGCTGTTTCTCAGAATGGATTTTCTGAAAATAAGATGTTCGAGTACGGATTTTCCTATCACAAAAAGAAAACCGCTAAACCAGACGCCGAGAATGATCCAAAGAAGTTTTCCTGGTACATGTAAGACTATAGCAGGATACGAAACATACATGACGCGCTGATGGGTAATGTAAAGGTAATTGGGGAGAACCCACAGCATGGCACAGGCACGGGAACTAATACGTTTTCTAAGTATGGGAATTAACAGAAAAAGAAAACCATAAAAGATACTGATGTGCAGAAAAATGCCAAAGCTCATGGAGAAAAACGTCTCCAGAGAATACTCTATGCCATAACGGGGAATTGCGAACAGCATGGAAGCTATCAGATAAACGGGTAGAACGATTGCTGGAATATAAGGAAGATATCGCTGTTGCTCGTTGTCCATATATTCGGTCCCTGTTTCATCTGTGAATCTGGAAAAAG
>JBGVFN010000112.1:0-4251 GCA_045121095.1 Lachnospiraceae bacterium | reverse complement strand
ACTGTGAATAAGTACTTATCCAATCGCAATCGTTGTGGATTTTGAAAGGATGTACAGATAAGACTTGTAACATCGTCAATGAAACAGCAGTAGACAGGAATTTACTTTACAGAGCTGTAAAAAATTGTTATTAACCCTTGACAAATATCTGAATGGATGCTATCATAAACACAGCTGAATAAGAAATCAAGTTCTTGTTCGAGAGAACGAGCTAAGAGGGAATTTCGGTGAGATTCCGAAACGATCCCGTCACTGTAATGGGAAGCCAGACCAGTTATGCCACTGACATATGACGATGTGTTGGGAAGGCGGTCGGGGCGATGAGCCTAGTCAGGAGACCTGCTTGATGGATACGCAAACCTACGGTGAATAGGCTCTTGGTAATTTTATTCAATTGACGGTAAAATTGCAAGCTGTTCCGTAAGGAGCAGCTTTTTTTGTATCATTTTATTCGGCAAGCCAATCCTTTTATTAAATGATGGCAAACCTAACTCCTCTTTTTTGGATACCGATTGTGCGGCCCTTTTTAAATCGGTATTATCTCTGTAAAAAGACCGGTATTGCAGAACTCCCCTCACATACCTCTGCAGTATCGGTTCTTTTTTTTCAAAATACCGCTTATAAGCAAGCTTGATACGATATTTTGAAAAAAAATCATGCCTAGCTGAATAGTAACGAATAGTTACTTAAAAATGAAAAAAATTTGTCAAACTCTTGACAAATATCCGGAAGGGTGCTAATATAAACACAGCTGAATAAGAAATCAAGTTCTTGTTCGAGAGAACGAGCTAAGAGGGAATTTCGGTGAGATTCCGGAACGATCCCGTCACTGTAATGGGGAGCCAAGCCAGTTATACCACTGACGATATGTTGGGAAGGTCGGTAAGGCGATGAACCTAGTCAGGAGACCTGCTTGATGGATACACAAACCTACGGTGGATAGGCTCTTGGTAATTTTATTCAATTGATGGTAAAATTGCAAGCTGTTCCGTAAGGAGCAGCTTTTTTTGTATCACTTTATTCGGCGAGCCGATCCTCTTTATTGAATGGTGGCAAACCTTACTTACTCCTCTTTTTCACAATACCGATCGAACGGCCCTTTTTAAAATCGGTATTGGCTCACCAAAAGATCGGTATCGCAGATTCCCCTCACATAATTCTGAGATACAGATTCTTTTTGAAAACCTTTGGCAAAAGCATACACGACCTGACCGTGTATGCTTTTGTTACGATTTGGGCGGTATCTGTTCACTGAACAGAGCCACTTGTCTATATTCCTGGAGGAAAACTATGACAAAAGATCTTGATGGAAAACACTATTCTTATTTTTGCAATAAGGAATGTGAATACTATCCCTGTCACCCAAATGCTGACCCGGATAATTTTAACTGTTTATTTTGTTACTGTCCCCTTTATGTTCTGGGCGACCAGTGCGGTGGCTGTTTTATTTACCTGTCCAATGGATATAAGGACTGCAGCTGCTGTACATACCCTCATGAGCCGAAAAATTATGAAATTATAACAAAGCGTTATCAGGAAATATTAAGTGTTATGAAACAGAACAAACGGGTGCGGGAGGTGCAGTAGTTATGAGAATAGCCTGGTTTAAACATGAGGATAACTGGCAGGATATCAAAAACGCCACTATGACAACTATTGGAAAAAGTACAGGTACATATCCGGATTCCCAGTGGAAATATGAAATACTGCAGGCGGAACATTCCCCTATCCGTAAATTGAAATTTTCCTGGAAATGGGAGGACCTGCCATATTGGGTATCGGTACACTTTGTACGCCACAAAGTCGGGATTGAGCATTTTGTAAAAACTCAGCGTTCTGACAGAACATTAAGCTGTCGTGATCTGCTGCCGCAGAGTGCACCGGTGAATCATGAGTGCGAGGCAGATGCCCAGGCATTAATTAATATCAGTCGGAAACGGCTTTGCAGCTGTGCCAGCCCGGAAACCAGAAAAGCCTGGCAGCTGGTGAAAGATGAAGTGGCTGAAACGGAACCGGAGCTGGCAGCCTGTATGGTCAAAGAATGTATTTACCGGGGGTTCTGCCCGGAAATGTTTGGCTGCGGTTTTGATCAGACCCTGCAGTTTGAGAAAGAATTGGAAGCATATCGCAAAGGAGAAGATATAAATCTATGATTTACATAAGTCATCTGGTGGAAGATCATGAAATGCAGGAGCTGATCCAGAAAACGGGCTGTGGTGTGGAAAGCATTGAATTTTCCATAGCGGAAAATCTGGATTCGTTGTATACTAAGGTTCGCTCCTATGAAAAAAGGCTGCATCGCATGGGGTGTGAAAATTTAATTATTCATGGTCCCTTTCTGGATCTGAATCCTATGGCGTATGACCGGTATGTTCTGGAGATTACAAGACAGCGGTATGAACAGGCTTATATGGCTGCACAGTTTCTGGGTGCAAAAAAAATCGTGTTTCATACCTGTTATATTCCCAAACTTTACATGCTCATAGGGTGGGCGGATCGGGTAGTGGATTTCTGGAATTATTTTCTGGATGGAAAATATGGAATTCAGGTGTTAATGGAAAATGTACAGGACCCTGAAATCGACCCCATTCTGGAAGTAGCGGAGAAGATTAATCATCCGGATTTTGGTATTTGTCTGGATATCGGACATGCTCACTGTTATGCAAGAGAATCGGTTACAAAATGGGCAAGGTGTCTGGAAAGCCATGTAAAACACGTACATTTAAGCGACAATGATGGCACTGCAGACAGCCATCTGGCACTGGGCAAAGGAACAGCACCTGTAACAGAAGCCCTTTCCTGTATCCGTTTTTATAATCCCGATGTAACTTATACTATTGAGTGCTCTGACAAACAGGCCATACTGGATTCGTGGGAATGGCTGCAGAGATAATTTTCACGAGTTGACATCTATTACAATATGGTGTATACTCCTTTCATAAAAACTGCATAATCGTAACGGTCTTTGTACAAACACATAGATATGTCGTTTGTGATAAGTTAATAGGGAAATCGGTGTAAATCCGATACAGTCACCTCTACTGTAACGTGGACGAAGAAGAAAAAACCATTGGACGAAAGTCTGAGAAGGTACTTCGGAGGAAGAAGCGAAGTCAGGAGACCTGCCGTTATACTTTATATATTGTATTTTCAGGTGGAGAAGATTTAATATTTTGCGTTAGAAACAGATGCAATTTAAGGGATTCGTATGCCCTTTTTATGTAAACTGAATATAAATCATACCAATAGGGATTCTTTTACTGAGAAGTAGAAGGATCCTTTTTTGTTTGTTAGAAACAGGTTATTTGACTATTTGACAGGGATATTTTTAAAGTATCTTTGTTCAAATACGATCCGTTCAAGTGATGTTCAGGCTGATTTATAGGATACATTTTTGATGAAATCTGTATTTTCAGTGAATTTTACATAAAGCTCCATCTGCATCAGCTGTCCTGTTATTGCGGCAGCTATCCTGGTATACGGAAGGAGCTTTACATCCTTTTCCGACAAACTGCGCGCTCCGTTTGGGCTAAAACATTTTTCTGACAGATTTTAAAGAGCACATGGTCATATTCTGGTAAATCCATGCAGAGTATGACACAAAGCACCAGGTTATCAAAATACAAGATAAGTGCAGAATAACAAAATGATAATCGGGTGGAGAGATTACTATGGTGCAGAAGGTATCTGTATGGAAAGCAGAAGAAGAAAGAACGCTCAGCTGGAAACAGGGAATGGGAAAGGAAAAAATCAAACAGTGGACAGCGACAGAGCAATACAGAAAAATAGGGGAAGGAGCATTTAAAAATAATACAAAGTTAAAAAGTGTTGTGCTGCCAGAACATGTAAAAGAAATCGGAATTCAAAGTTTTTACAATACTGCCTTACGTGAGATACAGATAGATGGAATTGTGCGAATTGGCAAAGAAGCTTTTGGCAATTGTTCCAGATTGCAGCAGATTAAATTACCTGGAACCATCCAATATATGGGGAAAAGAGCCTTTGTACAGTGCCGGAAGCTGGAGTCCGTGGAGTTTGCTCCAGATGCATTGTATTCGGAGGTTAGAACAGAGACCTTTCTGGAATGTAATTCATTAAAAGAGATTTTATTTCCTGAAAAATTACAAAAAATAGGAAATCGAGCTTTTTACAAATGTCTGGCATTGGAAGATATTTCATTTCCTGCCGGGTTAACAGAAATTGGAATGGAAGCTTTTTACCAGACAGGGTTAAAGGATCTGAAATTTTCCC
>JBGVFN010000111.1:0-40463 GCA_045121095.1 Lachnospiraceae bacterium | reverse complement strand
CCTTTGGTCAAACGTCGGCACTTAACGAGCGGCTTTCTGTAAAGAAAGACGAGAGTTTAGTGTCCGCTACGTTTGGGCAGAGCGAGAGCGCGTCTCCGTGTAATGTAGCTCTGTAATGGAGCCTTCACTACCTTATAAAATTACACAATCAATGTTCGCTGTAGTGCTAGCTATTTCTCCAGAAATTCCAGTAAAGCTTCTCCCCGTTTTCTGGCAGTGTCATAACCCTGCTGATAAAGCAGCTTTAATTTTTCACGATTTTTTTCCACGCGGCCGATGGTAACCGGTGTTTCAGGGCGGATTACAAAAATATTCCCAGCTTTTTCTTCTTGCTGAATGTAATCCAGCGTTTCGTTGTAAACGATATGGCGTTTCGAAAGAACTTCTGCAAGTTTCGGGTAGTTTCGGTATTTCATACGAATGAGTCCCACTATTTTATTGGGAGATTTCCGGTAATCTGCTGACTGCGTCAGGATGATTACATTTTTCTTCTGGCCGGATTGGACAGAATGCAGGATCGGAATGGAGTCAGAGATTCCGCCGTCCAGATAGCAGTGGCCATCTGCTTCCACAATACGGGAAACAATGGGCAGAGAACTGGAAGCACGGATATAAATAATATCGTGATGCAGATCCGTAATTTTCTGATAAACCGGTTTGCCGGTCTCACAATCGGTCAGAACGGCGTAAAAATTCCCCTGGTATTTGCTGTATGTATCGTGATCAAATGGATGAAGCACATCGGGAATCTGGTGATAAAGCATGTCTGCGCCGAACAGATCACCGGTTTTTATAAGGCTTTCCATACTGCAGTAACGTTTGTCATCCAGATAATTTACTGCCGTTTCATAAGCGCGGTGACGCTGGTTGGAAAGGTAGCTGCAGGCGTGGCAGCTTCCTGCAGAAACACCGTATACATCGGAAAACATCAGTTTTTTATCCATAAAATAATCCAGAACGCCGGCGGTGAAGATACCGCGCATACCGCCGCCTTCCAGGATAAGACCGCAATCGTACATAATTTCCTCCTGTAAAATGGTTAAAAAGTACTTTGAAATATAAAGTATATTACAAGTAAGCGGGAAATGCAAGAAAATGTTGGAAAATAAACCATTTACAAAGAATATAGGGAAAGTCTTGTATTGTAAATATCCGTTTTCTCTTGACGAATTTTTTTTCAGTGCGTATACTTTATGAAGCAGCCTGAAAGGTTTAGGATATAGAACCGTTTGGCATTTATGAAATATGTTAAATGGCCACCATGAAAATGAAGTAATGAGGAAAATACAATGTGGATTGCAGATAATTGGAAAGACTATGAAGTGATTGATACCTCCGGCGGGGAAAAGCTGGAGCGCTGGGGAAACTATTTGCTGGTTCGTCCGGACCCGCAGGTTATCTGGACCAGTGAGCAGAAAAACAGAGGATGGAGACGTCCCAATGCGCATTATCACCGCAGCAAAAAGGGCGGCGGCGAATGGGAATTTATTGACCTGCCCAAACAGTGGAGCATTCATTATCGGGATCTGACTTTTCAGCTGAAACCATTCAGCTTTAAGCATACAGGGCTTTTCCCGGAGCAGGCTGTCAATTGGGACTGGTTTTCAAATAAGATTAAAAATGCAGGACGTCCGGTGAAGGTGCTGAATCTGTTTGCTTATACAGGCGGCGCAACTCTGGCAGCAGCGGCAGCAGGTGCAGCAGTTACCCATGTGGATGCGTCCAAAGGCATGGTAACCTGGGCTAAGGAAAATGCCAGAAGTTCCGGGCTGGAAGAAGCGCCCATCCGCTGGATCGTGGATGATTGTATGAAATTTGTAGAGCGGGAAATCCGCCGAGGAAACCATTACGATGGTATTATTATGGATCCTCCTTCCTATGGACGGGGACCCAAAGGAGAAATCTGGAAAATCGAAGATGCTGTTTATCCGCTGGTGAAAGAATGCGCAAAGCTCCTTTCGGATGAACCGCTGTTTTTCCTGATCAATTCCTATACAACCGGACTTGCTCCCGCCGTTTTGAGCTATATGCTTGGCATGACTGTTCAGAAAAAATTTGGAGGAAGTGTAGCAGCAGAAGAAATCGGACTTCCGGTAAAAGAAACCGGCCTGGTTCTGCCCTGTGGTGCTTCCGGAAGATGGGAGTGTTAAAATGTGAATCATAAAAAACTGGTAATGCCTCCTGTGGGAATGCGTATTATGAAGTCAGCAGTAGGAGTATTGCTTGGATTTGTGGTTTACGAACTGCGCGGGCGCAGCGGAATTCCATTTTACACAGCCTTATCGGTTCTCTGGTGCATCCGGCCGTATAAGGGGGATACACTGGATATGGCCCTGCAGCGTTCGATCGGTACATTGCTTGGCGGTCTTTACGGATTGCTGGTACTGATAGGGCAGCAGGTGTTTACCCATGGTCAGGGAATACCGGAAATGGGAAGATATTTCTTGATTTCTTTTATGATCATCCCCATTATCTATACAACGGTGATATTAAAACGGAAAAACGCCTCCTACTTTGCCTGTGTAGTATTTTTAAGCATTACGGTGCTGCACATGACAGATGAAAATCCCTATATTTTTGTCATGAATCGTATGATTGACACAGAAGTGGGAATTTTAATCGGTATGTTTTTAAATACGGTGCATCTTCCTTATCGAAAACATGAAAATATCCTGTTTGTATCTGGTGTGGATGATACATTGCTGGCAGAAAATCAGGAGTTAACGCCCTATAGCCGGGTAGAGTTAAATCGGATGCTGGATGAAGGTGCGAAATTTACACTGTCTACCATGCGGACTCCTGCTTCACTGGTACAAAGTCTCCAGGGAATCCGGCTGAAACTGCCTGTCATCTGTATGGACGGCGCCGTATTATTTGACATCCAGGAAAATAAATATCTGAAAAAATTTGCTTTGGAAGCAGAAGATGCGAAAATGCTGTACACATTTATCCAGGCGGAAGGGTTTCATGTATTTGTAAATCGTATCCTGGAACATATGTGGCTTATTTACTATGGGGAATTCAACAACTTTCCCGAAGAAGACATTTTTGTGAACCTGCGGAAATCACCTTACCGCAATTATGTAAAAAAAGAACCGGCAGAATTTACCAATGTGGTCTATCTGATGATCGTAGACACCAGCCAGCGGATTGACCGGCTGTATGAAAAAATGGAACAGAAGGGTTTTGTCAGCCGTTTTAAAATTTTGAAATATTCTTCCGCAGATTACAACGGATACAGTTATATCAAAATTTACCATCCGGATGCCAATCGAAACCATATGATGGATTATCTGGCTTCCATACTTCAGACGGAAGATGTGATTACATTTGGCAGTATTGACGGTCAATATGATGTAGTTGTCCATGAAAATGACAGCAATAAAGTTGTAAAAACGCTGAAAATGCTGTATGAACCCTGTATTTTCCTGCCGGAACCGAAGCTTTTAACTGCCCATAGAAAACGGGGCGGTATTGCACCGGATCATATATAAAAGGTGAATAAATATTATCTAATGAATATGATTAAAAAAGTGCATTAGAGCGTGCCTGAATGATTTTTCAGACACGCTCTAATGCTATATTTCTTTGATTCCATATGAGGAAGTCAGTTTCAGGTAGTAATATAAGTCTGATACCCCTGACTGCGAAGTCGCTGTTCCATACGGACTGCATTTTCCAGAAGTGCAAAAGCACCCACCTGAACCCGGTATAAACCGTCAGAATAAACAATGAAAGCAGGAAAACCTTCCAGCAGCAACTGATTCAGCAGCTGGGTAGCAAACATGGGGTTGGAAAAGGCGCCTACCTGAACCCGAAACAGCTGCCTGTTCACATCACCGGGGCGGCCAGGTCTGTCAGGACGGCCCGGTGACGTAGGTCCACTGGGTCTTCCGGGAGAAACTGGCTGGTTACCGGAGCCAGGATTAGGGGGATTCATGGACATGCCAGGCTGGTTACCGGAATTGGAATTTGCAGTATTCATCCGGTCCCATCGATCATCCCGATTCCAGTCGCGTCTGTCATCTCTGTCCCGGTCCCATCGATCATCCCGATTCCAGTCGCGTCTGTCATTTCTATCCCGATCTCGCCGTTCATCCATATTCCGGTCATTGCGCTGTCCGTTTCTGCCATCGTCTCTTTGTCTGAAATCCATATAATCCTGTTCCATCATCATTTCAGCAGGGTCTCCATCTGCGAAAGCAGAAATGTAATCGGTATTCATGGCAAATGTTTCTGGAAAATCAGTTCGGGGAGTAGGAAATGGAATGGGGACAGGTTCTTCCGGCCCCTGATCCTGTTCAATAGTATTCAGAACGCCCTGGGCAATAGCCTGGGCCAGTGCATCGAAATTTTCATCAAAAAACTGGTTGTCACTTTCATTATCAATAAAACCAGCTTCTACCAGAACAGCAGGCATTTTGGTACGGCGAAGAACAGCCAGGTTGGGTCGCTCTGTAATGCCATTAAATTGAAGTCCGGCCGCTGCAATGGCATTACCAATCTGATTTGCCACATCAGAAGAAAAACCAGTGTCCGCGTACACCAGCATATCCGCCCCAGTGCCGCTTCCAGGTGGAATCGCTGTATTGCGGTGCAGAGAAAGGAATAAATCCGCTTCCGATTCATTTCCCTTCATTGCCTTTTCATAAGGTGAATCATAAAAATCTTCCGTGCGGGAATAAACCACATCAATACCGTGATCTTCTAAAATCCGTCCCACTGCCAGAGCAAGTTTCAAAACATCATCTTTCTCTTGCCTGCCATTAAAAACAGCGCCAGGATCCGTGCCCCCGTGGCCGGGATCTATAAATACGCGAAAGGCCATAAAATGCCTCCAAAAGAGGTTTTCATATCAGTATATGAAAATATTGTGAATGAGTGACGCTCCAGTGGAAGTATCCCCTTCGGGGACGCGCTCTCGCTCTGGGAAAGCGTAGCGGACACTAAACTCTTGCCCTTTCTTTTGGAAGGCCAATCGTTAAGTGCCGACGCTTGCCCAAAGGTCCCTTTCAGGGGATACTTCCACTTCCGCTGGTTTTCACAATAGAGGGGAGAAATAGCGGTTGATTTGTTGGTTTTAAATTTGTTGATATTAGATTTCTTTCAGAAGCTTTTGGTAGGCTTGCTCAGTAATGATTTAAAACTTTGGCAATGTTCTGCTCATTAACAATTATGCGTTTTCCTTCCCCCTGTATATTGCTTAACAAAATCGGCCAGGCCCTTCTGTAAAAAACAGCCAGGCGCTCTTCTACAAGAGCCAGCCAGGCTCCTAAATAAAAACCAGCCAGAAATAGCAGACAACTCTTGTAGACGACATTTTCCAGTCGTCGGAAAGAGTTCGTCTGCTATCTCTGGCGTCCGATTACAGTTCAAGCCTGGCGTCCGTCTATCCAACCAGCCTGGCGTCCAATTACAAAACCAGCCTGGCACCTCCCGTTAACAATATCACACCCTAATCTTCTTGGAAGGTTTGAGTGCTCTGGTTCGTGCAGGACCGGTGGAGCTTCGTTCAATGAAGCGGGAACGCAGAAGCAGTTTGCCGATGGCAATTTGATTTTGCAGATTGACAAAGGCAAAATAGCTGCACTTGCCGATTTCACGCTGTCTTTGGCGGATCGTGGTTAATGGGGGATTGGTATAAGCGCTGAAAGGGGCATCGTCAAAACCAATGATGCTGATATCTTTCGGTACATTATATCCACATTCCTGACATTCTGTGATGACAGCATGAGCCAGCAGGTCATGACTGCAGAGAACGGCAGTGACATCCTGTTTTAGGAGCGAAGGAAGGTGTTTTTGGGTACATTCGGATATAAAATAAGAGGTGCCAACGAGGTTGGGGTCGAATTCAAGGTCGTTGACCTGCAGGGCTTTCTGAAACGCTTCGTAACGTGTGCGGGTGATGAGAGAGTCCAGTGCTCCGCCGAGATAACCGATTTTTGTGTGTCCAAGTTCTTTCAGATGTTTAATAGCTTGTTCAATTCCTTCCGTGTTGTCCGTTCCAACATAGGAAACCGTAGGGTTATAAGGAATGTAGTTGTCATACAAAACAGCAGGTGTGCGGGATGTTTTCAGCTCCTCCAACCAGGGATCCAACAGAGAAAGCCCCAGAATAAAAGCTCCCTGATATTCATTTTTCAACATAAATACATCATAGGAAGTTTCAAGCTGCATCTCTTTGGTGATGGGGACTACGTCTACCTGCCAGTCGTCAGGAACGGCCAGCTGGCGGAATCCCATGACGATGTCATAACCAAAATGTGTTGGTTCGGTATAATCCATATTTTCGACAAGGATACAGAGTTTTTTATTCAGGTTTTTTCGGATACGATTTTTTTCGTATCCCATTTCGACTGCTTTTTCCAGTACTTTTTTTCGGAGAGATTCGCTGATATCATCCGCATTATTCAGTGCTTTGGAGACTGTTCCCTTGGAAATTCCAAGTTCTGATGCGATGTCATTGATCGTAGGCATTGTTTCCTCCATAGATGCGAAAATTTAATCAGGATTCTTAAAAAATAGTAAAAATGCTATAAATTTTCTTCAATTATAATGCATTTTTATATAAAACTCAACATGTTTTTAAGAATGTACATTCGGTTGTAAAAGCCGTCTGAAAAAGGGAAAAAAGAAAAATGAGAAACGAAACTTTTGGAAAGTCAAAAAAGCAGGAATTTTTAGCTGAACAGAAAATTGTATAATTTTTACTATTTTATCTAATGATGCAGTAAAAATATCCGTTTAATTACACAATCAAATATAAAAAAGTCAAGTAATCCTAAAAAAAGTATAAAAAAACTGTTGACTTTTTTACGTAGCAGAGCAATAATATTATATATCGAAAATAAGCGAAACTTTTGATTGCGGCAGCAGTTAAGGATGGTCTGCAAACTCCTGTCTGACTGTGGCAGAAGCGGGGGATGCTGCTGGGGCAACATCCTTTTTTTGTGGATTCTTTGACCTTGAATGAGTAATAGAGTCATCTCAAAAAGAAAGACTCAAAATTACCCAAAAAGGCTGTCTGCTGAGAAAGTTCAGGCGGTTCAGCATTTGCTGAATGGTTACATTATTGTTATATTATTATTGTAGAAAGGGCAAGAGGGGGAATGAATTCAGTCGAGCTGATTAAGTATTATAGAAGTCAGGAGTTTAAGGAACAGTATCTGTATGAGGGCACGGATCTGGGTGTGACCTGCCAGGAAGATGAAACCGTTTTTAAAATCTGGAGTCCGCTGGCCAGTGGTGTCTGGCTGAATCTTTATCAAAATGGAGAAGGCGCAGCATATACACAGATTGCCATGGAACAGCAGAAACAGGGGGTATGGGAATACCGCCAGAATGGCAATATGCATGGAATTTACTATGATTACTGTATCGAACATGATGGTGAGCGTGTATCTACTGCAGATCCTTATGCAAAAGCCTGTGGCTGTAATGGTATTCGCAGCATGGTAGTGGATTTGAGTAAAACCAATCCCGAGGGCTGGGAGCAGGATCAGGCACCGGCCAGAAAACCGGAAAATATTATTTACGAAATGCATGTAAAGGATTTTTCTTATGATCCTTCATCTGGTGTTCCGGAGGAATACCGGGGCAAGTACAGAGGCTTTGCTCTGGAAGAAACCACATTAAATCAGGATGGGGTTCACCCTACCTGTCTGGATTATGTAGCGAATCTTGGAATCAC
The DNA here is from genome assembly GCA_045121095.1 of Lachnospiraceae bacterium. Lineage (GTDB taxonomy): Bacteria > Bacillota > Clostridia > Lachnospirales > Lachnospiraceae > TWA4. The sequence continues at coordinate 32,773 of JBGVFN010000111.1, read as the reverse complement.
TCATGTACAGCTGATGCCGGTATATGATTATGGCTCTGTGGATGAAGCGGGCGATGCATCTTTATTTAACTGGGGATACGATCCCTGGAATTATAATGCACCGGAGGGTTCCTATTCCATGGATGCGGCTCATGGGGAAGTGCGGATCAGGGAGCTGAAGGAACTGGTCATGGCATTGCATAAAAAAGGTCTGCGTGTTAATATGGACGTGGTATATAACCATACATTTAACGCAGATTCCTGGCTGTCCAGAACCGTACCGTATTATTATTACCGGATCAATGAAGATGGCAGCTATTCCGACGGTTCTGCCTGCGGCAACGATGTGGCCACTGAGCGGGAAATGTGCGGAAAATACATATTGGAATCGGTTCTTTACTGGTGTCGGGAGTTCCATCTGGATGGTTTCCGTTTTGATCTGATGGGGCTGATGAATGTGGATCTGCTGAACCGGATTCGGGAGGCATTGGACAGGGAATACGGAAAAGGCGAGAAAATGCTTTACGGAGAGCCCTGGAGCGGCGGACCCACCGCTATGGAAGAAGGATTTTATCCCTGTCTGAAAACGAATCTGAAATATCTGGATGAAGAAGTGGGTGCTTTCTGTGACAATACCAGAGATGCCATCAAAGGTCATGTATTTTATGAAGAAGTACCTGGTTTTGTCAATGGCGGCAAATATCTGGAGGAAGATATCCTTCAGTCAGTAAAGGCCTGGTGCGGAACAAAAGATGGTTTTGCAAAAGCACCGTCTCAGGTTCTTTCTTATGTTTCTGCCCACGATAATCTGACATTGTGGGATAAACTGGTGATTACGCTTAATCAGGAAGTAGAAGATCTGGCAGATAAAAAGCCGGAGTTTTCTTCCAGTACACCTGCGGAATCTGTGGAAGCCTATGAAAGACCCCAAAATCTTTCTGCTATCAAGGAAACACTGGATTATGAAGCAATGGATAAGGATGTACTTCGCGCCAATAAGATGGCGGCAGCAGTTACATTTACCTGTCAGGGCAATCTGTTTTTCCTGGGCGGTGAAGAGCACGGCCGTACGAAGCTGGGAGATGAGAACAGTTTCCAGTCTTCTGCGGAGATTAACCGAATTGACTGGAACCGGGTTTATGAGTATGAGGAACTGGTGGAATACTACCGTGGTCTGCTCCGGTTCAGACAGCTGCAGCCGGGTTTGTGTGATAAAACCAGTCATGCCGACGAGCGTATTTTTAAAGAAACCATTCTGGAAGATGGATTGCTGCATTTTTCAGTAGAAAATGACGCAGATTCTCCCTGGAAGACACTGTTTATTATTTATAACAATAATAAAGAAGAAAAAACTGTAAAATTGCCTGCTGGTAACTGGGAACTGCTGGTGGATGGAGAAAGCAGCAGACTCTGGGAAGCTGCCAAGCGGACAATCTGCAGTAAAAAAACGAACATCATGCCTGTTTCTGTTATGATACTGGGCAAATGTAAATAAAATCAAATAGAAAGAGGATAACAATGGAAAGAGCAAGCGGAATATTACTTCCTATTTCAAGTCTCCCTTCCCCTTACGGAATCGGAGCATTTTCAAAATGTGCTTATGAATTTGTGGACAAACTGGTAGAAATGGGTCAGGTTTACTGGCAGATTCTGCCTCTGGGTCCCACAAGCTACGGAGATTCTCCGTATCAGTCATTCTCCACTTTCGCAGGAAATCCTTATTTTATCGATCTGGATGCGCTGGTGGAAGAAGGCGTTCTGACAAAAGAAGAGTGTGAAGCCTGTGATTTTGGCGATAATGCTTCCTATATTGATTATGGTAAGCTGTACAATGCCAGATTTTCTCTGCTTCGTAAAGCTTATGAACGCAGCAAAGTTTACCAGAATCCCGATTATCTTCGTTTCGTAGAAGAAAATGCATGGTGGCTGGAAGATTACGCTCTGTTTATGGCAGTGAAGAAACGTTTTGATGGTAAATCATGGACCGAATGGGCAGAAGATATCCGTCTGCGCTGGGGCAACGCCATGGATTACTATCGTACCGAGTGTTACTTTGAAATCGAATTCTACCGTTATCTTCAGTTCAAATTTGCAGAACAGTGGAAGAAACTGAAATCCTATGCCAACGAAAAAGGCATCCGTATCATCGGTGATATTCCGATTTATGTAGCATTTGACAGTGCAGATGCATGGGCTCATCCTGAACTGTTCCAGTTCGATGAAAATAACCAGCCCAAAGCAGTAGCAGGCTGCCCTCCGGATGCATTCTCCGCTACCGGTCAGCTGTGGGGCAATCCTCTGTACAACTGGGATTACCATCGTTATACCAACTTTGACTGGTGGACCAGCCGTATGGCTTACTGCTACAAGCTGTATGATGTGGTAAGAATCGACCATTTCCGTGGATTTGATGAATATTTCTCCATCCCTTATGGTGATAAGACTGCCATGAACGGACATTGGGAAAAAGGTCCTGGTATGGATCTGTTCCGCACTCTGGAATGGCGCCTTGGCAAAAAGGATGTTATCGCAGAAGACCTGGGTCTCATGACTCCCAGCGTAGAACAGCTGGTAAAAGACAGCGGTTATCCCAACATGAAGGTACTGGAATTTGCATTTGAACCCGATGAAGATACCGGTTATCTGCCTCATTCTTATCCTAAGAACTGTGTTGTTTATACCGGAACTCATGATAACGATACCATCGTTTCCTGGTATGAAGAACTGACACCGGAACAGAAAGAATGGCTGCTGGAATACGTAAATGACGGCAAGCCTCTGACTCGTCCCATCAACTGGGAAATGATTCGTCTGGCTATGATGAGCAGCGCTAATATCGCGATCACTCCCATTCAGGATTATCTGGGACTGGATACCAGTGCCCGTATGAATCATCCGTCTACTCTGGGTTCTAACTGGAAATGGCGTATGACTGGTACGGAACTGACAGAAGAACTGGTGAAAGAAATTCGTCGTCTGACCCGTATCAGCTTCCGTATGGAACATATTGTGAATCTGGAACGGGCTGCAAAAGCAGAAGCAAAGAAAAAACTGGAAGAATAAAAAGCAGCAAAATAAGCTGAATAAACAGCAGAATAGGAATTAGTATGCGATTTGTCTATGGAAAGCAGGACTGGAAAACTCTGGAAAGAGGTCAGGAAAACTGCTATCTGCTGACCAATGGTCTGGGGGGATTTTCCTCTCAGACCATGATTGGTTCAAGCAGCAGAAATGATCATGCGTTTTTTATGGCGTGCGTAAAGGCACCCAATCATCGTTATAATATGATTCACAGACTGGAAGAAACACTCCTTTTGAAGGGGAAGAGTGTTCATTTATCCAGTCAGGAATATGAGGACGCTCAGAAAAATGAGAAAGGTTATCGTTATCTGAGTGCATTTGTGTTTGAACATTATCCGAAATGGAATTATCAGATAGAAGGCGTGGAAATTGTAAAACGGATTGGCATGCTGCAGGGGGAAAATACCGTTGCAGTGAAATATGACATTGAAAACCGTACAGGAAGCTCTGTACAGTTGAATGTCATTCCACATCTGCAGTTTACAAAAAAAGGTGCATGTCCGAAAGAAACACAGGAATTTACCTTCCATGGCGATTCTATTTCTTCCAATGGCATGAAGATGTACTTCGAAACCAATGGCAGGGTGGTGGAATCCTCCCTGCATTTTTCCGAAGGGCTTTATTATGCCTATGATGAGCGGGATGGAAGAGAATTTATCGGCTGTACCGCGATCAATCACTGGATCAGTAAAAATGTGCCGCCCCACAGTAAATCAGAACTGGAAATTGTATACAGTATGCAGCATGTTTCCAAAACAGCAAAACAGATTATCGGGGAAACTGCTTCCTATCGAAAAGAGCTGATTAAAAAAGCGGCATTGCACTCTGATGCAGGCTCTATGCTGGTCTGCAGCGCGAATCAGTTTGTTGCCAGACGGGAATCCACACAGGGAAAGACCATTCTGGCCGGTTTTCCGTTCTTTGAAGACTGGGGACGCGACACCATGATCGCTATGGCCGGCTGCTGCATTTCCACCAGACAGTACGGAGACGCCAAAAGTATCTTGCGGACCTTTAAGCAGTACTGTAAGGATGGACTGATGCCCAACTTATTCCCGGAAGGCGGCAACGAACCCCAGTACAATACGGTAGATGCAGCTTTGCTGTTTATCAACGCTGTTTATTTATACTATAAAAAGCGGGGAGACCAGGAACTGGTTGAAGAAATGTGGGACTGCATGACAGAAATCATAGAAAATTACCAGAATGGTACTTTATACGGCATTCATATGGACGAAGATGGTCTGATCATGGCCGGTCAGGGACTGGATCAGGTGACCTGGATGGATGTGCGGGTAGGTGAAATTCTTCCCACACCCCGTCACGGAAAGCCGGTGGAAATCAATGCTTACTGGTATAACGCTCTGTGTATCATGCAGGAATTTGCCCGGGTTCTGCGCAAAGATGCCGATTATCGGGATTTAATTGTTCTGGTTCGGGAAAGCTTCTGCCAGAAATTCTGGAATGAAGAGAAAAACTGCCTGAAAGATGTCATTTCCGGCACAAAAGCAGACAACCAGATTCGCTGCAATCAGATTTGGGCTGTCTCCCTTCCTTATACTATGCTGGATGAAACACAGGAAAAACAGGTGGTGGACACTGTATTTGAAAAGCTGTATACCCCCTATGGACTGCGGACTCTGGACATGGATGACGAAGAATTTAAACCCGAATACAGCGGTGCTCAGTTAAAACGAGATCTGTCGTATCATCAGGGAACTGTCTGGACCTTCCCTCTGGGTGCATATTATATGGCTTACCTGAAGGTGGAAAATTATTCCCTGGAAGCAGTACAGACGGTAAAACGTCAGCTGGAAGTCATGGAAAGTGCCATGCGTGAAGGCTGTATCGGTCAGCTGCCTGAAATCTATGATGGTGAGAATCCTACTTCCTCCAGAGGCTGCTTTGCCCAGGCATGGAGTGTAGGAGAAATCCTGCGGGTATATGAGATCCTGGAAAGTCTGGATGAAGGACAGTAGATAAAAGTCTGGATAAAGAACAGCAGATAATAGAGGATAAGTAATAAGAACGCTAACGGAGGTTGAAATTCATGAGCGGGATGAAGTCTTATCAAAACTATATTTTTGATCTGTACGGAACCTTGGTAGATATTCATACAGATGAGGAATGTAAAGAACTGTGGGAAACAATCTGTCAGGCATACGCTGAACGGGGAGTTTCTTATACACCGGCAGAAATGCAGAAAGCCTATAAACGGCTGTTAAAGCAGGAAGCGGACAAACTGCCCTATGAATTTTCGGAACCGGATGTATTAAATGTATTTCAGCAGATTGCTGTGGAAAAAGGCGGGCAAATAACCCGCCAGCAGGCTGTGGAGATTGCAGATTTGTTTCGAACAACTTCCAGAGAATACATTCGTCTTTATGAAGGAGCGGCAGATCTTCTGAAAACCCTGAAACAGCAGGGAAAAAAGGTTTATCTCTTATCCAATGCCCAGGCTGCTTTCACCGGGCCGGAGCTGAAAAAACTGGGAATTGACCAGTTTTTTGATCAGATTTTCCTGTCATCCGATCACCAATGCAAAAAGCCGGATATTCATTTTTACCAGAAACTGTTAGATACCTGCGGACTGGATGTGCGCGAATCCATTATGGTCGGAAATGATGCCATAGCAGACATTGCAGGTGCACAAAAAGCTGGATTGGATACATTTTATTTTCACTCCAATTTATCTCCGGAACTGGAAAAAACGGCCAGCGTATCCAGTACATGGAAAGTCATGGACGGCGATTTTGAAAAGATGGCAAGCATGCTCTGTCACAGGGCTGCTGTACGGTAGTTGAAAATGAAGAAATGTAACAGTTCAGCTTTGCTGAACTGTCTTGAATAAATTCAGCAAGCATTCATAATTTTCTTCGAAATACCTGTTATTAGAAACACTTTACTATTTTAGAAGTGATTCTATAACAGGTATTTTTATGTTATTAAGATGGATAGAGGTAAAGTTTATTAACCATATTCATATTGTAGTAAAAAGAAAACAAAAGAAACTATGCTGCATAAACTGTAGTAAGAAACCATTCCAGATCGATTCTGGTGAAATGTGAGGCAGCAGTGAGCAGTTTAAAGGAAAGAAGTAAAGAATATTGGATGGTGTGGGCAAAAGCGGCAGGAATCAGAGCAGTCAGGACTGTTGCCCAGGCGGCAATTGCCGGCATTGGAGCGGCAGCAGCACTTGGACAGGTGGATTGGAAATATGTTGTAAGCACCGCAGTTTTAGCAGGTATTTTATCATTGCTTACCAGTGTAGCAGGACTGCCGGAGTGCGTAGATTGTGAAAATTAGTAAGTTTTTGTAAACGGTATTGTCAATCTTTTTTGTGTATGCTATTCTACCCTTAGTGGACAAATGTATAAGTGGACAAATGTATAAGTGGACCAATGGACAAGTGGATCAATGGACAAGTGAACAGCGGATCCTTTTGTCAACTGAGGGGATCTTCAACTATCTTCAGTGGATAAAAGGAATCGAAGATGTGAGGTGAAAGAAATGCATAAAAAGAAGATGTTGCCCCCGATTATCATAACGGCGATCGTGGTGCTGTATTACGTGGCATTTGCCTGCTTTTGCTTTACAGTCGATGGATTTCCACTGGGGCTGAAGATTTTGTTAGGAGCAGGTCCGCTGATCCTGGCAGCAATCTGTATCTATGTACTCATAGAGCGGATCGAAGAAATAAAGGAAGGTGAAGAGGATGATCTTAGTAAATACTGATTACATAAGTGGAAAAGAACTGGAAATGCTGGGGCTGGTAAAGGGAAGTACGATTCAGTCCAAACATATAGGAAAAGATATTGCCCAGAGCTTTAAATCCATCGTGGGCGGCGAATTAAAGTCTTACAATGAGATGATGAACGAAGCAAGAGCGCTGGCAACCAAGCGAATGGTAGGAGAAGCCGAAGCCATGGGAGCAGATGCTGTGGTAAATATTCGTTATGCATCCTCTGCAATTATGGATGGCGCAGCGGAAGTGATTGCTTATGGAACCGCAGTGAAATTTAAATAATCATGCTCTGCTGGATAAATTTTAAAAGAGGAACGGAGCATTTTTATGGAAAATAAGCAGGATATCATTGAGTCGATTCTGGCGGAATATCCCATCTGTGAGTATTGTTTTGGAGATACCACGCAGATTCCCTTTTCGGATAAGGTGCTGGTAATTTGTGAGACAGATTGTAAACGTTATGGACATTGCTGGGCCTGCCCGCCTCATGCCGGAAACATCTATGAAAATATGGACAGATGCCGGAAATTCCAGCGTTTTGTGTTATTTTCCACAGTATGGGAAGTATCCGATGCATATAATCTGGATGCGTGCGCAGAAGCACAGAGAAGTCATGCTGCCATGACCAGAGAACTGCGGGAACAGGTGGAAAAAGAAGTTTCGGATGTATACTTTCTGTCTACGGTGTGTTCCATCTGCGATGTATGTGCCTGTCCAGATGAACCCTGCCGCCATCCGGAAGAACGGTTGCAGTCCACCGAAAGCCATGGAATTGTAGTGATGCAGCTGGCAGAAGAAATGGGACTTTGCTTTAACTATGGCGGAACCATTGCAGTATATTTTAGTATGATTTTTTTCTGATTGGATGGAATATTAGAGTGTGTCTGAATGATGCTTTATGTGAAACTGATTTTTCGGCTATTCTTTAAATGAAGAGGGAAATTGCACGAAATGAGAATATTTCGTAGAGTTTCCTTTTTATGTTATATGTATTCGATGCTGCAGCATTGTAATGGATATTGGCGGCAGAAATACTGTGAAAAAGTAACGGTGCGGCAAAGACTGAGCCGTTGGATAGTTGTGCGAAAAGAAAAATATCATAAATATTAAAAATATATAAAAATAAATTTAAAGTATTGACAAGGAAAGTAAAATGGACTATTATTTAAAACAAAAAATATGAGGAGGGATTGATATCTTAAAGCTGGAAATTAAATTGGATGAGGATAAGATTATCGCAGAAAATAAATATCGGCCGGAGATGATCTATCAGACGTTGGAGCGTGCCTTTGCACAATTTCGGCTGCGTCAGGAAAAAATGCCGGATGGAACACTATTTTTTTATGGAAGTGGGAATCCAAGGGATTATGGGGCATTTGGAAGTCTTATTACAACTTTGTATGAACGAACATGGTTTATGGAATATGTGATAAAATGGATATGGTACAATAGTGATAATGGCAGAGACGAAACTGATTTTTCAGTGGAAGATGTACTGTTTTTTTATACGAAACGGGAGAGTGCAGTATAATTCGTGGATAATGAAAATAAACATTATAAAGCATTATATTTTGATCTTTGTGTAAATGATTTGGAACGGTATTTTTCGAACACCAATCCCAGGGGAGCTTATCGGAAAATCAGAGATTATTTGTTGACGAGAAATTTTTCTCATGAACAGTATTCGGGATATCATTCAAAATATAAAACAACAGATCTGAATATATTTTATCTGGTTCACAAAATGCAGGGTGATTTACCGTGGTTATCACAATGCATTAATCGTTTTGAGGTAACTGATGTGGGTGAAAATTATAATCTGATGGATTTATTTGCGAGTACATTTTTGGAAGATGATCTGCAAGTAGAAGAATTAGAATAAAAAACAGACGTTGTCGTATTTGGGAGGAGGATTCTATGTCAGGCGGTCATATTGCATTTATAATCTGGATCGTGTGTAGTTTGATGTTTGTAGGAGAAGGCATTTTCTGCTTTTTCACAAAGAAGCAGGTTGGTTTCTGGGCTAATGCAAAAACACCCGAGATGCAGGATGTAAAAGCTTACAATCGGGCAGTAGGGAAGCTATGGATAACTTTTGGAAGTTTGTTCATGATTCTGGGACTTCCGCTTTTGACAGATCAGAATTCTGTGTGGATAATTTTCGTGAGTTTAGGTGCCATGGTATGGTGTATCATGCTTGCAGTTGTTTATATGAGGATTGAAAACAGATATCGTAAAAAAATGTAACAGTTCAGCCTTGGCTGAATAGTTACTAAAAAATAACGGATAATCAATATGGGGGTATGCGCTTTCGCGCATACCCCCATATTAATCTATAAAGTGTAATGAAAGGAAACACAATGTTAGTCCATATCAATGGTATCGTTATCTCCATCAACCTCTGTTTCTTCAACGACAGTGTTACCATAGAACGGTAATGATTCCTGACGGAAAAGGATTTCCATAAATTCATCACCGGTAATGGTTTCTTTTTCATACAGGAATTTAGCCAGTTCGTGAAGCTTCATCTTGTTTTCTGATAACAACTTGTAGGCTTTTTGATACTGCTGGTTGACCAGAGTGATAACTTTTTTATCAATCAAAGCTGCAGTTTCCGGTGAACATGCCAGAGAAGAATCACCGCCCAGATACTGGTTGGCAACGGTTTCCAGAGCAACCATACCGAATTCATCATTCATACCGAATCGGGTAATCATGGCGCGGGCCAATTTGGTGGCCTGTTCGATATCGTTGGATGCACCGGTGGTAATGGAATTGAAAACCAGCTGTTCTGCAGCACGACCGCCAGTGAAGGTTGCAATTTTATTTTCAATTTCCTCTTTTGTCATCAGATTATGTTCGCCATCATCCACCTGCAGGGTATAACCCAGTGCGCCGGAGGTTCTGGGAATAATTGTAATCTTGGTAACCGGAGCAGAATGGGTTTGCAGAGCGGCAACCATGGCATGACCGATTTCGTGGTAGGATACGATAAGACGTTCCTTTTCAGACATAACTTTATTTTTCTTCTGGTAACCGGCAATAACCACTTCGATGGATTCTTCCAAATCGGCCTGTGTTACAAAACGACGGCCTTCGCGGACTGCACGGAGGGCAGCTTCATTGACCATATTAGCCAGTTCTGCACCGGAAGCACCGGAAGCAGCTCTTGCGATGGCATTAAAATCAATATCATCGGAAAGACGGACTTTTTTCGCATGGACTTTCAAAATGTCCTCGCGGCCCTTTAAATCGGGCAGTTCCACAGGAATACGGCGGTCAAAACGACCGGGGCGCAGCAGCGCAGGATCCAGAGATTCCGGACGGTTGGTAGCTGCCAGAATAACAACACCCTTGGAACCATCAAAACCATCCATTTCTGTCAGCAGCTGGTTCAGAGTCTGTTCCCGCTCATCGTTGCCGGAAAATCCGCTGCCGTCACGTTTCTTACCAATGGTATCAATTTCATCGATAAAGACAATACAGGGGGCTTTTTCATTGGCCTGTTTAAACAGGTCACGAACTTTCGCAGCACCCATACCAACAAACATTTCCACGAATTCAGAACCGGAAATGGAGAAGAAAGGAACATCTGCTTCACCGGCTACTGCTTTGGCAAGCAGGGTTTTACCAGTACCGGGAGGGCCGACAAGAAGGGCACCTTTCGGCATAGAAGCACCGATTTCCTGATATTTCTTGGGATTATGCAGAAAATCTACGATTTCAGAGAGCAATTCTTTTGCTTCATCTTCGCCAGCCACATCCTTAAATTTAATGCCTGTGGTGGAAGGTACATAGATTTTCGCATTGGATTTACCAAACTGCATGGAATTGCCCATGCCTCCCATACCGCTGCTCATGCTGGACATCAGTTTTTTACTGAGCCATCTGCCCAGAGCAATGAAAATTACAACTGATATGGCAGTGCTTAAAAGAGAATACATAAAGGAATGATCCTTTTCCAGAACACGTCCGAAAGTAGCACCGCTTTCATGAAGCTTTTCAGCAAGATCGGGGTCTTCGGCAAAGATGATAGTCCGGTAATAGGAAGGGTCTTCCTCGTTTGTATCTGTAAAGTAGATGTAGTCACTGTTTTTCTGCACACTGGAAATTTCTTTATTGTCCAGCATCTCCAGGAAGGTACTGTATTCTACGTCTTCAATATTACGCTCAAAGAAGTAGGGAAATACAAAACTATTCATGAGAACCAGAACAACCAGAACAATAACCCAGTAGGCAATCAGTGGTCTTTTAGGGTTTTTAACTTCTTTCATGTAAAATCCTTTCTTAAATAAAATATCATAGTCAAAGTATACTATAAAACAAATTAGCAGTCAATCAACCAGGTGGCTAATAATTTTGCATATTTACAGTATAATCATTATTTCCAGGATGTCCATAGATTTTCGAAATATTTTAGAAATTTCACAGAAATGTCATGATTCATACTGTTTTCATTTATTTAAAAGTGTAACAGTTCAGCAGGGACTGAATCGTTATTCAAAAGGTGAAACGGATTAGATAGGAAGTTGGATAGGAAGAGCGTTAGGAATCCTGATTGACAAAAAGAAATCGGACAGGTATGCTTTTTATAATAAAACAGCAGGGATTCATTGAATGAATTTGCCATCAGCATGCAAAGGGCGGGTATTCTCGTATTTCCTGAAGAGAAGGGAGCAAATGGTTCAATGAACATACGGAGAGGGGAACAAGATGGAAAAGGGGCTTGTACAGAAAAATGGTGACTTATTTTTAGGAATTGATGTGGGTGGAACCGCTATTAAATATGCGTTAATGAATGGCGATTCAGAGATTTTGGAGAAGGGAGAAACTCCTACGCCATTAACAGACCTGGAAACATATCTGGATGCTTTAGAAAGCGTCTATCTTCCATATAAAGGAAACGTAAAAGGGATTGCAATGTCCGCCCCCGGCACGATTGACAGTGACCGAGGATACTTTTATACAGGCGGTACATTAAATGATTTTGTGCAGAATCTGAATCTGCAGGAATTGTTGGAGGAACGTTTTCAGATACCTGTACGAATTGAAAATGATGCCAAATGTGCTGCTTTGGCAGAATCCTGGAATGGAAGTTTGAAAGGATGCAGTGATGCAGTTGTTATTGTCTTTGGAACCGGTGTGGGAGGCGGAATCTTAAAAGATGGACGGATCCATAAAGGAAGAAACTTTTCAGCAGGAGAGTTAAGTTTCCTGATCATTGGTGATGATTTAGCCAAGGACCAAAGCTATATGAACCATGAGGGCGGCACTATAGGTTTACAGGAACGAGCGGGAAAGGCGCTGGGAGTGGCACCGGAAACACTGGATGGAAGAATGATTTTTGAAATGGCCAATCAGGGAGACGAAAGAGTCATTGCAGCGATCGAATCCTTTACTTATCCCATTGCCCGGCTGATTTATAATATTCAGGTATTTTATGACCCCGAAAAGATTGCCATTGGAGGAGGAATCAGCAGGCAGCCGTTATTTTTACAGATGATCCAGAAAAACCTGGACCGCATCTACCGGGATATGGTTCATGATGTGGTCATTGGGCAGAAAGCAGAGGTTGTCTGCTGTGAATATTTAAGCGATGCCAATCTGGTGGGGGCTTTGCGGCATTTTCTGTTAAGTATGGAAGGGGAGAGCAGTATTTGAACGTACAGTAATAAAACACAATTTGTTTACAATATGTAACGAAATGGAGTATAATAAAAATCTATATAGATGTAGGATTGACTCAGGAAGGGGTACGAATGACATTAGAAAATGTGAAAGAGCAGAAATTACTGTATCATTTAACGAAGCTGTCCAATATGGAATCTATTATCAGGGATGGTCTGGTATCAAGAGAATCTTTGATTAAAAATGGGGTATTATTTGAGGATATTGCAGATTCTGCAATTATATCAAAACGCAAAGAGTTAGGATTGGAAAAATATATACCGTTTCATTTTCATCCATATTCTTCCTTCGACAAAGCTGTGAAATCCACATATCCCGCTGATGTGTTTGTATACGTCTGTATTAAAAGAGCATTAGCTAAATATAAAAACTATAAAATTTTGATAAAGCATCCTTTATCAAAATCAGAATGTAATTTATATGACTATGCAGAAGGATTTGATAAAATTGACTGGGAAGCAATGAGAGCTGGGGCTTTGGATGACTATTCCAAACAGGTTAAAATGGCGGAGTGTCTGACCGATGAAACAATTCCAGCAGAATTGTTTCAATGTGTTTATGTCCCGGATGAAAGGGTAAAGACATATGTGCAGCAGTTATTTTATAAATATGGAATTACAGAACAGCCACCGTATGTAAATATTCAGAAGTGGTTTTAATAAAATAGCCTTAAAGAAAGGAGAATGCAGTTATGATTCAGTTTACAACTGGCAATATATTTGAATCTGGTGCAGATTGCCTGGTTAATACGGTAAATTGTGAAGGATATATGGGAAAAGGTATTGCGTATCAGTTCAAACTGCGTTTTCCTGAAAATAATAAGGCGTATGTAAAAGAATGTCGCTCAGGTAGATTAAGACCAGGTGTTATTCATTATTTTGTAGAAGATAGTATTACTATCGTAAATTTTCCAACCAAAGATAAATGGCGTCTGGCTTCCAAGATGGAATATATTGAAGATGGAATGAAAGCACTTGTGGACATACTTCCACAGATGAATGTGAAAAAAATTGCGATTCCACCGTTAGGGTGCGGAAATGGCGGTTTGGACTGGGGACAGGTAAAAGGGCAGATTGTAAAATATCTGGAACCAATTCAGCAACAGTATGATTTTTTAATTTACGAGCCGGGGCGTTCTTATAATGCAAAACCAAAATTACCACCTAAAATGAATGTGTCCAGTTTAATATTATTAAAAATGCGTTTGAATTTGCAGAAATTTAATAATATTCGATTGCAGAAAACAGGATATTTTACAAATATCTTTCTGGGAGAAGAATATTTTAAGTTTGACAAATGGAAATATGGACCGTATTCTCATGCTATTACGATAGTAGCTAAAAGTATAAGGGAATACCAGACTTATTATGATCTGGATAATTCAAAAGATACTTATGATATGGTTTACAAGACTATTTGCAGCGAGAAAGTAAACAGCAAATTACAGGAGTTGGAAACGGCGGTAATAAAAGCGGCAGGATTTGTTAACGAAATTGAGACAGACAAAATGCTGGAAGGTATTTCCACGATTGTTTATTTGCTTCAAAATGGTGGCAATATGTCAGTTGAAGAAATTGTTTACAGATTTCAAAATTGGTCTGTGGATAAATCGGAACGATTTGATGATGGATATATAGTGGAATGTGTACAACATCTGGAAAAGATGGGAATGATTGCAAAAGATGACTGTGGACGATATGGAATTATTCCGTTCAAGCGCCATACACTTTAGAAAATAGATATAATTCTGCTATTGTCGGGACTGCTTTTGACTATCTTGCCAGATGGATAATTGCAAATATCATAACCACTAACAAAGAAGAATCCTGCACAAATTTAGTTGCCAAACACTTTAATGATAACAGCAACATGCTATATGATTACGAAACTCATAGAATTGCATTTTATCGTGCAAGATATGGTGAAATAGAATACTATACTATCAATAAAGATTACCATAAAACTTCTCTTCATGAATTTATTCAGCTATTGGGAGAAGATGAATACAACCATTATTTTGAACAACAGAAAAAATGGGAAGAAGAACAAAAAATTGAAAAACAAAATATAGATATTTAGGAAAAAATATATCTGATGGATTATATATAGATAGACCCGAATTTGAATTGAATATTTTGAAAAAGTTGGAGAAGGAGGGGAAAATGGTATGTTTGTGATTGATACAAAGACTAAACAGGAAGCATTGAACTATGCAACTTTGATGAATGTTCTTGAGATGACGGAATTGAGATTGGAGCCTTTGTTTGATCAATTGAGTACAATTATAGATGTAGGACTTCCCCTGGATACTCCAGAGGTTTGCAAGTGTTACACGGATTTTTTTTAAGTTGATGGATTTATTTTGCTTCAGGAATATCGACGTGCATATAAAGCATTCTCTAATTTGAGGGAAAAGGATGAAATTATTAAAAGGGGAAGTCAGGATTATCCCTCTTTACTTGCAAAAACAGAACAGGCTCCCAGATTTTTGTACATAAGAGGAAAAAAAGCATTATTATATGAAAATCGAACAGTTGCTTTAGTTGGATCCAGACAGGCATCAGAAAATGCGAAAAGCAATACAAGGCGTTTAGCTGAAGCATTGGGAAAAAATGGAATTACAGTAATATCAGGATTGGCAAAAGGAATAGATGTAACTGCTCATGTAACAGCATTACAGTGTGGATATAATACAATTGCTGTCATTGGTACAAATTTGAACCAGTATTATCCGACAGAGAATAAAGAGGTTCAATTGGAAATTGAGAAAAAAGGATTAGTGGTTTCACAGTTTTCACCAGCAAATAAAACACAGAGATGGTTTTTTCCGTTGAGAAATGGTGTTATGAGCGGACTTTCACTGGCAACTGTAATTATGGAAGCAGGAGAAACTTCCGGTGCATTGAAACAAGCAGATTTTGCATTGAAACAGGGACGCCAAATTATCATTCCTGAAAATGTATTAAATCTGAAAAATATATCATGGCCTGCAAAATATGTAGAACGGGGAGCATCTGTTGTTAAAAATCCGACAGATGTTTTGAAAACATTGGCAGATAATAATATTTTTAAAGTAAAAGAGTCCGAAGAACCAGTTCAGCAGACGTTATTTGACTATTTTGGAACATCGGATAGTGCGGATACAAATGATAATCTGAGTATATGGATGGGACCTGTTATGATTGAGGGGTAATTAGCATATTTAGATGCACAACTGAATAGTCAGCTGAATATGAATGAAGAAAAAGTTGCAGCAGCAATTGATGCGGTTCATAGTGCGGATACGGTACCGATACATTATAATAATGAACAGGCACTTAGAAGTGTAATCCGCAGAGCATATATCAGCTGTGTTGAAGATTTTGTGGAACTGCAGGAATTGCCGGCGGGCAAGGGCTATGCAGATGTTGTATATCTGCCCAAAAGAAATTCTGCTATGCCTGTTTTGTTGATAGAGTTAAAATGGGATAAAACAGCAGAGGGCGCCATAGAACAGATAAAACATCGTAATTATCCACAGGCTTTAGCGGGATATGGTGGTGATATCCTGCTGGTGGGGATTAATTACGACGCCAAAATGAAAACGCATGAGTGTAAAATTGAAAAAATAGAGTTGGAGTAACTAACGTATCATTTATCTGGATAAAATAATTTGAGATATTCTTATATCGAACTTCCCTTTTCTTCATATAATAAAGAGAAATGTTTCTTCGTGGAGTTTCGCTATGTTTTCAATTGCACAGGAAGGGGACAGCGGATTTCTTCGTGTGGATGTAAATTCCCGCCTGAATCAGTTTCCAATAGAGGATGCGGTGGTGGATATTTCTTCCCAGACGGAGCCTGATCGAATACTGGAGGAGCTGACAACGAATCGTTCGGGCCAGACGGAAGAAATTACACTGCCGGCTCCGTCGGTGGATCTGAGTCTGGAGCCACAGGATCTGCAGCCCTATTCGGAGTATCAGATTACCGTGCGTGCACCGGGATTTGAGCCCATGACCATTCAGGGATCAGAAATTCTGGCAGGACAGCTTTCCACCCAGCCGGTTCGTTTACGGCCTGTGGAGCCGGGGGAGGGAGCTCAGGATGTGTTGATCCCAGAACATACATTATATGGAGAGTATCCTCCTAAAATCCCTGAAGCCGAGATTAAGCCCATGAATGAGAGTGGGGAGATTGTTTTAAGCAGAGTGGTTGTTCCGGAGTTTATTATTGTACATGATGGAGTTCCCAATGATACTTCGGCGCAGGATTATTATGTTCCGTATCGGGATTATATTAAAAATGTGGCCAGCAGCGAGATTTATGCCACCTGGCCCGAGGACGCACTGGTGGCTAATATCCTGGCGATTCAGTCTTTTACGCTGAATCGGGTCTACACAGAATGGTATCGCAACAAAGGCTACAATTTTACCATCACCTCCTCCACCGCTTACGACCAGAAATTTATCTACCAGCGGAATATTTTCCAGAGTATCAGTCAGCTGGTGGACGATATATTTGATAATTATTTATCCCTGCCCAATGTACGGCAGCCCATATTTACTCAGTACTGTGACGGGCGGAGGGTATCCTGTCCTGGATGGATGACCCAGTGGGGCTCCTGCAATCTGGCAGAAAGAGGATATTCAGCCATTGAAATCATCCGCCATTTTTACGGGTCGGAAATGTACATTAACAGTGCAGAGGAAGTGGCGGGAATTCCGTCTTCCTGGCCGGGATATAATCTGGATATTGGTTCCTATGGACAGCCGGTTCGAACCATTCAGGAGCAGTTAAATACCATTGCTGAGGTTTATACAGCCATTCCTTCTGTTGTGGTGGACGGTATTTATGTGGAAGGAACACAGGCTGCGGTTCGACGGTTCCAGGAAATTTTTGGACTGACACCGGATGGAATTGTGGGACGTAATACCTGGTATCGGATTTCACAGCTTTATGTGGCTCTTGCCGGCCTGGCAGAGTTTTAAAAGAATTTTAAATGATTTTTAAATGAATATTGTACCAAATGGGTGTATGGAAGGAATACATGGAATTTTGGTGTAAGCGTGTATTCCTGTATTTTTTATAACGTTGATTGATTTATAAAAGACTAAATTACAAAACTACTTTTTATACATTAAAAATGCATAAAAATATATTTTGTGCAGATTTTATACCAGAGGTACAAAAAATACAAGTTTTTTCGTCAAAAATAAAAAGTGGAAAAAAGTCAATATTTACAAGAAAAAAGAGCATCTTCGGCCGAAAAAATCCGAAGATGTTTTTTATGCAGATTATGCAGAAAAAAGCTTGCATTATCCAGGCATTTGTGGTAGACTCAAAAAAAATTTGAGTAGGAATCGGAACTGCACAGTGATAAAGGGAGAAAGTTATCATGGCAGCACATGATTGAGTGATTGCGGCAATGGCCGTTAGCAGTCCGAACTGCTCTGGAAAATGGAGGCACCAGATGAAAGCATTTCTCATTCTTGAAGATGGAACCGTTTTTGAAGGAACCAGTATCGGTTCTACACGGGAATCGATCAGCGAAATCGTATTCAACACATCTATGACAGGTTATCTGGAAGTA
Organism: Lachnospiraceae bacterium; assembly: GCA_045121095.1. Classification (GTDB taxonomy): domain Bacteria; phylum Bacillota; class Clostridia; order Lachnospirales; family Lachnospiraceae; genus TWA4. The sequence goes on along the minus strand of JBGVFN010000111.1, from coordinate 14,708 downwards.
CTGACTGACCCTTCTTACGCGGGACAGGCAGTAGTCATGACCTATCCTTTAATTGGTAATTACGGTATCTGTTATGAGGACATGGAGTCTGAAAAAGCATGGTCGGATGGTTTTATCGTAAGAGAACTGGCTGAAGTACCAAGCAATTTCCGTTGTGAAGATACAATCCAGAATTTTCTGGAAAAATATGATATCCCTGGTATCAGTGGCATTGATACACGGGCATTAACAAAAAGACTTAGAGGCAAGGGCGTCATGAATGGAATGATCACTACCGATGAGTCTTTTAATTTGGACAAAATTCTGCCGCGCATCCGCGAATATCGTACATCCGGCGTGGTTGAGAAGGTAACCTGTAAAGAAAAAACAGTTCTGCCTGGTGATGGCTATAAAGTCGCACTGCTGGATCTGGGTGCAAAGAAAAATATTGCAAGAAGCCTGAATAAACGTGGCTGCGAAGTGACCATTTATCCGGCATTTACCTCTGCAAGAGAGATTCTGGCTTCCAATCCTGACGGCATTATGCTGAGTAATGGACCTGGAGACCCGAAGGAATGCACTGCTATCATTGAAGAAATCAAAAAACTGGCAGATTCTGACGTTCCGATTTTTGCCATTTGTCTTGGTCATCAGCTGATGGCGCTGGCTCAGGGCGGTGATACCTATAAGCTGAAATATGGACATAGAGGCGGCAATCATCCGGTTAAGGATATGAGCACCGGCCGCGTGTATATTTCCTCTCAGAACCATGGTTATGCGGTGGATGAAAAATCTATCCCCCAGGATGCGGAAGCTTCCTTTACTAATGTAAATGATGGCACCAATGAAGGAATCCGTTACCTGAAAAAGCCCATTTACACCACACAGTTCCATCCGGAAGCGTGTCCCGGACCGAAGGATTCTGATTTCCTGTTTGACAGATTTATGAAGATGATGGAGGAATAATTATGCCTAAGCGTTCAGATATTAAAAAAGTAATGGTAATCGGTTCCGGTCCTATTGTAATCGGTCAGGCCGCAGAATTTGACTATGCAGGTACTCAGGCGTGCCGTGCCCTGAAAGAAGAAGGTCTGGAAGTTGTACTGGTAAACTCCAATCCTGCTACCATCATGACAGATAAAGATATTGCAGATCATGTTTACATTGAACCTCTGACAGTTCCTATGCTGAAGGAAATCATTGAAAAGGAAAAACCCGACAGTCTGCTTCCCACTCTGGGCGGTCAGGCAGGTCTGAACCTGGCTATGGAACTGGAAGAAGGCGGTTATCTGAAGGAAGCAGGCGTGGAACTGATTGGTACCACCTCCCTCACCATTAAAAAAGCAGAAGACCGCGAAGCATTCAAAGAAACCATGGAAAAAATCGGTGAGCCCTGTGCACCTTCTATGGTAGTGGAAAATGTTCGTGATGGTATTGCATTTACCAACACCATTGGTTATCCGGTGGTACTGCGTCCTGCTTATACACTGGGCGGTTCCGGCGGCGGTATTGCTCATAATGAAAAAGAACTGATGGATATTCTGTCCAATGGTCTGCGTCTCAGCCGTGTAGGACAGGTTCTGGTGGAAAAATGTATTTCCGGCTGGAAAGAAGTGGAATATGAAGTAATCCGTGACGCGGCTGGTAACTGCATCACCGTTTGTAATATGGAAAATCTGGACCCGGTTGGTGTTCACACCGGTGATTCCATCGTTGTGGCACCTTCTCAGACACTGGGCGACAAAGAATACCAGATGCTGCGTTCTGCATCTTTAAATATTATTAATGAACTGGAAATCACCGGTGGATGTAACGTGCAGTTTGCATTAAAACCCGACAGCTTTGAATACTGTGTAATCGAAGTAAATCCCCGTGTAAGCCGTTCCTCTGCCCTGGCTTCCAAAGCAACGGGTTATCCCATTGCGAAAGTGGCAGCAAAGATTGCCCTGGGCTACACACTGGATGAAATTCCCAACGCTATTACCCACAAAACCTACGCAAGCTTTGAACCGACTCTGGATTACTGCGTAGTAAAGATTCCCAAATGGCCTTTTGACAAGTTCATTCATGCAAAGAGAACGCTGACTACTCAGATGAAAGCAACCGGTGAAGTAATGTCCATCTGCACCAACTTTGAAGGTGCCCTTATGAAGGCCCTGCGTTCTCTGGAACAGAATATTTATGATCTGGAATATCCAGAATTTGCCTGCATGGACGATGAGGAACTGAAAAGAAAACTGTATCGCATCGATGACAGACGGATTTTCTGTATCGCAGAAGCCTTAAGAAGAGGATTTGACCCGGCTGAAATCAATGAAATCACCAAGATTGACCTGTGGTTCATCGATAAGATCCATCATCTGGTGAAGCTGGAACAGCGGCTGAAAACAGAACCTCTGACAGCCCAGCTGCTGAAAGAAGCAAAACGCATGGAATATCCGGACCGTGTCATTGCCAAATTAAATGGCAGCATGACCAGAAACGATGTAAAACAGATGCGGTATGACAATGGTATCATTGCTTCTTATAAAATGGTTGATACCTGTGCAGCAGAATTTGATGCAGCAACCCCCTATTACTATTCCTGTTTTGATGGTGAAAATGAAGCTATTCCCAACAATGATAAGAAAAAGATTCTGGTTCTGGGTTCCGGTCCCATCCGTATCGGACAGGGTATCGAATTTGACTTCTGTTCCGTACACAGTGTATGGGCTTTCCGCGAAATGGGCTACGAAACGGTTATTGTAAATAACAACCCTGAAACCGTATCCACCGACTTTGATATTGCGGACAAGCTGTATTTCGAGCCTCTGACACCGGAAGATGTGGAAAGCATCGTGCGTCTGGAAAGACCGGACGGCGCTGTTGTACAGTTCGGCGGACAGACTGCCATTAAACTGACGGAAGATCTGATGAAAATGGGTGTGCCGATTCTTGGTACCTCTGCAGATGATGTGGACGCAGCAGAAGACCGTGAACGTTTTGATGCCATTCTGGAAGAATGCTGTATTCCCAGACCTGCCGGTGATACCGTATTTACCTGTGAAGAAGCCATCGAAGTGGCAAATCGTCTCGGTTATCCCGTGCTGATCCGTCCTTCCTACGTACTGGGCGGCGCTGGTATGCAGATTGCCATTAACGATGAGGACATCCGCAAGTTTATGGAAGTTATCAACCGTACCACGCAGGAACATCCCATCCTGATCGACAAATATCTGACCGGACGGGAAGTGGAAGTGGATGCTGTATGCGACGGAGAAGAAATTCTGATCCCCGGTATTATGGAACATATTGAAAGAGCCGGCGTACACTCCGGTGACAGTATTTCCGTATACCCGCCTCAGAATCTGACTCCCAGAATGATCAAGCTGATTACCCGTTACACCAGAGCTCTGGCAAGAGCCCTGCATGTAAGAGGTCTGATCAATGTTCAGTTTATCGTATATCAGGACGAGCTGTTTGTAATCGAGGTAAATCCCCGTTCCAGCCGTACCATTCCTTATATCAGCAAAGTAACCGGTATTCCCATCGTAAAACTGGCTGCACAGGTCATTCTTGGAAAATCCATCCGTGAACTGGGTTACGAGCCCGGCCTGCAGCCCAACGCGGACTACATTGCCATTAAGATGCCCGTATTCTCCTTTGAAAAAATCAAAGGCGCTGATATCGGCCTTGGACCGGAAATGAAATCCACCGGTGAAGTTCTGGGTATTGCCAAAAACTTCCATGAAGCACTTTACAAAGCATTTATCGGAGCCGGCTATGACCTGCCCAAGACCAAACAGATGGTTATCACCGTAAAAGATGCGGATAAGATGGAAGGTGTTGAAGTCAGCAGACGTTTCAAAAAGCTGGGCTATACCATTTTTGCCACCAGCAGCACCGCACGGGTACTGAATAAAAACGGTGTATTTGCAATACCCATTAATAAAGTGGAAATGGAATCACCTAATATCCTGGATCTGATTCTGGACCATCATATTGACTTTGTCATTGACACACCCAGTCAGGGTGAAAAATCCAATGACGGCTTCGTCATCCGTCGAAATGCCATTGAAACAGGTGTGAATGTACTTACATCCATGGATACGGCCAATGCGCTGGCTACCAGTCTGGAAAATGTACAGGATATTCTGACACCGGTGGATATAGCTACGATTTAAATCGGAGTTTCCGCGGAGCCAACGGACGCTCAGGCACCAGTATGCCCTTACAGGACTCGCTCTCGCTTTGCGATGGTCCTTTCAGGGGATACTGGTGCCTGAGCTGTTTTTGAGGCTGGTTAGAAGAATTTTTTGGAGTATTCCAGGAATTCTTTTTGGATGATTTCGTTTTTTCTGGCGATTTCAGGATCACCGAGACGGCCCATTACGTTGCCCATAAAGCCGAATGTTCCTACGGAAAGGTATTTGTCACACCAGTTTCGGACTTCATGGATGAGCATTTCGTCTGTTACGTCCAGTCGGGAGACGACTCCGGAGGAATCCCAACCACCGTTGATTGCCAGTTTTTTTCCGTGTTTTTTGTGAATGGCAAGAAGATCATTGGAAATCTGAGCGGGATCCCAGCCTGTAATTCCGGCTTCTACCCAGCCGTCAATGAAATCCATGCATTGTCCACAGCAGTGAATCTGTACGGGAATTCCTGCGTTCAGAAATACTTTTGCGTATTTTACGATGGAGGGCATGAAAATTTCATCATAGCTATTCTTGGATATAAAGGGAGAACGTTCTGTACATACATCATCTGGCAGCCACATCATATCAGGTCGGTAGTATTCTACCATTTTTTCAGCAACGATACAGTAAAAATCAGTAATGTATTCCATTAACGCTTTTACTTCGTCGGGTTCTTCATAGATTGCACAGAGTCCTTCAGTAAATCCCATAAAGTTGATCAGACACTGAAAAAAACCAGGAATAAAATTCGCACATACCGGTTCCTGAGAGCGGTCAAAGCGTTCCAGGTCTTTCTTTGCCATAGTTTCCCAATCTACGCCGGATAAATCAGGATTTTTGATTACATCTCTCCAGCGGGTAATATCATCCAGTAGAAATTTGCCCGGAACAGGAATAAAACCGCCGCCGGCGTCCATAGATACTTCATATTCTACACCATAAAAATCAAATCCGCTCTGATCAGGATTTCTGTCTTTATAAAGAATAGAAGGTCCTGTCATCCACATGAAATTAAACTGAGGAGCAAACGCCACATCTTCCCCTCGCAAAAATCTTAGATAATTTTCCTTTTGCGTCATCCTTATATACCTCCGTAAAAATTAATGCAAGTGTGTAGTTGTTCAGTACAGGCCGAAGCATATCATGGTGAAAGTACTGAAGAATTATGTATGAGCAGTTTAACACAGAGCTAAACGGAATTCTTCGTCTGCAAAGTCTTAAATTAACTGATAAATAAGAAAAATTTTGGTACTGGAAATCCAAAGAATATGAATTTACAGATAAATTGCAGATGTTTTTAACAGGAATATAGATCTTATATAAAAATTAGTGATTCAAATGTGCGTTTCGGCATCGGGTACAAAAAAATAAAAAAAGGTGGACCGGGTTTTGTATTTGACAAACGAGGTAATATGAAAGCGGCTATGGTAGGATGGTGTTATCAAAAAAATCAGAAAAAAGCGCGCAGGTTTCTGAGAAAACAAAGGAGAGTGTAATCAATATGAAAAAGCAGGTTAATACATTAGGTTTTCTGGCTGTCATGAGTATGTATCTGATTTCTATGGGTGTAACGGTTACAACCCCTGCAATGGCAATATTTGCAGCTCAGTTCCCTGAAAATAATTATGCATTAATTTCTACATTACCTACGCTGTTTGTAGTACCGGCTTCTTTAATTTGTGGTGCAATAGTAGGTAAGAAAATTAAATACAGAACCTGTGCCATTCTGGGGAGTGCGATTTTCTTATTTGGCGGAGTTCTTCCTGCATTTGTAGAATCATTCAATATGGTTCTTGTTGGTCGTGCTATTTTGGGTGTTGGCCTTGGCATTTTGTCTCCTCTTGGCAATGCTTTGATTCTTGGTCTGTACGATGGACAGAAACAGGCAAAATATCTGGGATATGGTACGCTGTTGATGAATGCAGGCGGTATTGTATATCAGATGCTGGGCGGTCAGCTTGCAGGTATGGGATGGCAGGCAGTATTTTACGGTCATTTATTTGGTGCGATAGGTCTGATCATGGCATTTTTTATTCCGGAACCGGAAGTTTCTCCTGTTGACGCAAATATACAGCAGACCAGTTCTAAAAAAGAAAAAATGACTGCAGCAGTATTTATTATTGCCGGATTGTTCTGCGTATTTAATATTTTAAACTATCCTGTCATGATGAATCTATCTCTGCTTTTTGAAACGAAAAATGCAGGAGATGCGGCAGCAGCAGCAACTGCTTTGTCCATGTATACAATTGCAGGATGTATTGCAGGTTTTCTGTATGGTACTATTTTCAGGATATTGAAGAGATTTACCATCAGCGCAGGCTACCTTCTCTGTGCGGTTGGTGCATTACTGGTATATGCCGGTCCGAGTTTTATCATTATGACCCTTGGTCTTTGCTGTATCGGATTTGGATTTTCTCTGCTGATGCCTGCCGGCCTTGGTCTTGTGGGTATTCATACGCCACCTTCAACAGTTGCAATCGGCACTTCAGTCGTTATGGCACTGATGAATATGGGCGGATTTATCAGTACATATTACTTACAGGCAGTGGAAGCCATCATGGGCAATGTAATCTATAATTCCATTTTGATTGAAATTGTGGTTCTGGCTGTATTAGCAGTATTTTTCCTGATTTATAATCCTTATCCCAGGGAGAAATAATACTTAAAATTAAAACATACAATGGTAAATTGTAACAGTGAAACGGTGCTTTCTTTGCCGGAAATGGAAGTTTTGGTAACTGTTTGGTACAGATCGAAACAGTTACCAGTTTTGAATTATTATCTGATATGTTAAAATAAGATCACAGGACAAATTAGGCAGAAGGTGTATTACAATGAAATTGAGTATGTGGATGCTGGTAAACCGATTACATAACTTTGAACTGGAAGTTCATATCAGAGATGATTCGCCTGTGAATTTAAAAAGCGCACGGCGGGCATATGCTACAGATTGTGTTTATGTATATCAATCGGAGGAACACTCTGTTTGTCAAAGCGGTGAAGATTCTATTATTATTAAAGATATGGATGCACAGGAAGCAGTAGAAATCATTCAGTCAGTATTTGACTATTATAATGACTGGGATACTATGGTTCGGGATGCAGCGGTTCAAATGGATTTTCAGACGGTAATTGACAAAAGCTGGCATATTTTTCATAATCCGGTTGTGCTAATGGATGCTTCATGGACTGTACTGGCTATCAGCAAACGTTATAAATATAGCGAATTGGATGAAGAGTGGGCTCATTTGTGCAATTATGGTTCTACGTCATTATCTGTATTCCAAAGTTTAAGAAATGATCCAAACAATAATTATAATATTATGGGAGCACAGTATTATCATATGAATGATGCCTCTCTTTCCAATTGTCTTTCTTCTTTGATCATGTCAAATGATGCAGTATGTGGACGAATTACAATCATAGAGCATGATCGTGAATTAAATCGTGGGGATCAGCAGATTCTGAACTATATTGTTAGTTTACTTGCTCCGCATATGGGATATTTGAACAAAAATAATGATATCAGTTGTTTTTCTGTTTTCCAGAAGCTGCTTGCCGGTCAGATGATAGATTTGGGTCAGCTGCAGCAGTATATGCAGTATATGAACTGGAACAATGGGAAAGACAGTTATTATATTTTAGCAGCCTGCCCCAAAAATAATCTTTTTCAGTATGAGGATACTGTTCTCTTAAGAAACAAACTGAGCCGGCTTTTACCTCAGTGTGATGTTACCATAATAGAAAAAAATGTGGTATTGCTGATTGCTTCCAAACATTTGAATGAATCAGTACTTGATACTATTTACAAAACGAATATTGCTCAGGGATATGTCATTGGAAAAAGCCTGCCTTTTTTGGATATACGTTTTTGCCGTTATTACTATAATCAGGCAGTATTTGCGGCTTCCCATGGAAGTAACGGGGTGTTAGGCAAAAATAAGAAGGACATATCAGTCCTGAAGATAAATTATTTTTATGATTGTGCAATCGAATTTATCATCCGAAATGGAGATAAAAACGAAGCCATTGCGGCCTGCCATCCGGATATTTCAAAACTATGGCATATGGATCAGGAACAAAATATGGACCGTATCCATACTTTTAAAGCATATTTAAATAATGAACGTTCACTGATGAGTGCAGCTCAGGAACTGTTTGTACATCGTAATACGCTGGTATATCGTATCAATAAAATTATAAATGAACTTACCTGTGATTTGGAAGACGTATATACCAGAGACTATATGAAATTATCGATACGTATATTGGAAATGTATAGTGAGTATTTGGATCGATAAACATGATTTTGTTCCTGTGAGTAAAATTATGGTACAAAAAAATAATACAAGGGGGATGTTATAATGTTAACGAAAAAGCAAAATTTATTAGAAACGATTCATGGTGGCAATCCAGATCGCTTTGTAAACCAGTATGAAGCTTTTGCTATGGTATTTCATCCGATCATGCTGCAGGGAGCAGCACCTCAGTATGGTGAAGAAAATGTGGTAAATGCATGGGGTGTCACCAATTCATGGCCGGCAGGCACTCCTGGTCCTTTCCCTGTTCATACACCAGATAAGATTGTTATTAAAGATATTACTCACTGGAGAGATTATGTAAAAGCACCCGCTGTGAAATTGCCGGAAACAGCATGGGAACCTTTTATAAAACAGGTAGAAGAAATTGATCGTAATGAATATTTTGTAACACCTTTTGTTGCACCCGGTATTTTTGAACAATGTCATCATTTGCAGGAAATTCAGAATTGTTTAATTAATTTTTACGAAGAGCCCGATGATTTGAAAGATCTGATTAAGTTCCTGACAGAATGGGAAGTTCAGCAGGCAGAGGAAATCTGCAAGTATCTGAAACCAGATGGATTATTCCATCATGATGACTGGGGAAGCCAGATTTCCACGTTTATTTCCCCGGATATGTTTGAAGAATTTATTCTTCCTGCATACAAAGAGATTTATGGATGTTATAAAGAAAATGGTGTGGAATTAATTGTTCATCATAGTGATTCTTATGCAGCAACTTTAGTGCCTTTTATGATTGAAATGGGAATTGATATCTGGCAGGGAGTTATGACCAGCAATCATATCCCTGAATTGATTCAAAAATACGGTGGAAAGATTTCCTTTATGGGAGGTATTGACAGTGCAAAGATTGATTATGAAGGTTGGACAAAAGACGTAATTTTCAGTGAAGTAAAACGTGCATGTGATGAATGTGGCAAATATTATTTTATTCCCAGTGCATCTCAGGGACTGGCTATGAGTACATTTGAGGGGGTATATGAGGCCACCAGTGAAGCAATTGATAAATATAGTAAAATTTATTTTGGAAAATAAACAATAGTCCGGCAGAAAAAAGATAACCGAATAAAAAGGAGTAAGAAATATGAGCATAGGACGTTTTATGAAAACTGCTGCGGAACGTGATTATTCAAAATTCTGGCAGGCGCCGGGCTCTTTTCCCTGGATTTTTCAGCAGCCGAAACCTGCTATTGAAGGCAGACCCTGCAGTGTAAGAGAAAATTATATTCGTTGTGTAAAAGGCGAGAAACCGTTATGGATGCCTGCATATTTTTATGAAAGTAATACGGTATGGCCGGATGCTATGGAAGAACATCCTGTACCGGAAGTCGATGGCTATGACTGGTGGGGTGTTTACTGGACGATGGTAGAATCGGCAGGAGGAATGATTACTAAGCCTGGAACCAGAGTGATTTCTGATTTCGCAAATTGGAAAGATGAGGTGGAATGGCCAGATCTGTCACTGGTTGACTTTAAAGCAGATGGTGCAAAACTTCAGGCTTTGATGGATCCTGACAGACCGCATATTTACGAATGTGTAGAAGGAATTTTTGAACGTTTACATGAAATGATGCCTTTTGATGAAACGTTAATCGCATTTTATGAAGAACCGGAACTTCTGGAAGAATTTTTCCAGAAAATGGCTGATTATAAGATTGAATCCTGTCGGAATATCTTTGAGTACTACGGTCGTGTAGATGGTGTTTTATATCATGATGACTGGGGAACGCAAAGAAGTGGATTTTTCTCCAATGAAATGTTCCGTGAACAGCTTATGCCCGCCACTTCCCGTTTCCTGAAATTCCTGAAGGATCAGGGAAAATTTATAGAATTGCATTCCTGCGGTAAAAACATTCAGTATGTACCTGAGATGCTGGAAATGGGAATTGATATGTGGACCCCTCAGATTGGTATTAATGAACCTGATTTCTTATATGAAACTTATGGCGATCAAATGACCTTCTGCTTTGACCTGACGATTCCACATGAAGCTGATGAAGCTGAAATCCGCAGAATGGTACGCGATTTTGTGGATCATTTTGGTGCGAAAGGACGCTGTATGCCCTGGATTATGACAGATATGAGTAATCCTGATCAGGAAATCATTGCAAGGGATGAGTTATATAATTATTCACTGGAATATTATAATAAACTATATAACAGATAATTTACTCTAAAGCGATATATTTTTTGAACTGAGAAGAATATACAAGCAAGTGAGGTTGAGCAAATGAATTTAAGAGAAAACGCCATGGCAATTTATAATGGGGAGCAGCCTGATTTTTATGGTGATTTGATGGATGCCATTGAATTGATTCCAGATCCGGTTCTTTTGGGAGACTTGCCGCCGCAGGATGGTAAAGAGCACAAAGACTCCTGGGGAACGGTATATATCTTTCCGCAGGGGGCTCCAGGTCCTCATCCCTGTGTAAATGCTACGAATGCTGTGATTAAGGATATTGAAAAATGGGAAGAACAATTAAAAGTTCCCTGTTTGGATAATCTGGATTGGACGATAGCATTGCAGGTTGCTGAAAATGTAAACCGAAAGGAAAAATTTGTAGGCTTTATGTGTGCCGGTGGTCTTTTTGAACGTACACATCATTTGATGGGCATGGAAAATGCATTGGTGAATTATCTGGAGTATCCGGAAGAAATGGCAGGTCTTTTAAGAGTAATTGCGGATTATAAAATTAAGTATATTAAAATGGTAGCTGAAAAGATTCATCCGGATATTATTTTCTATCATGATGACTGGGGATCAAAACAGAATGTATTTCTGCCTCCATCAGTCTGGAGAAAGTTGATTAAACCGCTTCAGAAAGAAATCGCAGATGTGATCCATAACTGTGGTATGATTTATATGCACCATGCGGATTGTATTTGTGAGCCAATTGTAAATGATATGGTAGAAATTGGAATAGATATCTGGCAGGGGGTTATTGCACAGAATAATATTCCACTGATTCAAAAGATTACAGATGGTAAACTGGCAATGGTCGGTGGCATTGATGCACCTAAAATTGACCTGGAAGGAGTTTCGGAAGAAGCAATTCGAGCGGAAGTGCGCAGAGCCATTGACACATACTGCCCGGGCGGACGATTCTTCCCCGGTATACCGAATGGTGTATGTTATGTGGAGCGTAATAATATTATTGCGAAAGATGAACTGGTTCAATATGGACGTCAATATGCTCTGGAACATCCAATTGTTATCCACTAAAGCTGAGGTCTTGACGAATTGAGATTATCTGTATAAAATAAGGGAATTGACATATGATAAAATATGTTGATTCCTTTTTTCTGTTTATTTTTAAGTAACTGTTATCTGTTCGGCAGATATATGGGTTTAGATAAAATTACAGTGCCTTAGTATCTGTTGGAGACAATTAAATTATCTGCGGGATGCTGCGAGAGAAATATCGGTTACTGAAAGAAAAATCTGAAAATGTAGTGAAATAGAATTGGTTATTGCGGTTAATGCTCGAGAACTGGTTAGATAATAAAGGAGTAGAGGTACATATGAATACTGGTATGAAGAGACGGGGAAGTGTGTGGCGTTGTTTTTCGCCGGTTTTGGTTTATATGCTTTTGCAGCAGTGTATGTCTTTTGTGGTTTTGATGGTTTACTATGTGAAACAGGGCTTTTTGGAGATGACAGATCTTAGTGTGGAAGAGTTTGTGAATCATATTTTCTCTGCTACATTGGAAAATCTTGAATTACTGAGTTTTATAACCATGGCTGCCAGTTATTTTGTTTTGATCCCTGTGTTTTTATGGATGCGCAGGAAAGATAAGAATCAGGACAAAGTGCTGGGTGTTTATAAAGAGACGGATCAGGTTCCGCTGGTGCACTATCTGATTTTGGTTATGGGTGGTGCGGCTTCCTGTCTGGCGGCGTCTAATATGATTTCCATGAGTGGCCTGGTGGAGGCTTCTGAGAGTTATGCTGAAGCAACAAATGTTCTTTACAGCGCAGGCTTTGCGGCAGAATTGGTGGTGCTTGGCATTTTATCTCCGATTGCGGAAGAATTGTTGTTCCGCGGTTTGATCTACAGACGTTTTAAAGAATTTACAGCTGTCATACCAGCCATGCTTTGGGCTTCTTTGACGTTTGCTCTGCTGCACGGAAATCTGGTACAGGGTGTATATGCGTTTATTATCGGGTTTATTTTGTGCTATGTTTATGAGAGATATGGTTCTGTAAAAGCACCCATTTTGATGCATATGGCATCCAATATCGTATCGGTAGCAGCCAGCGAAACGGGAATTCTGGATTTTATGTACAGCAGTCAGAGCATGTTTCTGATATCCACTTTTGTATGCTGTGTGCTGGTAGTGGCTATGTTCTATCTGGTTGAAATGTATGTGCGGCCCATAACGGAGAAGAGTGCGCCGGATCCTGACGGTGATGCAAATAGGAATTGGGAAAAATAACAGTGTGAAAAGAAAAAAATTGAAAAATAGAAACAGAGGATAAAAATACCCCTGACTGACAAAGTGATATATACTTGTTAGCCGGGGGTAAAATTTTTGTATTTGTGGAAATGAAAGTAATTGTCACTTTTTTTAATATATGACTGAGATGGGCTATAACAAATAGCCTGATGTAACGGAGTACTATTAGTTCCTAGCGCAAATAGGTCACATATTTAACTGGTGTATCGTAGTCGATACTGGAGATTTTGCAGTCACTTTTTGCATTGGCTGCATGAACAATCTGACCGTTTCCAATGTAGATAGCTACATGACTGATGGTACTTTTACCGTTTTTATAAAAAACGAGATCACCTTTCTGCAGCTGGCTGCGGCTGATGGAACGGCCGCTGGCTGCCTGCGTAACAGAGGTTCGCGGTACGCTGATGCCATAAAGCCTGTAGATGGATTGAACAAAGCCTGAGCAGTCTGCACCGGTTTTCAAGCTGGTGCCTCCCCAAACATAAGGAAGTTTTCCTACATACTGTTTCGCTGTTGCAGCAATGGAAGCACCAAGGGATGCGGTACTGTTACTGCTGGATGTACTTCCGGAACTGCTTCCAGAGGTTTTGTTACTGGAACTGCTGGAAGAGGAAGATACGGCTGTGGCCGTTTTCATGGAATAGCAAAACTTGATATAGTTTTGAGCCACATATCCGGTTTTTGAATTACCGTTGGTTGTATAAGTTACTTTTGCAAAGGTAAGTCCATCGTTTCCGGAAACATTCTTTTTCAAAACCTTTACGGTTGTATTTCTGGAAAGAACCACAAGCGTGGAACTGTTGGTGGTTGCACTTTTGCGCATTCGAAGTCCGGATGCGGTTACTTTTGCTGAAAGAGTGGCGGTTTTAGCTGCGATTTTTGCAGCAGCAGAGCCTGTTTTGAAATAAGAAGCTTTTACATAACCGGTTACAGAACCGGAAGATATGTAGTACCAGGTTCCGCCTTTCCCTTTTACTGATTTTTTGATAATAGCAGCAGAATTGTCGTACATTTTACCGACGACTTTTCCGCTGGTAGACGCTTTGCTTCGAACATTCACATAATTATTGACCTGAGCGATGGCGATGTCATCAAATGAATCGGTATCTCTTGTGATGCTTGCAGCAGAAACGTTTATACTGCTCAGATTTAGAAGCAGTACCAGAATGGCTGCACTGAAGAAAATGTGCAGGAGATTCTGTTTTTGTGTAGTCATCATTACCTCCTTTGAATGGATTATTATAGATGTTTTGTAATTATTCCGTATTGGCTGAACATCCTGAATTCTGAGTAAACATAAAATAAATAACTGTTCGGCAGTGGAAATGCCTGCGGAAGACAGAAGATGATTATGGTCTACAGAATTCGTTAAATATTACATAAATATTACAAAACATTTACGATATATAGATGGAGAAAAACAGCGAAAGGTTTTGGAAGAAAGGAAATTCATAAAAAATAAGGAGAATTGTGAGAAAAACGTGAGAGATTGGAAGATGTTGTGCTAAAAATAAAAACAACTATAGATAAATGCAGTCAAATAAAAAAGTAAGGATCAATGGAGATAAGATTAATGGAGATAAAGAAATTATAAAATAAAAAAAGATCCACACTTCTGTGTGAACCTTAGTAGCGGAAGGGAGATTCGAACTCTCGACACTACGGGTATGAACCGTATGCTCTAGCCAACTGAGCTATTCCGCCATATAATGGGGCCTACAGGGCTCGAACCTGTGACCCTCTGCTTGTAAGGCAGATGCTCTCCCAGCTG
>JBGVFN010000110.1:0-25855 GCA_045121095.1 Lachnospiraceae bacterium | reverse complement strand
CTTCATTTCAGATACCTCTCTGTTCAATAAGATTTTTTACTAACCGTTCCAAAGTCAGTAATCTTATTCTACACTGAGGTATTTTTTTCTCAACCTTCTTTCTCGGAATTCCTTATATTTGAATTATACAGGAAGCTCCTTTAGGATATAATATTTTTGAGTGTCTCCGCACTCTGAAAATCAGTTTCGGCTAAATTTGCTTTCCCCTCTCCTGATTTTGCTTTTTTATATACATCAGGATAGATACTAGCATAAGCAGGAATCCTCCTGATATGTATTGTAGCGTGCCGAAACCGCCGGTTTCGGGAAGTTCAACAGTTTCAGATGTAATTGTATTATTAATAACTAAAGTTCCATCCTCTGCTGTTTCATAAGTAGTTTCATAGTTGCTGTTATTTTTTTCCACAACATAATAACTATAGGTAATTGTTCCATCACTATTTGTTTTTGGCAGATTAGAAATAGTAGTTGACCATACATTACTGCTATCGGAATTAAGCGCATAACTTCCATAGTATGTTCCGCCAAGTGCTTCTACTCCATCTTGAGTTAATGTCGAATCTGTTTGTATATGCGATACTGTTATTGTATCATTCAATGTCTTATTTGCCCCTATAGAGCCATATATATATGCATTATCTGGAGTAGAATCCGTAATTTCATAAGTATATTTATATCTATAAAATGTATTCGTATTCCCCCACTCATCTGATATATTTGTTTCATCGCAATATTCGCCTTTAATAGTAATCCCTGTACCTTCAACCCACAAAAAAGATTCTCGAGAATTAGAGTATATTTCTATTTCAATTTTATCTCCTACTTTGGAAATAAATGTACCTGTATAACGTATATCAACTGCATAATTATATGTTCCTATCTGCACATTAACATTCTTTATATCAGATGTAACGTTTTCCGAATCACTCTCCAACCTATATACGTCAAACTCAATCTGCCCAGATTTACTGGAAGTAATATCACTACCATCTTTGAACCACTTTTTATTCACAGTAATTTCTGTTTTTTCTATATCAGCTTTCGTATTGGTAATAGTATAACTTCCATCATCATTAACTGTAATTTCCGATGCGTAATCATCTAATTCTACTTCCTTAAGATAATAAGCATAATATGTAGTTACACCATCTACGGTCCGTACAGCAGGTAGGTCAGAAACTGTCAGTGTCCAGTCTTCTTCAGCTGTAATTGTATAAATACCATCCGGATTACTTTCTGTTTTATACAACTCTCCTCCAGAAGTCACTGTTTCTGTTATTTCTGTTTCACTGCACACCTGATAAAGTTTGAACTGTATCGATTCGGGCAAATCAGTTGTTAATTCATTTCCTTCCAGATCTTTCCAAACTTTAGTTGCTTTAATAGAAGTATCTTCATCTTCCGGTATTTTCTCATTTTCTACATAGGCAGTCGCTGAAGTTTTACTTAAATCTACCGCACTGGCAGAAAGATCCGGTAATGTGTTTGTTGTATCGGTATCCGATGAAAAATAGAAATAATACGGTATTTCCGAAGCTGGTAATTTATATCCATCTGGTGCTGTCGTTTCTACCAGTTTATACAATGTATTTGTTTTTAAGCCATCCTCCTCATCTTCATCCTGCTCTTTCAAAATAACATAAAAACTTCCGTTTTCATCTGTTGTATAAGTTTTCACTTCTTTCCAGGTATCTAAAGCCACATATTTATATAAAGTAAAAACAGCTCCCTGCAGGATAATATTATAATTTCCTTCTTCTACTTTATAAAATCTATATGTTTTATCTGTAATAACGCTGCCTGTAGTTTCTGACTGTTTCCAATTATCATTTACTTTATCATCCGTTGAACTTTCGCCAGTGCCTTCAATCGTAACTGTATTTGAAACTCCCAGCGGATTAGTTGCCCAATCTGATGGATACGTTGCTTCTACAGAATACGCATACTCCAAAATCAAAGCTACTCCATCTGGAACTATGGCGTTAATGGTACATTTATTGGGCGTCCAATCCGTATGTCCGTCTTCTTCTGTATAAGTCCATGACCAATCCGTTACTTCCGTCTTATCACCTGAAGCTGAGTAATAATACAATTTTACACTGCTCTGAATTAACGAATAATGTCGATACAAGCCCGAATATACATCTGACGGATTAGTATAACTCAATACATCTGTTAACGTTAATGTATCACTTCCTTCAACCAGATCATCTCCCTTTTGATTAATAATAACGGAATATTCTATTTTCTGGCTGTTGTTATTAAAATCCCCTGACTTTGACAAATGTTTAGAAGCAGCTGTTTCATCAGACTTTGACCATTCCTGTTCCTGACTGTCAGAACCATATTCTGCTCCTGTATCTGTTTTAACACTTACTGTATTCTTAAAAGTTTGACTTGCTTCTGCAGAATCCACATCCGTAACTTTACCAAAATACGTAATTCTAAAATCTGTATTAGTAGGAAGATATGATTCTGAAGCTGGTGTAACTTTTAACTCTACCTTACCATCTTTATATGTACCAGTTACTTTATAAGTACCATCGGTTCCTGATATAGTCCCATCAGCAGCTATGGTTAACTGCTCAACTCCCAATTTCAACGCAGTCAGCGTTATACCAACCGGCAATGTATCTGTGACAATCATATATTTATAATTGTCACTATCCACATATGTAGTAACTCTCCACGTTAACTCTCCTGTTGAATTGCTGACTGTAGTCTTTTCAGAATTCCCATTTCCATCAGTCTTTAATACACCACCTTTATGATACACGTATTCCCCGTGGTTTTTCTTATCACCGACACTGATGGTATTATAGTATGAATTATTTCCATAACTTGCATCTGTTAAATCTGCAGTAGTGGTATATGAATACGTAAGAGTTCTGCTGGTTAAGTTTTCAGGTGCTTTCAAATCACTATTCAATGTGATAGTCATTACAGTAAACGTTATATTCGTATCCTCAGATAAACTTTTAATACCATCATACGTATATTTGTTTCCATCTGAGCCCAGATACGATAATGTAAAATTATCGTTACCAATTACATTAACTGTTGCTCCGTCATCAAAGGTCAGAATACCGCCCCATGCAAGAATCTGTTTTCTTGTAAAATATTGATTTTTCCCTGCGTTTCCCCACTGATTTTGATTCGGATTATCTACAATTTCTGTTCCAGCTTCTAAACCGCTTTCCGGCAACGTAATTGTAATAGTCCATGTAACCGTTGAGGTTTCTTTATCTTCAGATACAACAGCACTTGTATATTGTTTAGACACACTGCCATCACCAACGTATACTGTTCCGGTTCCTGAAGCTAACTTATCACCATCGCTATCATTTAAAGAAGCTTCATTTTTATAAGTAACTGTATCCCAGCGGGTTACAACATCCGTATAATATGTAATCGTATATGCATTTGTATTACTGTCCGCTGTCCCATCGCTATTTGTATTAGTTATTGCATTAAATTGAATGCCAGTAATCGTTCCATCTGCATCTTTTATAATCTCATAACCATCTGCAGGAGAAATAGTTACATCTCCCGTTAAATCAGCAAGCATACTGTCTGTTAAAACAGTTCCAGCAATATTATTATTATTGCTGTTAACAGTAATCGTCCATTTAATTTTTCCATCACCTTCATGTGAACCATATTTTGACATCTTATAAGTCTGATCCACATTAAGTGTATAGTCATCACTGTCTTTAATTGTTTCACCAGTGCTGTCATCGGTACTGCTTATTGTAACTGCATTCTTCGAAGTAATATATTCACCTGCATCTAAATCACCTAAATCATATATATATACAATTTTATAGTAATTTACACTGACACTTCCATTAGTATTAGACGCTGCTTTCTCTAAACCGCCTAACGTCAAAGTTAAATTTCCTTCAGAATATTCATAGTCACTCCCATTGACTAAGGTCTTTGATTCCCTGTCAGTTCGCTTGTCACTCCAATTACTGTATTTTTCATATGTTCCTTCTGTAACTGTAACACTTTTTAAGCTTACCTTTGATATATCGATACCAGACACGTTCAATGTATCTGATATGGAAATAGGGTCAGGGGTTCCTTTTTCCGAATCGATATACACTGTATAAACCAGCTTATTGCCTTCAATTACCGAGCCTTCTTTTATAACATTTACATCATAATTGAGTGTTTCATCATCCGGATATTCAATTTTTTCTCCCGGAATATACAGCGTACAGCTATCGCTAAATTTTACATCAACATCCCCATCACCATTTACAGCTGATTTATCAATCATACCATCAAAAGTGATATGGCCAGTTACATCATTTGTAACAGTCGCAATGTAATCAGCATTAAAATTCACTTCTACGGAATAATTAATAATATTTCCAGCAGCATCATCATTAGCAATGAATTTATATGTACCAACAACATTGCCGCTATCATCTGTTAAATCGTGCAGTGTATTAAGCAATGCATCTGGAATAATTACACTATTGGGATATGTATATATTAAAGTCTTTGCAATATCCTCTTTTTCTACCGTAAAATCAATTCTCAAATCATCAATCAAATACCAGTCATTATCCGCATCATATTTCAAAGTATTAAAGCTTACCTTATTTACATCTAAAACATCAGTAGTATTTTCCGTAGTATCCTCTTCAGATGCTGACGCAGATGTCTGCTCTTCTGAACTGGAAGTTTTACTCTCACTTTCTTCTTCCGTACTTAAAGAGCTTTCTTCAGATGTTTCACTTTCACCTTCGTCTAAAAGCATAATTCCATCATTTCCCTGTACGGCTTCATCAGTCTGGCTTTCACCTTCTTCATCTGCCGCTGTTTCAGTCGTTTTTCTTAGAGAAAATGTATTCGCTGCTTCCGTTTCTTCTGCAAAGCACTCGTCTTCGTGTACATGTTCATCTTTTTCACAAACAAGTACTGTCTTTTCTTCTGTTTCCGGTTCAGGGGTCTCGAAACAAGCCTCAGAGTGCTGATGCTCTGCGGTTTCCAGTTTTCCGCATGTAAGAACGCCATTTTTGTAGCAATTGTCTGTATGTTTGTGAACATACGCTTCTTTTTTGCTGCATTTGAGGGTTTTTACGGTTTCATAACAGCTGTCATCGTGGCTATGCCCTTCGCTTTCTTCTTTGCTGCAGACAAGTTTATCTTCCCATTTATAACATTTATCAGAATGTGTATGTTCTTCTTTTCCACAAATAAGGTTTCCGTTTTCATCGTAACATGTACCGCCATGTGTATGTTCTTCTGCATCACAAATAAGACTGCCCTTTTCTTTCGTATAGCAATCTTTTGTATGGCTGTGTCCTGCTGATTCCTGTTTTTCACATACCAATACTTTTTTCGTTTCATAGCAGTTGTTATCGTGAATGTGTTCTTTTACTTCATCCAGTGTACAAACAAGGTCACCTGCCTCGTTATAACAGTTCTTGTCATGTGTATGAAGGACAAAGTCTGCCTGTCCGCAGGTCAGTACTTTTTCACCATTTTCATTTTTGGTATAACAACTGTCTGTATGCTTATGTATTTCCAGCGTTTTGGCTGTACATATGAGAACCGGATCCTGCTCAATTTCAACAATTTCGGTTGTATAACATTCTTCTGTATGTGTATGTTCTTCTTTTCCGCAAATAGTTTCACGTTCCATAGTGATAGCAGGCAGAATAAGCATATATGTAGTGACAAATACGACGATTGCTGCCATACCATACATGGCACGATACCACATTTTCTTTTTTCGCTGTGCACTCAGAAAACGTTTGGCACGTTCAATTAATGATGATTCCATTGCGGCCACCCCCTTCTTTTTATAACTTTTGTTGTCTTATACTATTCAATTTTACCAAAGTCCTGTAAGGGCCATACACAAAATACCAGTTTTCCTACAATCTGTTCTTCTGCTACGCATCCAATCGCTGAACTTCGACTGTCTACTGATACGGAACGATGATCTCCCATAACGAACAGTCGTCCTTCGGGTACCTGATAAGGTAATTCCAGATCACATTCGCCCAGAGCTTTATTCTGTAAATAGGGTTCGTCCAGTATCTCACCATTTACTGATACATTACCTTCTTCATCAATGTTCACCCACTCTCCGGCACGGGCAATTACTCGTTTGACCAGAATTTTATTATTGTAATAAAACGCGATAACGTCCTGTTTTTCAAATTCTCCTGCTTTTACAGAAAGTACAATATTACCATCGTTTAATGTGGGTGTCATGGAAGAACCATAAATCTGAAGTACCGGCAAGAACAGAGTGGCTACAAGAACCGCCATTGCTGCTACTGTAATCAGTGCATATATGGTGCTTCGTAAAGTGCTTCCATAGCGCTTCCTGTATAACACCCTTTGAAGTTCCCGTTCCAGTTCTTCGTTAGTGGGAATTACCAGCGGCTTCTTTTCCTTCTCTTTTTCTTTCGATTTTTTCTTCCACATAGTTAATCTCTCTGAATTCCACCTGTTGCTGCAATAAGTTCACGGAGTCCTTCATGCGCACGATAGAAATCTTCTAATCTTTGTGAAAGACCTGCCCAACGTTCTTCTACGTTCTGCTCTGCCTTTAAAGTAAGAGCTTCACATCTGGCTTCTGCTTCCTGTTCCCGTGCCAGACATTTGGCTTCCGCTTCCTGTTCCCGTGCAGAACACTTTTCTTCCATTTCACGTTCGCGGTTGGAACAATATTCGTCTGTATTGGCTTTTTGTAATGCACATTGTGCGCTGGTTTCTTCCTTCATGGCATCACAGCGCTCTTTTACAGCCATCTCCATGGCAGCGCATTTATTTTCTACATTTCGCTGTCTGGTTTCACAATCTGTTCTGGTTTCTGTGAGAAGCCTTTCAACCTCTGCATCGGCAGTCGCCTTTTTCTCCTCCCATGCACGGGTATTTTCTTCGTTCATCCTCTCAATATTATCCAGATATTGCTGTGCAGCGGTCTGAGCAACCTCGAAAATACCACTCAGTTCCAGAGAAGCTTTGGCAATGGAACCGGCATTTTCTATACGAAGATGACGATCTGCCAGTTTTTCTTCCATCCCTCTCATCTGTTCCTGAAACTCTGCTTCGCGCTGCTGCCTCTCTATCTTTAAATTGTCAATCTGAGCATTTAAAGCCTCAATCTGCTTATTTAAATCTTCTACGGTTTTCCCCTGCTCAAGCAGCATCTCAAGCAAATCCGTTCGCTTCAACTTACGAAGTTCCGCATCCGTCATAGTTACATCGTCCCTTTCATCTCCCCAGAGTTGTTTACCCACCCTGGTTTGTTATTTATGTATAAATTTTTCTACCTTTTTTCAATTCACACATTAAATATAATAAGAATTTAGCCTTATGTCAATAAAATCCATATTAAATTTGCTATGTTTTTGTAATATATTAAACAGCTATTCAACAAAATATCAATTCATTTACATTTTGCTGAATAGCCCTATTACAATTTCACTGTTTGGTTTATTTTATATTCTGTCCTCTCTTCCCTCTTTCCAGCGCTGAATCAAAATCTCCTTCTGATTATCTTCCGGATATTCCAATACATGCTGTAAAAGCTGTTCCAGCACCGTGCCCATTTCCTTACCGGGTTTCATTCCTGCCTGAATCAGGTCTTTGCCTGTCACAGCCAGCATTTTCAGGGAGGTACACTGTTTTTTATCCAAAATTTCCTGATAAACAGCCTCAATTTTTTCCAGCTGGGCTAATGCCATAACAACGACTTCCGGCTTTTTCGCACTGGAATCGGCTCTCTGGAACGCCAGAATATCCGCAAATAAATCCTCACCAATCAGATTGATGGCTTTTCGTACTTCCACGGCCTCCGCAGGCATGCGGTAATCATGGAAACGAATCAATCTGCAGGTACGATTGATGGTATAATTATCAAATTTCAAACGATGCAGCACATCCTGGGCAATCTGCTCACTTTCCACAGCATGTCCATGAAAATGATCTCTTCCATTTTCATCCGTAATTTTCACCACCGGTTTTCCCAGATCATGCAGAAGCGCGGTCAGGCGCAGTGGAAGATCCGCCGGTGTATGCGCCAGCACTTCCAATGTATGCTCACCTACGGAGTAGCAATGATACGGGCTGTTCTGCTCACAGTTCATAGCTGCATCAAATTCCGGAAGAACCACCTTCGTAATTCCAGAACCATACATCAGCCGGAACCAGGAAGGATTCGGCGACATCAGCAATTTCGTCAATTCCACCTGAATACGCTCTGCACTGACTTTTTTCAGATTCGGCACCAGCTTTCCTATGGCTTTCCATGTTTTCTCTTCAATGGTAAAACCAAGCTGCGCAGCAAAACGCACGGCACGCATAATACGCAGCGCATCTTCCTGAAACCGTTCTTCAGCACTTCCCACGCAGCGAATAATACCTTCCTTCAGGTCCTCCTGACCGCCAAATATATCCACAAGCCCCTTGGCAGGACTGTAGGCCATGGCATTAATGGTAAAATCACGGCGGCGCAGATCCTCTTTCAGATCCGGGGTAAATTGCACTTCCTTCGGATGTCTTCCATCCTCATACTCACCATCGATTCGATACGTCGTAACCTCAAATCCAATATGATCTTCCATAATTGTTACCGTACCATGCTGAATTCCCGTATCAATGGTCCGCTTGAAAAGTGCCTTTACCTGCTCCGGTTTCGCAGACGTTGTAATATCCCAGTCATGAGGCTCCCGCCCCAGCAATGCATCACGCACACAGCCGCCAACCGCATAAGCTTCATAGCCATGCTGCTCCAGACGGCCAATAATAAACGCTACCTGTTTCGGTATTTTCATTTCCATTGTTTTCTTTCTCCCTGTATCTATTTTATTGCTTATTTAATGTATTAGTGAGTGTTAAATGAGTGTTAAAACAAGAGAAATCCGCTTAAATACAGTATTTCTCTTGTTTCATTTTAAGCATTAAATAAGTGTTAGTTTAATCATTTCCAGAATAAAAATATTTCGAATAACGTCCTTTATTCTTTGGCATTAGTATTTTTTGGTCTACAAGTGATTTTAATAGTCTATAAGCCTTATTATCATCAACATGAAGAAGCTGAATAACATCTGCACGAGAAATATATTCATTTGTTTTGGCCATATTAATAATTAATTCCGGATATCGGGTTTCATCAATATCCACTTGGCGAACATATCCTATTTTCTTTGATTTTGTATTGTATACTTTGGGAGAAAGAATATAGGTTCTTCCTCGTCCGCTGCCATAAAAATCAACAATACCACATTCTATAGAAGAATCCAAAATATTTTTAACAGCAATTTCAGAAAGATTTGCTGCTTCAGCAAGCTGACTGACATTTGAACGAGGTAAATCTTTCAACATATTAAGAACTAATAATGTATTTAACGAAAGAGGATGTCCTAATCTATTTTGTTCATTAGAAACTAATTTCGCAATTTGTGTATCAGGTCTACTTCTAGGAATAAATAAAGATACTGTTACTGCTGTTGAATTAGTATAATCCGGAAGAGGATTTCCATATACTAAGGAACCTTCATAGATACGATCAATTCCACGACCAGTTCTTTCTGCAAGACCAATTCTTTTTAATGCATCTGCTAATTGTGGATTGCGACCATGAGGTTCTGCCGTAAGAAGATTTTTAATACTTACGCCTTCAATGAAACCACCTGGATTAGCAACTGTAAGTCCGTCATCGTTTATTGCAATTCGAACACGCCCCATTTTAGTGTAGTCACGATGGCTAAATGCGTTTACAATTGCTTCTCGAATAGCCCGTTTATTAAAATCAGGAATTGGTACACGGAATAAACCTATTTCTAATTCTTGTTCAGGATTCCATGCTTCTAAATAAGTGTTTATTTTATCGATGGCTGATAGAAGAGGCTTATTAATATCTTCATTAATTTTTACATCCGTCCCCACCAAAACTTGAAATGAAGATGAATGTGTAGGTATATATTTTTTTAATGCTGAAGTTTTACCTACCAACAATAAACCTGTAATTGTTGGAATTAATACATTATTCTGTTCTCGAACAAAACCCAATGCTTTAAATAAATCTTCGTCATTCAAATCAAGAAGAGTTTTATCTCCATTATATGCCAATATTAATTTTCTCAAATGATCAACTTCTAATGAATCAAAGTCACAAAGCGTTGATTGTAACACAGGCATTGCTGAATAATCTAACATACGCAAATCCGATAATCGAGTAGCGAATTCTGATGGATACATTGGAACATTTTCAGGAGTTCCATCTGCCTTAATACGTCTGTGTAATACTTTTCCAGAAATTGTAGCAACAATACCACTATATGACTTTGGAACTGTAATTTTTAATACAGGAAATATATCATTGACTATTTCAGCACGAATAGAAACCGGAGGAATTGTATTATTGGCAATAAAGGCACTAAGTGTAATTGGATTTTTATGAGCTTCATGAACACCAGTGACTTCTCCAGAATCTTCGATACCTAAGTACAAATCTCCACCTTCTGTATTTGCAAATGCAACAACTGCTTCAAAAATATCTGAATCAGAATATTTCTTTTTATCACTTTTAAATTCTATTGTAAGAGTTTCTTTTTTAGGTAGCATAATTTCACCTCCATAATTATTTTAACACTTGTGAGTGTTAAAATCAATATATTTAACGCTCATGCATTGATAAAACAATAAAAAAGCATTGAAACGCTATCCGCTGTCATGCAAGCGGAACTTTCGTCTCAATGCTTTTCTTATATTGCATACCTTCTTATAGTATACAATTCATATCAGCTGTTTTTTCAACACATTTTAGTATGCTTTACCCCAGTAAACCATCTTCTTAGCAGGTTTTCCGCAAACAGGGCACACATCTGTGATCTGTTCCTGTTCAAAAGGCATACATCTGGAAGTTGCTGTGGTATCTTCTTTGATCTTCATTTCACATTCCAGATCCCCACACCACATCATCTTGATAAAGCCGGGCTTGGTTTCTACATTTTCCTTGAATTCTTCATAGGTCTTTGCTTCGGAAATGTGGGCAGCCAGATGAGCTTTTGCACGTTCCAGCATATCATTCTGCATAGTTTCCAGTGTTTCGCCAATTTTAGCAGCCAGTTCATCCAGTGCAACTACCTGTTTTTCTCTGGTGTCACGGCGAACGATTACTGCCTGACCTGCTTCAATATCCTTGGGACCGATTTCCACACGAAGAGGAATACCACGGATTTCCTGTTCACTGAACTTCCAGCCGGGGCTCTTGTCGGAATCGTCTACTTTTACTTTATAACCAGCTTCAATCAGGCTGCTCTGCAGTTCAGCTGCTTTTTCCAGTACGCCTGCTTTATGCTGAGCGATGGGAACAACCATAACCTGAACAGGTGCAATTCTGGGAGGCAGTACCAGACCGCTGTCATCACCGTGAACCATGATGATCGCACCGATGATGCGTGTGGACATACCCCATGAAGTCTGATGAACATACTGTAATTTATTTTCCTTATCGGAATACTGAATGCCAAATGCCTGTGCAAATCCGTCACCGAAGTTGTGGCTGGTACCGGACTGAAGTGCCTTACCATCGTGCATCAGTGCTTCAATGGTATAAGTAGATTTTGCACCTGCAAATTTTTCCTTATCTGTCTTCTGACCCTTGATTACAGGAATTGCCAGGTAGTTTTCACAGAAATCAGCATATACATTCAGCATCTGAATGGTTCTTTCTTCTGCTTCTTCTGCTGTTGCATGTGCAGTATGACCTTCCTGCCACAGGAATTCTGCAGAACGAAGGAAAGGTCTTGTGGTTTTTTCCCATCTTACAACGGAACACCACTGATTGTACAGCTTGGGCAGATCTCTGTGGGACTGGATAATTTTGGAATAGAAATCACAGAACAGGGTTTCAGAAGTAGGACGTACACAAAGTCTTTCTTCCAGCTTGTTCATACCACCATGTGTTACCCATGCAACTTCAGGAGCAAAACCTTCTACGTGGTCTTTTTCCTTCTGAAGCAGACTCTCGGGAATAAACATGGGCATGTATACATTTTCCACACCAGTTGCCTTAAACATTGCATCCAGGTTCTTCTGAATATTTTCCCAGATTGCATAACCATTGGGACGTAAGATCATACATCCGCGCACGTTGGAATACTCGATCAGTTCTGCTCTTTTTACAACATCAGTATACCACTGTGCAAAATCCTCAGCCATGGGGGTAATGGCTTCTACAAATTTCTTTTCTTTTGCCATGACAAATTTCCTCCTTAAAATCAATAAAATCGATCATAACTATTCTGTACCTTCACAGTTACCGAACAGATAAAATCACTTCGCGTAAATAAAAAACGCCGACTGCATTCCATCCCATAGGGACCGAATGAAATCGGCGGTACCACCCTGATTAAAAATTTCCCACTTGCACTGGAAAATCTTTCTCTCAACTTCCGTTAACGCCGGATTACGCTGCGGTTTGCCGCAAAACTCAGAGGGCAGGTTCAACAAGACTTCCTATGATATCTCACAGCACTGTTTTTAACAGGATATCTTCTCCAAAAACAGGATATCTTCTCTGAATAGGAAGGGATTTATCTACTATTCCTCGTCACTGTTACTTTCTGTATAACTGAAGGATGCCTAATATGCGTTTTCAGACACACTCCAGAATCAGTTCTTCTTATTGTATGAAAAAAGGAAGGGTTTGTCAAGGGTACTTTCACTCCTCCGCTTCCCCACTATAAGCCCCCGTACTCCACAGAATAATCAAAAGCGCCAGCGGTCCCAGCAAAAATCCCGCTCCTCCAAATAATTTCAGCCCTATATAAACAGACACCAGAAATTCAAAAGCCGTAATCCCCATACATTTACCCATCAGTCCATTTTCCATAAACTCCCGCACAAAATAACAGATGACATAAATGACCAGAAGCGCGATTCCCCGGCCAGGGTGGTGATTGAGAAATTCCCAGATCAGCCACGGAATATAAATAGTCCCTGTTCCGAAAATAGGAAGGATATCCACCAGACCAATGAAAATTCCCAGCAAAAGGGCATAAGAAAAACCGCATATCCACAATCCCACCACACTGATTATGGTAGTTATCAACATGATCATGCCCTGAACCCGCAGCCATTTTCCACAGACCTTTCGCAAAAAGAGGCCGAAATCCACAATTTCTTTGTAAAATGAGCAGGTTGTCAACCGCTGGTGAAGCCGTTCCATTTCTTCCACAGCCAGGATACTGGCTATAAAAAATACAAATAATGAGGTAATGAAGCATCCACACCAGCGCACCATTGCCGGTGTATGTGACATGCAATAGCTGATGCATCGCTCCCATGTAAAATACTGACTGACCTGCTCCAGTGTTCCCGTGACCAGTGTCGTACAATCCTTTCCCAGGATCACCAGTTTTCCCGTCTCTCCATCCATTAATTTTCCAATAATGTCCTGATTCTGGAAATCCTGAAGAAGTCCCTGAAATTCCCCCAGTAAAAGACCACCTATATAATTCAAAAATAATATCAAGATTCCAAGGGCTGCTACTAAAACCAGCACCGCAGCAACACTTTCCTTCAGATGAAGATACTGCCTGAGAACACGTACCAGAGGCCGAATGAAAACAGCCACAATAAAAGCCAGGATAAATGGCAACAGCGGCGGCAGCGCAAAGCGAAATACCAGATATACGCCCAGCGCACTTACCGCCACTGTTAAAACCTTCTTCCAGCTTCCAAACATCCCCTGCTGCATAATCATCCCTGCCTTTTTAACAACGTAATCGGTTACTTAAAAAACCACCATACTGTTATTATCTCCGGCAAGGACCTGTTTACACTGTATTTTTCTGGAAAAGTACCTCTAACACTATTTTCGTTTAAAACACATCTCTTTCCCAATGATAATCGCCTTAGAATCCGTCCCATGACCGATTTCTGCGGTCTGTGCAATGGGGATTTCATTGCCTGCATACGCTTTCACCAGCTCCGATATGACAGGAACACAGCCTTCCTTTTCCATCTTTGTAAACGTTCCTAACAAAATCCCCGAAACCTGCTGAAATACCCCCATCTGCTTCAGCTGATTCAGATACGTAACCATCTGCGGCACAGTACCGCCCATAGCTTCCAATAGCAGAATCTTCCCTTTCATATCCGGCCAGAACTCTGTCCCGGCCAATTTCAGGAAACAGCGGATATTGCCGCCCACCACAACACCATGCATTTCTTTTTTTTGAATGAACTTATAATGAATATCAAACAAATCTGGTTCTTCCTGCAATAAAATGTTGTTATATAATAACGTATTGGTAAATCTGGAAATCTGCATCTGTGCATCTTTGGAAATCAGATTTCTCACCTGATACAACACCGACGAATTACCTGTTTTTGTATAGATAGCATTTAAAATGGTGGTCAGATCACTATAGCCCCAAAAGAGTTTTCCGCTGTTTTTAATCACGTTAAAATCTTCCGGTGTCAGCCAGGATAAAACCTCATTAGCTATATCCCCACCCGAAATATCAAAAATCGCTTTGATTTCTTCGTCTTTGTAAAAGTTCATAAGACTGGCAGCTCGTTCTTTTCCAGAACCACTGAATACAGAATCAGAGCGATGAACATAAATATGGTCACTAAAAACCGGAATAAGGCCAATCTCTGTTAACGTATCCTGTAATTTCTGCAATTTTTCTTTGTTTTCTATGGGCTGTCCGTTGGAACAGCAGACGATGGCCGCTTTATCTCCTGGTTTCATATCCAAATCTCCTTCCATACTTTTTCCCGCTTAAATATAAAAGAAAGACAGAAACAAGTCCCACTTATTTCTGCCCAACGTTCCTTTACACCTTAAACCGATATCCAACTCCCCAGATTGTCTCAATATACTGCGGTTTTGCCGTATTAAATTCAATCTTCTCGCGGATCTTCTTGATATGTACCGTAACGGTTGCAATATCACCTACTGATTCCATATCCCAGATTTTCTTAAACAGTTCTTCCTTGGAATATACATGATTGGGATTCTGCGCCAGGAAGGACAGCAGATCAAATTCCTTGGTGGTAAACTGTTTCTCTGCTCCATTGACATATACGCGGCGGGCTGTTTTGTCGATACGCAGACCCCGAATCTCAATGACTTCATTCTGCGGTATGGAACTGCCAATGAGCCGTTCGTAACGGGCCAGATGGGCCTTCACACGGGCAACCAGTTCACTGGGGCTGAAGGGCTTTGTGATATAATCATCGGCTCCAAGACCCAGACCACGAATCTTATCAATGTCATCTTTTTTAGCAGATACCATGAGAATGGGGGTATTTTTCTCCTTACGGATTCTCTTGCAGATTTCAAATCCGTCGATTTCGGGCAGCATCAGATCCAGAATATACAGATCAAATTCTTCACTCAGTGCCCGGTCCAGACCGCTCTGTCCGTTGTTTTCAATCTCCACATCGAATCCACTTAATTCCAGATAATCCTTCTCCAGTTCCGCTATGGCTTCTTCATCTTCTATAATCAACAATCTACTCATTGCGTACCTCCTGATATTTTCTCAATGCAAAATGCATGACCGTTCCTGTGCCTTCTTTGCTGGTGGCCCAGATCTGACCGCCATGATCTTCTATAATCTTTCGTACAATGGATAAACCGATACCGCTGCCTCCTTTTTTGGAATTTCGCGCTTTATCTGTCCGATAGAACCGGTCAAAAATGTAAGGCAGATCCTTGGCGGCAATTCCTTTTCCATTATCCTCAATCTCCACCTGAACAAAATCTCCAAGGTCTTTAATACGCATATTAATGATCCCCTTTCTCTTGTCCATATATTTAATGGAGTTACTGATAATGTTGTTCACCACACGTTTCATCTGCTCTACATCTGCAATTACCTGCACATCTGTATCACAAAAATTCATATACTGCATCTCAATTCCCTGTTCTTCCAGTTCCAGCATCAATTCCTCACTGCAGTCACCAAAATACGCCGCCACATTAATGGGCGCAAAATTATAGGGAATCTTGTTTGTATCAATTTTTGAATAAAAGGTCAGCTCATCAATCAGCCGGTCCATATCATTGGCCTTATTATAAATGGTACGGATATATTTGTCCAGTTTGTCAGGGGAGGAAGCCACACCGTCCATAATCCCTTCCACATAACCTTTAATGGCCGTAATGGGTGTCTTCAGGTCATGAGAAATGTTGCTGATCAGTTCTTTATTATCTTCATCGTAATGAACCTTTTCTTCTGAATTCTGCTTTAACCTGCGGCGCATCTCCTCAAAGTCCATACAAAGCTGGCTGATCTCATCTTCACCCTTTACATTCAGTTCATAATCCAGATTGCCGTCACGAATGGCGCGGGTGGCTCTCTGCAGCTTATTAATGGGAATCAGAACAGAGCCGTAGATCCACACGATCAATAAAATGGCAGTAAACAGCATGATAATAATCACACTGATGGCCATTTCCATATACATACCCTTCATCTGATTCAGGTTTCTAATGGGGGTGATTACAAATGCCGTTGCCTGCGTTCCATCTTCAAACTCAAAGTCATTCTGATTCATCAGACAATTGGTGGCAGTACCTGTATAAATACGCAGACTGCTGCCTGCTCCATTGGCACCATAACCAGGCAGCTGGCTTAAAAGCTCCGCTGCATCCGTTGTTTCATTCGTTTCATAACCAAAATACAGATATTTATCATTACTTCGGACAATCAGATCCGAATACTTCTCTCCCAGTTTTTCATCCAATTGCTCCAGGTAGTCCTGATCACGAAATCTCTCCGTATCCTCAGCCAGCGCATCCTGAACAATCCGGCTGGACTTTTCCGCCAGCGCATCAAACAATTCAATGGTATTATTCTCAAACATATTGACATTCTCTGTCTCAACCCCGTAGGCCTGATTCAGAAGCCGAAGCTGATAATTATTCAAAAGTACGATACTAAGAGACACCAGACCAATTGGTACAAGCAAAATGATCATAAATGCTACTGCAAGTCTGTTGCGAAGCTTCATCCGATCTCACCCTCCTTTCCTGTATTTTCAGCCAGACAGCTTTCTTCCTGAACGGAAATGTCTGTTAACGCAGACATCACCATAAATGAAAGCCAATTATTCCGCACTTTGTGTTCGGCTGAATAGATATCAAAAGTATAACACATACTTGCTCTATAGTGTGAAAAGAAAATCTAAACAATTCTGAATTTTTTGTAAAAAAAATGCTCCCTTTGGTCACAGGTCTCTCACCCGTCATCCAAAGGAAGCATTTCCGTTTACTTATTTATTACTCTATACTATTTACTCTGTGCTGCTTCAAATTCCGCAATAATGGAATCATCCGGTTTTTCTGTTAACAGGCTGACAATTACATTTGCTGCCAGTGCTACCAGGAAAGCGGGAAGCAGTTCATAGATATTCCATGCACCGCCCAGGGGACGTACTGCATATTTCCATGCAAATACCATGATACCACCTGCTGCCATACCAACCAGAGCGCCGTATTTGTTGCTGCGTTTCCAGAACAGAGCCAGAAGCATAACCGGACCAAATGCTGCACCGAAGCCTGCCCATGCAAAGCTTACGATACCAAATACGCTGCTGGAAGGGTCTCTTGCGAGGAATACACCAATGATACTGATGATTACTACGGTTACACGTGCAACTACAACTGATGCTTTTTCACTTATTTTAATATGTAAGAAATCACTCAGCAGGTTCTGAGATACACTGGAAGCTGCTACTAACAGCTGGCTGTCTGCAGTTGACATGGTCGCTGCAAGAATACCTGCAAGAATAATACCTGCAAGGAATGCTGCTGCTACCCCATTCTGACTCAGCAGATCTGCAATTCTTACAATAATTGTCTCACTGTCACTGCCTTCCAGAGTCACAATTGCACCTGCTTTACTCATACCAAGACCGATTACACCGATAAATACGGCGATTGCCATGGAAATAAATACCCATACGGTTGCAATACGACGGGATAATGTCAGTTTATTTTCATCTTCTACTGCCATGAAGCGAAGCAGAATATGAGGCATACCCAAATAACCAAGTCCCCATGCCATGGTAGATACAATACTGATAATACCATAGCTGGATTCTGTACCGCCTGTCACATCATACAGACTGTTCATGGACAGATAACCGGGCAGTGCCTTTGCATTATCCATAACCGCATCCAGACCGCCTGCCTGAGAAGTACCAAAGAATAATACAACAACCAGAGCGATTGTCATAACGATACTCTGAATCAGGTCGGTGGTAGAAGCCGCCAGGAAACCACCCAGTGTAGTATAGCCAACGATAACAATCGCGCAGATAACCATTGCAGTTGTATAATTTACGTTAAATAAACTCTGGAACAGCTTACCGCATGCAGCAAATCCGCTTGCTGTATAAGGTACGAAGAATACCACGATTACGATAGCTGCAATACAGGTCAGGATATTTTTGTCATCATGATACCGTTTTGCAAAGAAATCGGGGATTGTAATCGCATCAATGTGGTGGCTGTAACGACGAATCCGTTTGGAAACAATCAGCCAGTTTACCCAAGTACCAATGCCAAGACCAATGGCTGTCCACGCCGCATCACAAGTACCAGATAAATATGCCACGCCGGGCAGACCCATTAACAGCCAGCTGCTCATATCACTGGCTTCCGCGCTCATGGCAGTTACAATAGGACCTAATTTACGTCCTCCAAGATAAAAATCATCGACTGTATTATTAGCTTTTGAACACTGAACACCAATGGTAAGCATCAGAATTAAATAGCAAATAATAGCAATCATAATCACTACTGAAGATGTCATAGTTATCTCCCTCCATAAATTTCCTTTTGTGCAGTTTCTCAATCCTTCCAGCATCCTTTGACAAACAATGAACCGATATCTTCTCTTATCCGCCGAGAACATACGATAACACCTGTTGCACGTTGATGTTTTAATACTGGAATCTGATAAAGTCATGCACTGCTCTTTATCATATCATACTTTTCGCAAAAATTCTCCCCTTTTCAATAAAAATATGCAAAAAAATTGTTTTATTACCCAATTAAGGATAACATCGCTGGTATGGTGATACCAGAGATCAAAATAGCAATTCCTGTTCCCTGCGCGGCCAATGACACATCCCCTCCATATTCTGAGCAGAGCATGGTCACATTTCCCGCCACAGGAAGTCCCACCAGAATCGTTGCAATACTGGTTACCAGCCCCGGTCCCACAAGCACCATTAAAAGCATATACACCACCATCGGATATAAAATCAACTTCAAAAAACACATGATATACAGTTCCCAACGGGTCAGACATTTTACCAGATCTACCAACGCCAGCTGAGAACCAATCACTACCAGCGCCAAAGGCGTAGTAACCGCGCCAAGACTGCTTACAATACCCGCCAGTGAATCAGGAACGGGAATCTGAAAAATCAGAATGACAAAAGCCAGCAAAGAAGAAATAATACCCGGATTCAGAAATTTTCCATATCTATTTTCTTCTACCCTATCCGTTTTATCCCTTTTGGACCCGCTTTTCAAAATCAGTACTCCCACTGTAAAAATATGGATATTAAAAACCATCATAAAAATAGCCGCATAAAACATATTTTCTTCCCCATACAAACTGCGTATCAGCGGAAATCCCATAAATCCCAGATTGCTGTAATCCAGCATCAGCTGCCAGGTGGCATTCCAGTGAAATATGGATGCAATCCCCCAGCTGATAAGAGGAATCAAAGTAAACACACCCACTGCCGCCAAAACAGCCAGAAGCACCTGGGACCGATTGGCATTTCCCTGACCAATAGCAGAATTTACAATCGTGGAAGGCAGGGCTATTTTCAAAAGAAAACTGGAAAAGCAGCGATTTGCCGCCTCATTTAAAATCCCTGTTTTATTCGCAATATATCCCACTGCGATCAAACCAAAAATCAGAATCATCTGATTCATTAAACTGCTGTTCATAAAAAACCTCCCCTGAATGGAAATATCTGCTGGAGCGTGGTTGAAAAAGCCTTTATGCAGGATGTACGTTCCATTGTGACTTTAAAAATACGGAATCTTTCATAATCTCAGTTTGCCTCATATTTTTGTAAATATGTATTCTGGAGTGTATCTAAAATCCAGTCACTTCATCTAACGATTAAAATAAACAACCAAAAATTTACACAACAAATATAATTTCGCAAAAGCAGCTTTAAAAACAGATGAAAAATGCCTTTTCATCATGTATAATAAGCCTAAAAATCATTCATGGATATTTAAAAACGGTACCATGAAGGCTTCTGGACCGTTACAGAAGAAGTAAAACATATAGTCTGACAGCGCTCCCCAGCAAACAGACACCGGAGGTATGAAATGAGTAAAATTATTGGTATTGATCTTGGCACAACAAATAGTCTTGCAGCTTACTGGGAACATGGCGAATGCCATCTGATTCCCAATGCACTGGGCGAATATCTGACACCCAGCGTGGTAAGTTTTGATAAAGATGGGACTGTCTATGTGGGAAAAGTTGCAAAAGAACGTCTGATCAGCTGCCCCGAACGGACAGTGAGCGTTTTTAAACGAAGCATGGGCACGGAAAGAACCTGGCTTATTAACGGTAAAAGTTATCGTCCGGAGGAGCTTTCTGCTATTGTCCTGAAAAAACTGAAGGAAGATGCGGAAAATTTTCTGGGTGAACCGGTGGAAGAAGCCATTATCAGCGTTCCTGCGTATTTTGGCGATCTGGCCAGAAAAGCCACCAGAAATGCAGGACAACTTGCTGGTCTGAAAGTGGAGCGTATCATCAACGAGCCTTCCGCAGCGGCACTTGCCTGCCAGAATATGAATAAAATGGAAGATGCCAAAATTCTGGTTTATGATTTTGGCGGCGGCACACTGGATGTATCCCTGGTGGACTGCTTCGATAATGTCATTGAAATTATCGCGGTAAACGGCAATAATCACCTGGGCGGCAGCGACTTTGACCGGGTAATCGCAGAATATTTCTGCAAAATGAACCAGATGCAGTTCAGTCTGCTCAGCCCTCAGATGCAGGGAACCGTATTAAGCAGCGCAGAAAAGGTAAAACGCAGCCTTACTCTGGCAGAGGAAGCCATAATGACCGTAAACTGTGAAGAATTCCAGGGAAGCCTTTCTTTATCCCGCAAGGATCTGATCCGCATTTCCAGCAAAATTTTCCAGAAAATGGCAGAACCGGTGAAACAGGTCCTGCTGGACAGCAAAACCCAGAAATCCCAGTTATCTCAGGTGGTTCTAGTGGGCGGCTCCTGCAAAATGCCCGTTGTGCAGCAGTATCTTCGCTACCTGATGAAGGACATTGACGTGGCAACCACCGATCCGGATCATATGATTGCACTGGGTGTAGGTACTTATGCCGGTATTAAAGAACGTGACCGTGACATCAGCGACATGATTTTGACCGATATCTGTCCATTCTCACTGGGTGTAAATGTATTAAATCATGCGGATGCTTCCAAATCCTACATGTCCATCCTGATTCCCAGAAACAGTGCTCTGCCCATCAGCCGTGAAGCTATTTACACCACCTCCTCTGATAACCAGAGACATCTGGTGGTAGGTGTATATCAGGGCGAAGATATGTACGTAGACAATAACCTTTTCCTTGGTAAAATCTCCGTATCTGTTCCCCCCGCGCCCAAAGGGGTTCAGAAAATCGCCGTCCGCTTCACCTACGATATCAACGGACTTCTGGTGGTCGATATTACTGTGCTGGAAACTGGTAAAAAACATCAGATGGTCTTTGTAAACGGCATTACCACAGAGGTGGACGAAGAAATGAAGCACAAACTGGAAGCCATGAATAAGCTGAAAACATCTCCTCGTGAAGATGAAAAGATCAAGCTTCTTTTATCCAGAGCAGAACGTATTTACACACAGCTGAACGGAGATGCCAAAGTTCTTCTGGAAGTTAAGCTGAAAAACTTTAATCTGCTGCTGGTGAAGGAAGACAAATATCAGATTCAAAAAGAAGCAGCAAAATTTGCACAATTTATTGAATCACTGGAAAAAGATTATCTGAGTCAGGATGCGGCGGCCGAAGATGACTTTGACGATTTCATCAAATGGTTTGACGAAGAAGAAAACAAACAGGATGAGGAAGATGATATTTTCAGTGACTGGACTGGAAGTCATTATCTGAGTTAAGGGATCTCTGATACTTAATACCAGATTTTATTTTCTCAAAAGGTCCAGAATCCAACTCAGGGTCCACTACCGGAATTTACAGAACTTCTGGAAATGGGAAATATGCTGTATGACTATACAGTTTTGCAGGTGGATTTAGAAGACACTGTGGATATGTGGGAACACGACAAAATGAGGGATGCAGATTAAATAAAAATCTGCATCCCTCATTAAAAATATGGTAACAATTGGGCAAACATTTTCCCAATCCTGCCCTATCTCAGCCGTTCTGCCATCTGATAGAACTTATAGTAAATTCCCTGCTTTTCAAGCAGTTCCTCATGATTTCCTTCTTCCTCAATTCCATTTTCTGTCAGGACAAATATCCGGTCAGAGTCACGGACGGTGGATAAACGGTGGGCAACGGTCAGGGTGGTTCTGCCTACAGCCAGCTCATTTAAAGCCTGCGCGACTTCAAATTCGCTTTCATTATCCAGGGCCGAAGTTGCTTCGTCCAGAATGATAATAGCAGGGTCTTTCAAAAATACCCGGGCGATGCTGATACGCTGTTTTTGTCCGCCAGAGAGTTTCACACCTCTTTCACCTACATAAGTATCATATCCATCCTTCAGATTCATAATGAACTCATGGGCACCGGCCTTTTTCGCCGCTTCCATGACCGCTTCTCTGGAAGAACCGGGTTTTCCGTAAACAATATTTTCAAAAATTGTGCCGGAGAACAGATACACATCCTGCTGCACAATACCAATGCTTTTACGCAGACTTTCCAATGTGTAATCCTGCACGTTGACCCCATCAATGGTCAATGTACCGTCTGTAATATCGTAAAAACGGGGAATCAGATTGCAAAGAGTGGTTTTTCCGCTGCCGGAGGGACCCACCAGTGCCACTTTTTCACCGGAGTGCACATCCAGATTCAGATGATTAAATACTCTTGTATGATCATCCAGATATTCAAAACTGACATCCCTGAAGCAGATATCACCCTTGGGATTTTTCATTTCCCGGGCACCATCGTGGTCAAAAATCTCCACATCTGCGTCCATAATCTGCAGGAAACGTTCAATACCGGTCATACCTCGCTGGAACTGCTCCGCAAACTCCACAATCCGGCGAATGGTAGCGATCAGGGTGCTCACATACATGACATATGCCACCAGATCGGCAGGCTGCACATAGCCATAAACCAGAAACAGGCCGCCGGCCAGTACCACAGACATATACATCAGACCGTCAAACATTCTGGTGGACGTCTGAAAAGCCGCCATATAACGGTAGGTTTTCTTTTTAATCCCCAGAAACTTCATATTATCGACTTCAAATTTTTCCTTTTCAATGTCCTCGTTGGCAAATGCCTTGACTACCTTCTGGCCCAGAAGGCTGTCTTCGATACGGGCATTCAGCTCACCAATCTGAAAACGCTGCTGACGAAACGCCTTACGCTGCCAGCGGTTCAAACGAATACAGCAGATCAGCATAATAGGAATCATCAGGAAAATAATCAAGGTCAGCGGTATATTGATCATGGATAAAATAATAAATGCACCTAAGGCTTTAATTCCTGCAATGAAAAATTCTTCGGGACAATGGTGGGCAAATTCTGTTACATCAAACAAGTCGTTGGTAATACGACCCATAATCTGTCCAACCTTGGTATTATTATAGTAGCGATTGGACAGCATCTGAAGATGGGCATACGCATCCCGTCTCATATCGGTTTCAATATAAGCACCCATTACATGGCCCATATCTGCCATATAATAGCTTGCCAGACATTCCACAACCTTCAGCGCCAGATAAAGACCTGCCATTGCCAGAATCACCTTCACTGTCAGCTGTTCCAGGTCATTCATCCCCGTGTTGGTAATATAACGCATGATCATGGGCAGCACCAGTTCGCAGCCCGTAGTCAGTGCCGCACAGCCCAGATCCTTCGCCAGAGTCCCCACATAAGGTCTGTAATAAGGAATAAACCGCTTCATCAGCAAACCTGTGGTATATTCCTTCTGGTCTTTTTCCCCCTGTTCTGTATGCTTCTGATCCCCTCGTTTTTGTTCTGCGTGATTCTGCTCCGTTTGTTTCTTCACTCCCATCTCCTTCATCCTTTCTTTCTCTCACTTTTCCTTTGTATACTTCATGGATTTTTACAGCAGCTGTAAAAACCCCAGCAGTCACATTTCCTTCAAAAATTTGCAGATTCCCAATTTACACTCCGCTGACTGCCAGAAATACAGGAACTGCCACTACGGTAATAATTCCTGCCACCACCACGGATAAACTGCTCATAGCCCCCTGGATTTCTCCCAGTTCCATGGCCTTTGCCGTTCCAATGGCATGTGCCCCGGTCCCGCAGGCAAGCCCCTGAGCCACCGGTTCTTCAATATGAAGCAGTTTAAACAGCATCTGCGCAATCATATTGCCAAATACTCCGGTCATGATCACCACCATCACTGTAATGGACGGCATACCACCGATTTCCTCGGAAAGTCCCATGGCAATGGCGGTTGTAATGGATTTGGGCAGTAAAGACAGCATCAATGACCGGTCAAGCCCCATCACAAAAGCCATTCCCGCCGCCACCAGAATACAGGATACCGCTCCTGCAATAATACTGGTCAGCACCGCCGCCAGATTGTCCTTTAACACCTGAAATTGCCGGTAAAGCGGAACCGCCAGACAAACAGTCGTAGGTGTCAGCAGATAATTTATGTATTTTCCACCATAGTTAAATGTTTCATAGGTTACATTGGTCAGCTTCAGAAATACAATACAAAAAATCATGGACAGCAGCAGCGGATTACAAAGAGGATGTTTCACTTTCTGCTGAATCACCGTTCCCAGCCAGTAAGAACCCAAACTGAGCGCAAAACCGAAAAACAGGGATTCCGATAAAATTTCATTGAAATTCATGCCACATTCCCCTTTCTCAGGGTTCCCTGTTTCCTCCTGTTATTTCCAGCTTTATTTCCAGCTGCATTTGTATCCATTTGATTACTTTCTATATTGATTTTACTCTGATGTGCAATTTCACAAAAATCTGCACCCTTATTCCAATCTGTATTCTCAGATTTCCGGCGCAGACGGATCATCCACTGAGCGATCACACCGGTAACTGACATGGTCATAATCGTTGTTAACAGAGTAATAATCACCAGCGCAGGAATACAATCCATCACTCCCGGCACAGTATCCATCAGACTGACACACGGTGCCACAAACATAACCGGCATAACCGCCACCAGAAAATCCGCTGTATCTTCCACCTGAGACAGCTTTAAAATACCGGTCTGAAGACAAAGAAACAGCAAAACCATCCCATACACACTGGCCGGAACCGGCAGCGGCAGCAGAAGATTACACAATTCCCCTGCAAATGTAATCACACCGATTATCATCATTTGCTTCAAAATTCTCATGATATTCTCCCTGATTTTATAGTATATATGTATCCTTATGTTAACTGTAATTCCAGGTGAATTTTACCTCGGCACTCTCTGGATTTTTATAAAAATATAACTGGCGGAATTACAGACCTGTATTGCTAAGGAGACCTTTGGTCAAACGTCGGCACTTAACGAGCGGCTTTCTGCAAAGAAAGACGAGAGTTTAGTGTCCGTTACGTTTGGGCAGAGCGAGAGCGCGTCTCCGTGTAATGTGGCTCTGTAATGGAGCCTTCAC
>JBGVFN010000109.1:0-2339 GCA_045121095.1 Lachnospiraceae bacterium | reverse complement strand
TGCCCTGCCAGTCCGTATAATAGAACTTGCAGAACCATTTACCAGTCTTTTTATCTTTGTAAGCTGGCATATACATCATCTCCTTTGTGTGTAAATTCCATTATGTATCGCACCTGACTTAGAAAAAACAAGTTTTTGGTGCATTTATCCAAAGGCTATGATATAATCTACTTGTCTAGGGTGATTATAAAGCCTTTGGGTAAAAATCACTGATAAAAGCTTCGGTATCATTCCATTTGCAGATGGTTTGGTGCCGGAGTTTTTTGTTTTACAGATATCCTAATGCTTACAATGCTTTCTTTATGCATCATCAGGATTTATCTGGGTAGAAACGACCTGTACCTTTGAGGAGACTGTTTTCCTCTTGTGGGTATTCTTTTCCTTTTTTGCTGTCTGTGAAGCATTGTCTGAGAAGAAACTGTCGGAATAATATTTCAGGGTTTCTTTTTTCCAAGTTTCAAATTGTTCTTTACTTAGGAAGCCGGTTTGCAAAGCGGCAAGCTTATTCATCCAGTTTTCCATAAATAAACAAAAATCAGCATTATAGGTTCCACTTCCTTTACCATCAACCATGAGAGCGGAAGTCCATTCAGGATTTTCCGGTGGTTTGGTGCAGGAGAGCTGGAATGAAATATCTTCTATCTCTGTTATGGCAAATAGAGCTTTGATAACATCTGATAAAGTATGGAAGGAGTAAGATGGAGAATTATTTTCTTCAGATAATATATCGTTCTCATCTGACTTTGCTTCCAGAAGCTCCTGCCATGGGATATTGAGCTCATCCGCTACCAGTTTGATTAAATCAATCTTCATGGTGATCTCACCGGATTCGTATTTTTGAATGGTACGCTCCGATTTTCCAAGTCTTTCGGCAAACTCCTTCTGTGTAATCTTTAATTGTCTTCGGCGTTTTTTGATTGCATTACCGATTTCCTTTGCGGTATACATGGCAAAACGCTGATCATCTGATAAAGCCATAACTTCACCTTCCTTATATATTGTTCCTGGTCAGTTGATTTGATTCGTGTTTTGCGTAAAATACGAAAATCTGTATCAAAAAGCAACTGATTTGTGATGTTATGAATACTATAACATGATTGAAAACGAATTACAAGTACGTATTTTGAAAAAGTTCTATTGACATATTTCGAAAGATGTATTATTATAAAACACGAATTGAAAATGCGGATGTAAAATCAGATGGTTTCATATTTGATTAAAAATCCGCATTAGCAATAGCAGTTATATATGGAAGGAGGAATTGTATGATAAGTACTAAGGAAGCATTTATTGATGCAAAAGAAGTCAGTCAGATTTTGGGTGTCGGTATGACAAAAGCATATGCAGTCATTAAAGCATATAATGCAGAACTGGATGCACAAGGGTATTTCACCATGCGTGGTAAATGTCCCCGTAAATACTTCGAGCAGAAGATATACGGATATGCAGATTACTACGATCCGGGTGATGATCTGACACGAAAAGCCGGTATGGTGGCAGAGGAAAGTTATGATCAGACAAAAGAAAAAGTCCCATCCGAATAGGAAAGGACTTGGTTGCAAAGCCAAAGCTTCGCTATGAATTTCGCAAATACATTATAGCAAATGGTTTTGGCTCCTGCAATCGAAAGTTACTGGAAAGCAGAATAAGATGTAACAGATCAGCCAGGGGCTGAACGGTTACAATAAGATTAAGCCGTGAGGCAGGAGGTAATGTATGTATTTGGAAGAACAGAAGATTTTATTATGTGGTATTGACCATGGTTTTTCTAATATGAAAACCGCTCATTTTGTATTCGAAAATGGAGTGAAGGAACTGGGAGGAGAAGCTTCACTTCTAACCAACACTATGAAAATAGATGGGAAATATTTTAAGGTTGGTGAAGGAAGGCTTCCACTGAAGGATACCAAGGTGGAGGATGAGGATTACTTCTTATTAACTCTGGCAGCCATTGCAAAAGAAATGGATTATTACGGATTAACTGATGCGGAGGTCTGCATTTCAGCCGGATTACCATTTACAAGGTTTGGGCAGGAAAAGGCAGAATTCAAGGAGTATCTGAATCCGGGCAGTATGAAATTTCAGTACAACGGCAGGGATTATCATATCACCTGCAGGGAGGTTTTTCTGTATCCACAGTGTTATGCGGCGGTAGCTGACCGACTGGGAAAGTTGCCGGCAGAGCTTCTGATTGTGGATATCGGAAGTAAGACGGTGGATATAATCCATACAAGAAAACATGTGCCTGTGGAAAGTGACTGTATCACCATTCCATCAGCACTGATCCAGTGTATGGCAAATATCAACAATGTGGTTTACAGAAAGACCAACCGGACACT
>JBGVFN010000108.1:0-24285 GCA_045121095.1 Lachnospiraceae bacterium | reverse complement strand
ATTAAAATTGGTGGTGCCGCACTAAAAGTCTGGTCGGGCCCCAGCACCTTAGTATTCTTAATATATTCAATGTTTAATGCTTACAACCATGTTTTTGCATATTCCTGAATATCAAAAACTTTAAATTCCACCACTTTGTACTCCTGAACTCCTAATTGTACAAATGGATCATTTTTACAAAAATCCTGAGGATCAACGCCATCTTCAAATTTGATCAGCATCTATCATTATAAATCAGCGCCATCATCTCCAGTTCTTCATCATAAGGATTTTCCAGAGAATGCCACTGGCCGACTTCGATGATACACACATCTCCTGGACCAACTTCGGTTCTGCTTTTATCGTTATCAATGAAAATTCCTTTTCCTGACAGGATAAAATACGGTTCTGTATTAGTTACATGCTGATGCCATCCAATGCTGCTGTGAGGTTTCACTACAACTTTTGCATACAGACTGCCATGCCCAAGCAGTTCTTCCTCTTTTAATACATGGTAAAATACAACGGAACCTTCACCGCCTCTGGCGTTTTTCACTTCTACGGGTTCTGTTTTGCGGATCATAATCTGCCCTCCTGAATCTACAGCATTTTTCATCTTGCTATTACTGTGCTTATCTCACTTCCATACTGCTGATCACTTCCGTGAAGCTGTCATATTCATCCAGATATACGCTGTCTTCCCAGTTTACAGCGGAAGAATTCACCACATAGACTTCAGAAACTTCTTCACATAAGGGTCTGCAGTAATTTGCATCCATTACATAGCCCAGAAGTTCCTTGACAAGATACGCACGATCTGCATCGTCTTCTTTCTCTTCCAATTCCTCAAATGCCAGCTTTACATAGCCATTCTGGTGATGGAAATAGTTTTTGTCTGCTCCGTAATTCAGATATTCTTTCATATTGTAATCTGCCAGATCCGTAATACTTCCAATCCACATGTCAAATGCTGCTGTGGGGATGGTTGCCTGCATTTCTGATTCACTGTATTCTTTCAGAGAAACGGCTGCACCCAGATCTTCCAGATCGTTTTTCAGCTGATATGCAATGGCTTTGATGGCTTTGG
The DNA here is from genome assembly GCA_045121095.1 of Lachnospiraceae bacterium. Classification (GTDB taxonomy): domain Bacteria; phylum Bacillota; class Clostridia; order Lachnospirales; family Lachnospiraceae; genus TWA4. Next base: position 23,219 of record JBGVFN010000108.1, on the reverse strand, counting down.
GCAATTCTTCCGAAATACCCATGTTCAGTTTCAATTGTTCTCCGCTTTTTACCAATTCACCGTAATTACTCCAGTAACCTGCACTGCCAAATTTACTGCGGGCAGTTTCTGTGCTGTATTCATACAGATCCTCTTCTACGAAAACATTATCTTCCGTATCCGCTTCATTCTGAGCCGTTCCACCCTGAGAATCTCCATTTTCTTCCGCATCGGAGTTTTCATCATCCGTAATTTCTGCGCCATCAGAATCTTCTGCGTCCTCTCCATCTGCCGTATCTGCAGGATTTCGATTTTCCAGAATGGTCTTAATTCCAGGATAATATGCAGAAAGCTTGGTCATGGGCCATGTCTGAGGAGTAAGAGAAACTAAATCTGAAAGCAAAGTTGTATCTTCAGTTTTTCCAGCTTCAATAATTGTATCCAGTTCTTCCTGAGAAGCACTTAAAAGCGATTTATCAATGAGGTACATCAGTCCTTCGCGTACAGCAGGGCTGTTTACCATATCTGTATTGATACCAAAATAGTAAAATCCGCTGCCTTCTACACCGGCTATCTGTAAATTGTCCGCTGTTTCCAGACTGTCGTTCATATCAAGAGAGGCTACGGTGATCTTACCATCTTTTAATGCCTGTTCTTTGTCTTCTTCCGCTACACTTTTTACTTTGACATATTTGGAACCACATTCTGTGCGGCTGAAATCGGAAGCAATCAGAGATGCCTCTTCTCCTTCATAATGGTTCAGCGTATAGGCACCACTTCCCATGGGGGTAGCGTTCTGACTATCCTGCAATTTCGTAATATCACCTTTTTCATAGTCAGCACCGTAATATGCTTTTGAAAGAACAGGGATTACGGTCATGGCCCGAAGCGCCTCCGCATCTACAGAAGTAAATCGGATAACGCAAGTATAATCATCCACTTTCTCAATTCCTTCAATTTCAGGCACTTCCACACCACCCGCCAACAGATCTGCATGGGCTTTTTCCTGATAATATGTATACGGATCATAGGAAAATGCATAATTTTCATATTCGCACTGTGCCAGCAGTTCCAGCAGAGCATCGGGATCTTCTTCAATGCCGGTTGTATCATAATTATTGCTCTTGAGATAATCAACCCAGGTGGTTCCATTTCCGTCCAGATCACCAGGCAGATTACCATCAAACCAGCCATTTAATTTTGTATCGATCAGATACGCGATAAAATCTTCTTCTGAAATCTTCTTACTGGAATAATTTTTAGACAGATTTTTCTGATAAGCCGCCACATCCTCGGTATCATAATAATATTCCTGCATACCAAGAACCGGTACTTCTGCCAGACTGTAACTGCCTTCATAATAAGGGTCCGCCATTAATTTCCAGGTAAAAATCACATCATCTATGGTCATATCAGAGCCATCTGAGAATTTCAGTCCCTTATTCAGAGAAAGCTGATAGTCAAAGGTTTCCACTTCCTCTTCCGTACCTTCTTCTGAAGAATTACCATCCTGTGTATCGGAAGAAGGAACTGTAACTTCATCGTCCTCATTTCCTTCGCCATTTTCATCGTCTTCTTCATCCGACACTTCAGAAACAGGTACCAGATGACCGGCTGCATCTTCCAGTTCTCCTATCTCATCAACAGAACAAATGGTATCGAAAATCAGGCTGCACACCATTTTGTCCGCTTCCGATACAGCAAACAAGGGATTAAAATTACCACTTAAATCTTCACCGCCAATAAGTAACGCATCTTCATCTGCGATTTCTTCATAAACAGCTGCAGAAGTTGTTTCCGCTTCCGTAGAATCCGATGTATTCTTTGAACCTGATGTCTGACTGCATCCGGCAGTTGATACCGCTGTCATAAGACCAGCCATCATCAGTGCCATGAGTTTTTTATTTCCTTTCATGTTCATCCTCCGTCAAATTCTATAATGCAAAGGCCAAAACATCAACCCTTTGCTCTTATTTTATAGGGTATTTTACCACAGACAAATCATGGAAACAAGAAGTAACTGCGGTTCAAAACCTACAGAACCCAAAATGGCAGCAGCCCCGTCCTCCCCAAACGTGACTGCTGCCATCTATAAAATTACGTTGTTATCCTTCCCTCTATTCCTGCTTCTCAGATTCAGAAGACTCCGCTGTCGACTCCGTTTCCGACTCTGATTCAGTTTCCATTAATTCTTTCTGGTAAATATACGGTTCTGTGCTGCTGAGAGATTTCTGCCATACTGTCACTTCATCTCCCGGCTCCAGCGTGATTTCCTGGACTTCCAAAGCAGTAGAGTCATAATACCATGTCTGACAGCTATCTCCATTGACATAAACCTTACTGTAACGGGTAAAATTAGTACCTTCAATACGGATACCACCGTCTTCTGTGGCTTCTACACTGGTTACAGTAATCGGATTAATTCCCATCTGAAGTTCTGTAGGTTCATAAGGGTTTACGCCGTTATAGCATAACTGATCACCGTAAAGAATATCGTATTCCAGTTCTTTCAGCCCGGACTGATAGTCTTCTTCAGTAATCTTGCCTTCTGCCAGCTGTTTTTTATATTTCTGATGATAAGCATTAATAACACCATCTTTAATTCCCATGGCCTGCAGAACTTTTGAGCTGGTTTCATATGCTTCCATGTCTTCATCTTCAAATACCAGTCCCATGTTATCCCAGATAAAATATTCTGTCTGGTATACGGTTCCATAGGTCAGATTTTCATTATCCAGATCCAGACTGGGAAGATGATCGCCATACATAACAAGAATGGTATCTTCCTTATTTTCTTCCAGCATCTGAACCAGTTCGCCTACAAACTGATCCATTTCATACAGCTGGTTGACATAATAAGAAATCTGATTCAGATATGCTTCATCTTCAATCACATCACTTGAAACAGTGATATGACGTTCATAATTTGTTTCAGGATCAGAAGGATAGCTTCCGTGTCCCTGAACAGAAACGGCATAAACGAAATCCGAATGATCCGTAGACTGAATAGCCTTCTGAATTTCTTCTGTAAGGACCGCATCCTTTGCCCAGTTCATGGGCGTATACTCCTGCGGCCACATGTATTCCAGAGAAGTAAAGGTATGAAAGCCCATATTACAATAAATCTTATTTCTGCTGTAGAAACTTCCTACATGATTATGTAACGCATGCGCTGTATATCCATTCTGTGACAGGTTATAAGCCAGCGTCTCGCAGGCTGTTTTCTTCAGGATTGTTTTATAGGGATATTCACCGGCGCCAAAATCATCAATATTCATACCGGTCAGTACTTCAAATTCCGTATTTACGGTTCCTGCACCGATTACCGGAACATTAAAATGACCGGAACCGCAGGATTCCATTAATTTTGTAAAGTTGGGAATGGGATTTTCTGAAAATGTCACATCTTTTAAGCGGTTTACATTGAAAAATGATTCCAGCTGTACGATGACCACATTAGGGGAACTTCCTTCTTCCACCACATCTTTCGGCTTTTCTGTCTGTTCATCTTCTTCAGAGGATTCATGGGTCTCCATTAGGGTTTCAATCTTTTCCGGGGAATAATCATCCGGTTTGCTGACACCCACATCCACCAGACTGTTCAAAAAGCAGTATAAAAAGCCATTTTTCTTATAGGACTGGGAAAGCTCATGGAACTGTGTTTCCACGCCGCCTACAGCCCAGCTGACATTAAATACGCCCCATGTCAGTAATACCATCACAGCGATGGTCAGCACGGACTGTCCATAATGAATCTTTTGACAGCCCAGAGGTGCCTTAATAAACAGCATAATAATACCTATAATTGCCGCAACAATTACCAGAACCAACAGTACTGTCTGAACCGTAGTCAGATATTTGGCCACAATTCCAAATAAATCGGTGATCAGAGCCAAATCATTACCTGTCAGCGGTGTAACACGGTTACAAAGCAGTACAAAGTTGGCAAAAGCGCAGAATGTCCATATCAAACAGACCGTCAAAATAACACACATTCGTTTTTTAAACAAAAGTGCCAGTGTAAATGATGTACTGATGATCATGACATTGCAAAGATATGCCCAGGGATGCTTGATCAGAAACTGAAAGCCTCCGGTCAGAGATTTATATCCCAGACATTCATAAATGTATACCAGAATCACCGGCAGCAGCACATAAAGAGATAAATACCTCTTTACCTTATGCTCCGTTGAGTGTTTATCTACAAACTTTTCCAGTTGATTTTTCTGTCTTTCCGCCTCCTGCTGTCTCTTAATACGATTTTTGCGATTCCGGCGTTCATTGGATCTGCTGATGTAGATACCATGTTTATCAGATTTCTTTTTGTCAAAAATTCTATCATCTTTTTTCATGTTCTTTATCCATTTCTCCACATATTACACATACAACTGCAGTAACAAAGCTAAACGGACATGTCTGCTAACGCAGACATCACCATAAACGAATCCAGCATATGCTGAACTGTTACAATTTTCATAACTATTTTTCTCCGTTTTCTTCCGGCTTTTTCATACCTTCACGGAGTTCTTCCAGAAAACCGGGCAGTTTGGAGTATCTTGCCCCGGGATTTCGTCTCAACATACTCTTTTTATCCATGCTGGACTGATTTTGTAATCGATCACGAAAAACTGCCAGAGATGTGTGGATTGCTCCCAGTTCTTCCATATGCTCTTTAAACTGCTGTTTCTTTTCCTGTGTTTTTGCCTGGAAAGAAAAAATCCGACCGCGCAGCTGCTCCACATATCCTTCCATATCGTCCAATGAATCCTGAAAACGTTCTTTCAGATCAGCTTTCAGATCAATTTCCACACCAAAACGTTCTTTCAGGTCAACTTCCACACCAAAACGCTCTTCCATGGTTTCTTCCAGGTGGTCAAGCAGCTGTTCTCTGCGGCTTTCCAGCTCTGCGCGGGTAAACGTATCAATAATTTCGATTCGACGCTTCATGCGATTCAGATCATCCCGCATTTTTTCCGCCTGAATAATCAGATCTCTGATATCCAGTGCAGTCTTCAGGGAAACCATAAAATCGGCAGCTGCCACAACGCTGATCAGCAGCGTTATGGTACTCAGCACAGAATACGGCAGACCAAGGACAAACTTCTCAAATGGTTTATGCATACCATAAACCAGCGCCACGCTGAAAAATCCCCAGACGATACTGGAACTTAAACAGATATGACCCTGAAAATTAAATTTCTGATTGCTGTAATCCCAATAACGAACTTTAAACAGGGCTTCCATGGCGACCCCCACCACATATTCCAGCAAAGTGGCAGCAATCATACCCATTATGTACACCAACACCGGTATCTCCCGAAAAGGCAGTGCCACAAACAGGATTGTAATGGCACCTGTACCATATATGGGAAGAAGGGGTCCCCGCATGAATCCTCTGTTTACCGGATGTTTACTCTTGATAGAAACATATAATGACTCGAAACACCAACCCAGAAAGCAGTATATAAAGAAAAATGCCAGCCACTGGAGTACACTGTATTCGTACATGAATCCTTCTTATCTCCTTATATTCAAGCTTCTCTATCTATTCAATATTTCGGCTTCACAACTGCATATTTCGGCCTATACTGAACAAATTTCAAACTTCCACTTCATATTTTTACCCCGGCTTCTTCAATTTGTCAACTAATCTTCACTTAAAGTTCACCTCTTAAAGTTTTTTTTTACAAACTTTTTATAAATCTTAAAAAACTTTAAAAAATCTCATGAATGTTTTCTCACAAAATCCATATTTTTTTCCGCCTTTTTATCTATTCATCCAAACAAGAAAAAAATTTCATCTAATCGACCAAAATACAAGCCTTAATTCCTTTCAATTTTTCGCTTGACCACCATCCATTTCCAGCTTATGATGAAATCCAGAAGATTTTTATTGATTTAGCAGACCGGTTTACCAGATCAATTTGCAAATTAGTTTTGTCAAATCAGTTTTGCAGATTCGTTTACCAGATTCGTTTGCCAGATCAATACAGCACAATTCAGCGCCCGCTGAACTGTTACAATAACAAAAACAGGAGGTTTCCTATGTCTAAAGCTGATTACAGCGATGCTCACCGACTTGCCCTGCGTGATTACCGGATTCGGGTTGCTAAAGGCGAATATCCTTATCTCCCGGTCCTGGATGACATCCTTCGTTCTACTGTTACCGTAGGGGAAAGCAGTCTTGGCCTGATAGAAATTCCGCTGGATTTTATTGTAGGAACACGTACTGCCGGACGAACCAATGCATTTTCCAGCAATTTTCTTCCGCTTCTCCATGAATCAACCGAATTTGCAGATAAATGGAGCACCCTCAGTACCGCCCATGTGGAAGAAGGAATTCGTGATCCCATCAAAGTCTGCGAATTCATGAACCGTTTTTATGTAGAAGAAGGAAATAAACGTGTCAGTGTTTTGAAATTTTTTGGTGCAGACAGTATCCATGCATATGTTACACGTATTCTGCCCCAGAGAAATGACACCCGTGAAAATAAATTATATTACGAACTGATAGAATTCTTCCGGGATTCCGGTATTAATTATGTGGAATTTACAAAACTGGGAAGTTTTCAGATGCTTCTGGATGAAATGGGCAAAAAGCCCGGTGAAATCTGGACCGAAGAAGAAAAGCAGGACTTTTCTTCCGCTTTTACCTATTTCAAGAAATGTTTCTATGCCAAGGTTAATAAAAAACTCCCTATTACCCCCGGCGATGCCTTCCTGACCTGTATTAAGGTCTATGGATATGAAACCATGAAACAGGCTACGGAAGCTCAGATCAACAAGGTTCTTGTAAAGCTGAAGGAAGAGCTGATCGCTACTGCTACCGAAAATCCCGTGGCCCTTTCCATGCAGCCGCCGGATGAAAAGAAGCCTACCCTGACCAAAAAACTGGTCAATATCCTGCCTGGCACACAGACAAAGTTGAAAATTGCCTTTGTTTACGATAAACGTCCCGATGTTTCCAACTGGATCTACGGTCATGAAATGGGCCGCATGCATCTGGAAGAAACATTTAAAGACCAGATCACCACAACGGCATTTACCTATATCAATACGGAAGAACTGGCTGATAAAGCACTGAAAGGAATCATCGAGCAGGGCTATACCACCATTTTCGTGACCTCTCCTCAGCTGATTGATGCCTGCGTGCGGACTGCCGTGGAATATCCGGAAGTTCGTATCCTGAACTGCTCTCTGAACACCTCCTACCACAGCATTCGTACCTACTATTCCCGTATGTACGAGGCCAAATTCCTGACCGGTGTTGTGGCTGGTTCTTTATGTGCGGACGGACGTATCGGCTATCTGGCAGATTACCCGCTTTACGGCTCCATTGCCAGCATTAATGCATTTGCCATGGGGGCCCGCATGGTCAATCCCCGGGCTAAAATCTATCTGAACTGGACCTGTATCAAGGATACAGACCCTCTTGAACTGTTCAAAAATGAAAATATCCGGTTTATTTCCGGTATGGATAATATTAAACCGCAGGCAGCTTCCAGAGAATTTGGTCTGTATATGCTGGATGATCCCATGTTTAACAGCCAGAAACAGGAAAACCTGGTGGTTCCCGTATGGCACTGGGGTATTTTCTATGAACGCCTGGTCCGCGACATTCTCAACGGCACCTGGAAAACGGAAGAACCGGAAGAGACCACCGTCAATCGAAAGGCGATTAATTACTGGTGGGGCATGTCCGCCGGAGTAATTGACGTCATCTGCTCCGAAAAAGTTCCCGCTGCCACCAGACGTATGGTAGAAATCCTGAAACAAGGGATTATCAGTGGTCTGGTCGCTCCCCTTGGCGGTGTAATTGTTGATCAGAACGGTGTGGAACATGACGGCGGAGATGGTTTCAGCCCTGAAGAAATGATGAAAATGGATTGGCTGGCAGACAATATCATCGGCACAATTCCGGAAAACTGGTCCTTAAAGGATGAAAGTATCCCTCTGGTCAAAGTATCCGGCGTTAAGACCCCGAAATTGGAATAGTCAGGGGAGCTGCCATGAATATACTTGCCGTTGCCGATAAAGAGTCAAAATTTTACTGGGATTTTTACGAACCTGGTAAATTGGAAAATGTAGACCTGATCCTGTCCTGTGGTGACCTGAAAGCCGAATATCTGGACTTTTTGACCACTTTTGCCAAATGCCCGGTGCTTTATGTACACGGAAACCACGATACCCGGTATGAGCGCCGAAAACCGGAAGGATCCATCTGCATAGAAGACAAAATTTATGTACACAAAGGCGTTCGTATTCTGGGACTGGGGGGCTCCATTCAGTATAATGGAGAACCTCCCTATCAATATACCGAGTTCCAGATGCGCGCCCGTTTTATGAAACTGTGGCTCCAGATCAAGCTCCACGGAGGATTTGACATCCTCCTGACCCACTCTCCTGCCCTGGGACTGGGGGACGGCGCGGATCAGGTCCACAGAGGATTTGAAATTTTTACGCAGCTTCTTATGCGCTACCATCCCCGGTATCATTTATATGGACATGTTCATGCCGAATATATCAACGACTTTGTCCGAAGACAGACATTTATGCGGACAGAAGTCATTAACTGCTACGATAAATACTTATTTAATTATGAAACCGGAGAAGATATTTTCTGGAAGGAATCTGTAAGAAGCAGAGAACTGACACTTTTTTCGTAGCCTTTTTGTAACGATTCAGCAAGACGGAACTGCTACGCCTTTTTTATAACGTTTTTAATACTGAAAATCATATTTGATGTTTCATTAAATAAATATCTTGAAGGAGAATAGTGTGAAAGAAAGTAGATCTTTCATTACTATTTGTGCCGCCAACTAAAAGGCGGCGGAATGGAGAATTCTATGTCAAACAATATTACCGGTCATACCGGATTATTATGCCTTTTGGGAAGTCCTGTAGAACACAGTATTTCCCCTGCTATGCACAACGAAGCCTGCAATCTGCTGGACCTGGATTACACCTATCTGGCATTTGATGTGGACGAAGCGCATATGGCAGCAGCCGTAGAAGGTCTTCGCACCATGGGCTGCCGCGGCTGGAACATCACCATGCCCGGCAAAAATATCATGTGTAAGCTGGCGGACAAACTCTCACCCGCATCCGAGATTTCCGGTGCCTGCAACACCATTGTCAACGATAACGGCGTCCTCACCGCTTACACCACTGACGGTATTGGCTTCATGAACGCAGTTAAAGACTGCGGAGAAGACATTATTGGCAAAAAAATGACACTTCTGGGCGCAGGCGGTGCTGCCACTGCGATTCTGGTACAGGCTGCACTGGACGGACTGAAAAAAATTCACGTTTTCAATGTACGTGACAGCTTTTTCGAACGGGCAGAATCCATCGTTGCCCAGCTAAATGAACGCACTTCCTGCCAGGTAACTCTTCACGACTTTTCCGACCCGGAACTGTTAAAAACCACCATCGCCAACAGCGATGTCCTGGTAAATGGAACCTCTGTCGGTATGGCGCCCAACACCGACCGCACCATCATCACCGACACCACCATGTTCCACAAAGACCTGTTTGTATTTGATGTCATCTACAATCCTCAGGAAACCAGACTTCTGCGGGAAGCCAGAGAAGCAGGCTGCCGCACCTCCAACGGTATGTACATGCTGCTGTATCAGGGCGCTGCCTCCTTTGAACTGTGGACCGGCCAGAAAATGCCTGTGGACGCAATTAAGGAGAAATTCTTTAAAAAATAGCATGTAACGGCAATTCGGTACTACTGAATAATCATATAGCCCATACTAGACTTTGATTTCTGACCGGATAGAGTACATAAATTTCATCAAAAATGGACCTTTCTGTGATATACAAAATTGTGTGTACCATAGAAAGGTCCATTCGCTTTATTTGCTTTATTTACTTTATTTTCTCCACTACTTCTTCCCGAAAAGTCGTTTCAGCCAGCTTTCTTTATCAACACGATTACCTGTGCTGCCGCTGTTTTCTTTGTTAACACCACCGTCTGTGCTGTCGCTGTCTTCTTTGTTAACACCGCCGTCTGTGCTGCCGCTGTTTTCTGTGCCAACATCATCTCCTGCGCTGCCATGACCGGGCGCATCAGACTCTTGTTCATACAAAGGCTCATTTTCCAGGTTTTCATAGATTTCCCGGCACTGTTCACTGACTTCCAGACATTTTCCAGCAGTTTCAAATGCTTCTCTCAGCTGGTCATTGACTTCTTCATCTCTGGTGTCCTGATAAAACAATCCCAGATTATAGCAGGCTACTGCTACATCAGGCAAATGAGATTCGTCTGCTTCTGCCAGCTTACGGTAAACCAGAAGTGCCATCTGATAACACATCTCCGCTTCCTTCAGCTGCTCTAAATCCCAGTGCAAAAGCCCCAGTTCTGTATAAAGAAGTGCTGCTTTGGACTGATATTCAACGCCTTCCATCTCCCGGTACAGCGCTGCGGCCTGCTGATAATACTTCACAGCCTCTGCGGCCTGTCCCTTATCCTGTTCCTCTTTACCCTTTTTCTCAAGAAGCTGTACAATCTCCGCCTGTTTTTTCATAGCCGCTTTTCTGGCTTCGCTCATGGCATCATAAAGCTGCTTACACATGGGTGCAGTGTCCTTGTGAGACGAACACATTTCATACGCTTTATCCAGATACTCCGCTGCATCTTCCACCTGCTTTAAACTGCGGTAAATATTTCCCAGATTATAGTAAACCATAGACAGCGGCGGCTCAAATTCCTCCGGCTTATCCTTTGCCAGCTCTTCATAAAGCTTCATGGCAGTCAAATACCGTTCCTCTGCATCTTCGGGGCGTTTCTTCTTCAAATAAAGTACACCAAGAGTATTGCTGTTCATAGCAGTCTTCTTTTGCAGTTCCTTATACTGTTCCTGCTTCTGCCTGCTAAGCTGCTCGTTGATCTCAGCACGAATCTGCTGCCCTTTGGAAAGTTCCTGAGAAGCAGTTTCTGACTGCATAGTTTCTGATTCCTCAGCTTCCGCTCCCTTAATTTCAGTATTCTCAGTTCCCGCTTTCTCAAGTTCCGCTTTCTCAGCTTCCGCCTTCATCATTTCGGCAAATTCCGCTTCCTGAATTTTATTCAGCATATTCTTCTGAATATCCAGTGCTTTTACAAACATCTCCTCAGCTTCTTCCAGACGGTTCTGGCGGCTGCAGACATTACCCAGATTTCCATAAACATCTGCCAGCTGGAGCATAGACCGGTCATCACTCTGTACGGTGATTTTTTCCCGGATTTCCAGAGCTTCTCTATAAATCTTCTCGGCCTCTTCCAGACGTTCCGTGCGTACATACAATGCCCCCAGATTCATCTGACTCATAGCCAGAAGTGATAAATAACTTTCACCCTTTTTCTCTATCAGCTTTTTACGGGTACGAATTGCCTCCAGATACATGGGCTCTGCTTCTTTTAACCGATTGGTACGATAATATAATGCACCCAGATTATGATAGGGCAGTGACAGATCCTGTAACCAGGCTTCTTCGTTCATACGGCTCAGCTTTCTCTGAATCACCAGCGACTCCCTGTAGGCAGCCTCTGCTTCTTTTATTTTATTCTCCCGGTCGCGAACACAGCCAAAATTCAGGTAGTTCTTCGCCATATCAGACAGCCGCTTCTGATCCTCCTCGGCAAGCACCGTTTTCTCATCAATCTGAATAATTCTTTTCATAATATCATTTCGAACCGGCTGCATATCCTCATTAGGCTTAAAATAAACCACTACCTCTGCTTTCTTCTGCTGAATCAGATTCCGCATCAGGTTATTCATCTCATCCGGCGCCAGTTCTTCTTTCTTACAAAAGAAAATAACACAGCACAGCACAGATTTTTTCACCTGACCAATCAGTGGATTCTGAAGCATTTTGACAGAGTAGTGGCCTCCTTTTCTCACTGGCAGCGTCATGCCATATGCATTGAGCTCTACTTTTAATCTGAACTTCTCATAAAAACGATTTAATTCCGCAACAAACTGTTCCATCTGATTGTAGTCATTCTCTGCATTTCCTGCAGGTGCTACAGTGTATAAAGTAACGGTATTCATAAAGCAAAAGCCTCCTGTTTTTTGCTGTCACAACAATCTTCATATGCAGAGAAGATTTATAAACTTATAAACTTATAAACTCACAAATCCAGGAATCCACAGATTCACAAATCCAGAAATTCACAAATTCAGAAACTCACAAATTCACAAATCCAGAAATTCACAAATTTATAAATTCAAAACAGTTCAGTTCCTGCTGAACTGCTGCATTTCTCTTAGAAATTATTAAAAAATCATAACAGGCCCAGTATAACATTGACGCCGTTAGAGAAACAACCGTTTTTATGTAAATTTTTTGTGGACAAGATGTTAACATGGATTGGAAATCTGAGATTTTCCGGTTCTTTTGCATTCTTTTTCATAGTTCAGAACAACGTTACAGCAAAATTCCATATTCCCTGATTTCATCCAGAATCTCCCCGTCCAGTTCCTCCGTTTTTATTAAAATTTCCATATCAATATAAGGCCAGTATATCCTGCTCTGCTTCTGCAATTCTCTCTGGTCCACATTTCCGTCCACTGCAAGTTCCATCTGCAATTCATATTCCGATTCATGCAGTACTCTGGAACTGAGCAATATAACCTGATCAGCTCCCATGGAGCGGAATACATTACCTATCTCCTGATATAACTCTGTGATATTACGATTATCCATTTCTTTCCCTCCTTTTGGTCCCTGTGGCCCAGTTTCTCGGACTCTTCTGGGCCACACAGACAATTTTTCCCCCTGTGGCCCAGTCCCTCGGACTTTTCTGGGTTATACAGACAATTTTGTGGGTTCGTTCTCAACTTTATTTTTTGTCTCTATCAAGACTCCTGCCAGTCTTGTACCTCTACTTCGAGTATTTTAAGAACTTTCCTACTTCTCATATCTTATATTTTTTTCCAGGGTATAACTGACCGTTTTCTGATTCGTACACCCCCGCTCCGGGGTATTTCTGATGCTTTTTTACTCACTATACCCCAGAACTTCTTTTTACGGGGTATAACTAGGCATTTTCCACTTCTTATACCCCCACTCCGGGGTATTTTTGATACTTTTTACTTCCTACAACCCCAATTTTTCTTTTTGCAGGGTATAATTGACCGTTTTCTGCTTCTGCACCCCCACTCCGAGGTATTTCTGATGCTTTTTACTCACTCCACCCCAAGACTATTTTTCTGGATGTGCTATAAATGCTTTTCGGTTCTTTTTAAATTTTCAATATTTTATTTCGAACAACTGATGCTATTTTATCAACTGCTTTGCAAGAAATCCAGCATGTCAATAACACTCCCCTCTAGAAATCGCCTGAAAAACGGTCAATACAATCCCTTAAACAACCTTATTTTCAAATATTTCCATCGTGAGAAAACTGTTAAAAAAACTTGAGAAATCCTGCATTGTATCCCCTACGCTTTTACATTATCATTTTATACATAAACTTGTATTCAATAATTGAAAAGTCAATATGAATAAGATTCTGAATAAAAGATATTAACTAAGATTCAAAATAAAAAATAAGGAGAATTCAAGCCATGGGAAGACATAATCATCGCAGCCGCAGCCACAGTTACAGCCACAATCACAGCCATAATCGTAACCATAATCGCCATCGCAAATCTTATAATCCCTACAAGCCTTTTCAGATACCCAGTACATACAGAAGACATAAAAAGCACAATCCTTTTCTTCCCTGCTTTCTTTTTCTTCTGGGACTGACAGGGTTTGTATGGTTTCTGCTGCCGGTTGTTCTGCATGGAATTATTAATATTGGAAATCTGACAGGGATTGCAGTTTGTTCTATTCTTGTGCTCTATGCTGTTTTTCACAGCGGGATCCATAAAAAAATCGGGCGAATCTGGCGTAAAGCTATTGGAAAGGTCTTTCTAAGTCTGGCTGCTGCTGGAATTGCTCTTATTCTGGTTCTGACTGCTGTGGAAACAGGCTTTATGACAAAGGCGGCATTAAATACTTCTGGTTCCAACGCCACATTAATTGTTCTGGGATGCAAGGTAAATGGAAGTTCTCCCAGTCTTATGCTGGTCCGCCGCCTGGAAGGGGCTTATACTTATCTCACGGAAAATCCCGATTCGGCATGTATTTTGTCAGGCGGACAGGGAACCGATGAGAATATTACTGAAGCAGAATGCATGTATCGTTATCTTGTGAAGAAAGGAATCGACCCTACTCGCCTTTATAAAGAAGAAGCTTCCACCTCTACCCGGGAGAATCTGGAATTTTCCAGCAAAATCATCCAGCAAAATAATCTGAATCCGCAGATTGCCATTGCTACCAATGAATTTCACCAGTACCGGGCCGGGAAAATTGCAGATACACTGGGACTGGAATACGGTGCAGTATGCGGCAAAACACCGCTTTATTTATTTCCCACCTATTATGTGAGGGAACTTTATGGTATTCTATATGAGTGGATACTCCGATAGATGTGATAAATATTGGAACTTACTATGAAAATATGGAAATACCAGATGGTCCTGGATGGAACATATTCCCGTTTACTGCAAAAATCCCGGACAGCAAACTATTTATCGAATTATTTATCGAATTATTTAACAAACTATTTATCAAACTATTTATTGAACTATTCAACAAACTATTTATTTTAGCAGAAAGGATTTCCTCTATGAAAAAAACATTCACAATGCTTCTGATAACTTTGATGCTTCTATCTCTTACATCCTGCGGCCGCAGTAAAGAATCTGCTGTATCAAACCCTGCCGTAACAGATTCTGCAATTGAAAATTCAACAGATACACAGGAAGAAACGTCTTCACCTTCCCAGCAGGAATCGTCCTCAGATTCTCAGACAGAAAACATTTTAGATTCTCAGACAGATGAATTCAATGAAGTAGATTCTGAAACAGTGGGACAGATTCTTTTAAAAGATTTTCAGGATAAAGTGAATAATGCCGATACGGCTCTTACTGCTGAGGAACTGGCACAGTCCATGATTTCCAATCCTGTCATTGCTTTTCAGGGAGCGGTTATGCCTGTGGAAGAAGGGCTTCTTACCGGTTTTGACAATGCAGAGATTACCGGTTTTAAAGAGGGTGCCATGTTTGCACCGTCCATCGGCACCATTCCTTTCGTGGGATATATCTTTGTACTGGATGAAAATGCCGATACCGATGCATTTGTCCAGACGCTGAAAGACAATGCCAATCTTCGCTGGAATATTTGCACGGCGGCAGAAGAACTAATCGCAGAACCGGTGGGAAATACGATTTTCTTCCTTATGAGCCCCAGACAGCTGGGAGAATAAGCCTTGCTTTTCTCCAGTATTCCATTTTTATATTATTTCCTGCCCTGTGTGCTGATCGTATATTTTATTGTTCCGAAATGCCTGAAAAATGTGGCCTTACTGATTTTCAGCCTGCTGTTTTATGCCTGGGGAGAGCCCGGGCATATTCTTATTATGATGACGGCGATTCTGCTGGGGTATTTTTTTGGCCTTCTCCTGGAAAAATACCGGGGACAGCCTTTATCCAGATTGTTTTTATTGCTGTCGATCTTCATCAGCGTGGGGATGCTTGTGTATTTTAAATATGCAGATTTTCTGGTGGAGGCAGCACTTCCCATTGGCATTAGTTTTTATACGTTTCAGCTTCTCAGCTACACGATTGACGTGTACCGGGGAAATGTCCGGGCACAGCGAAATCCTGTTTTTCTTGCGACTTATATTGCGTTGTTTCCACAGTTAATCGCCGGACCAATTGTACGCTATTCTCAGGTTGCCGAACAGTTGTCTTCACGAACACATAAAACCGACCAGATTGCTTCTGGTATCCGGCGTTTTATACTGGGACTTTCCAAGAAAATATTGATTTCCAATACTCTGGGGGAATTGTGCGCAATTTTTCGATCCTCTCAGGATAAATCCGTGCTGTTTTACTGGATTTATGCCATTTCTTTTATGCTGCATATTTACTTCGACTTTTCCGGTTACAGCGATATGGCCATCGGACTTGGCCGGATTTTTGGATTTGATTTTCCGGAAAATTTTAATTATCCGTACATTTCTGCCAGTATCACCGAATTCTGGCGCCGCTGGCACATCTCACTGGGCAGCTGGTTCCGGGATTATGTGTATATTCCGCTGGGAGGAAACCGGGTTTCCCAAAAACGCTTTTTCTGCAATATCCTGATTGTCTGGCTATTGACAGGACTATGGCACGGAGCCGCATGGAATTTCATTTTATGGGGACTGTATTTTGCTGTATTATTGCTCCTGGAAAAGCGCTGGATTTTTATTCTTCCCTGGAAGTTTCTCAGACACATCTGCGTACTGTTTCTGATTTGTCTGAGCTTTGTCATTTTCAACGCCTCCAGCCTGCAGGAAGCAGGGACGGATTTTCTTTGCATGTTTGGTTTTGGCAGACTTTCGCTGTTTTCCACTGAAGCTCTTTATTACCTGAAAAGCTATCTGTTCGTATTTCTGATTGCTATCATTGGCGCAACACCGCTTCCAAAGAAAACATTAGAATATCTTCAGCAAAAAAAGGCCGGTGATACCCTGCTTTCCATTCTGGAACCTGTTTTTCTGGTTCTTCTGATGATAATCAATACGGCTTATCTGGTGGACGGTTCCTTCCAGCCATTTTTATATTTTCGCTTCTAAAGAATTTATGAAAGGATGATATTCGTGTTCAAAAAATACAAAGATGCCGCACTGATCTGCATTATGGCTTTATTCCTTTTGGGAACGTCTTTTTGCTGCTGGTTTCGGAAAACAGACACCTTTTCAGACAGCGAACGCCGTGTACTGGCTTCATTTCCTGCATGGAATCAGAATTCCGTTTTCTCCGGTGATTTCATGGAAAAGTTCGAAATTTACACCCAGGATCAGTTTCCCGGCCGTGATTCTTTTCGAAGCTGGAAGGCATTTTCCGAACTTTATGTATTTCAAAAATCCGATTACAATGGCATCTATTTTAAAGATGGACATCTGTCCAGACTGGAATATCCCGTAAACGACTCCATGCTGACCCATGCGGCTAACTGTTTTAAATCCGTTTATGACACCTGGCTGGCAAATGAGGATATGCATGTCTATTTTTCCATTGTGCCGGATAAAAATTACTTTCTGGCAGCCCCCAATGGCTATCCTTCCATGGACTATGAGCATTTGATCACTGTGATGCGGGAAAAAACGCCGTTTATGACCTATATTGATATTACGGACTGTCTTTCCCTTGAAGACTATTACCGGACCGACACCCACTGGCGGCAGGAATGCATTCTTGGAGCAGCAGAAAAATTGTTGGAACATATGAAAAAATCCCCTGCTGCTCATACCCAATATATGGAAAATACCCTGGAAAATTCTTTCTTTGGTGTCTACTGCGGTCAGGCAGCTCTGCCCGTTTCTCCTGATTCCATTGTCTATCTGACCAGCGACACTCTGGATTCCTGTACAGTAACCTGTCTGGATACCGGCAAAGCGGTGGAAAAACCGCTCTATAATATGGAAATGGCAGCGGGCAGAGACCCTTATGAAATGTTTCTTTCCGGTCAAAATGCAGTTTTGACCCTGGACAATCCCCATGCAGCCACAGATAAAGAGCTGATTCTTTTCCGTGATTCCTTTGGAAGCAGTCTGGCACCGCTTTTACTGGAAGAATATTCGAAAATCACGCTGGTAGATCTGCGGTATATTTCCGGTGAAATGCTGGGAGAATTTATAGACTTTGAAGACCAGGATGTGCTGTTTCTTTACAGTACGCTGATTTTAAATAACAGTTTGGCATTGAAATAAAAACACTCCCACCAAAAAAGGTGCTGTCCATATCTCATATTCAGCCTTTAAACATGAGATACGGCAGCACCTTTTATCATAACCTTTTTATAATAATCTTTTATAATAACCTTTTATAATTAATCTTCTTATAGTGAATCTTGTTATAGTAATTTTTTTATACTGTCACTTTATATAAACCTATTTTCACCACATTCGGATCTCTTTTTCCAGAAAATTCCCTATTCCAGGAAATCCCCTATCTTGAAAATATCACTCCCCTGCAGCGTTCCAGCGCCAACAGCAAAATATTACCCAGCACACCAACGGCCAGTACTTCACCGATACCGACAGTCAGCATCATAAAAGGCACCAGATCCTCTGCGCCGTATGCAAATTTCAGTACCCAGGGAAT
Organism: Lachnospiraceae bacterium; assembly: GCA_045121095.1. Classification (GTDB taxonomy): domain Bacteria; phylum Bacillota; class Clostridia; order Lachnospirales; family Lachnospiraceae; genus TWA4. Next base: position 5,046 of record JBGVFN010000108.1, on the reverse strand, counting down.
AATCAGGGCATTGGATAAAATAGGCGGCACACAGACCAGATATTTATGCTTTCTGAGCATTCTGGAAAAAATCGCTCCGATCAGCGTGGCAAGGGTTCCAAATATCACATCGGGAAACGGTGAACCCATCAGGATGTTGGATAAGAGACATCCCAACGTAACGCCTGGTACAGCTGCTGAAGTAAAATACGGCAGAATGGTCAGGGCTTCGGATACCCGGAACTGAATGGGCCCATAGGAAACGGGCGCAAAGGGCAGAGTCAATGCAGCGTAAACGGCTGCGATCAAAGCTGCCTGAACCATTGTGGTCACACGACTGTCATTCAGCGTGGTCTTCATTGTTGTGTTTGATACTGTTTTCATGGTACACACTCCTTTAGTTTTGTTTTAGGTGAGGAAGGTCTCGAACTCACCGATTTTTACTGCAAGAGTATATCACAGATATCGCCCAGGATTCAATCCTTTTTCCATATCTTCCAGATAAAGTAAATCCCTGTTAAAAAAATCAATAGAATTTTTACCAGTAAAAATAAGGGCTCCATAAAAATAAATTTCAGCCTTTATTCTCAATACCCATCGCCCATCAGATCCCTGGCTGATCCCAGCCCAGCTTCTTCACAAAGCCGTTTCACCAGATCTGCACCGATGCAAACCACCGTTTCTTCATGCAGAAAATCCGTAATATCTGCGTCAAATAAGATATTGGCCTGTGCCTTAAATTCATCATCACCGTCCCAGAAAACCACCATTACCGGCATCCAGTCAAATGCTTTCAGAATATATCCCACATCACCCTGCCGTACCGGAGTTCCGCCCATGGAAATACAGGCTTTTTCCAACAAATCTGCACGTCCCTCAAAGCTTTCCGCAAGAACATCAATGACTGTTTTCTTAAAAGCAGGATCAAAAGGCGCTGCCCGTTTTACCTGACGAAACGGAACAAATTCCCCACGTACCTGTGCATACGGTTTTGAATAATAAAATAAATTGTAAATGGACATCACTGTATTAAATGACAGGGAACGCTCCGGATCATCATTCAAAACGATCATTCCGTTTTTCTTATCCAGCCGATATTTTTGATGATAGTATACGATATAAAAGGCTTCTTCATCCTGCTCCAGCCCAAAACGCTCCGCCAGTTCTTTCTGATCCATTTCCAGAAAAATCCTGCGCCATTTTTCACAGGTTAATTGATAATTATCCGGCCTTCCCTCTGTATTTGTAACATAGCTTTCTTTCATATGATCCTCCCGCACTCACAGTCACCTTTTTATACAGCATATCCAACGCAAAAAAAATTGTCAATAAGGATTCCAAAAGCAGACATATAAAGTAGTGAAAGCTCCATTGCTGACCTGTATTACACGGAGACACGCTCTCGCTCCAAATAATTTATACTTTCGTAACAAATATTGGACACTTATGAAACATCTATCTGTTAGAATAATTCTTGCTTTGATGCATATACATACATTAGAGCGTGTACAAAAGCCTGCAGCTGCCTATACATGGCTTATATATGGCCTATGCACAACTTGTACATAATGGGTATCTGCACACATTTACAAACGGACTGTCCACTGTTTATCACATAGTCCGTTTTCTATCATATTTGGGAGGAGATATTTAAATGCAGCACACAAAAGATAGTTCAAAATCACCTGTAACACATTTTTACCTACGTTTTTTCCTGCTCTCTGTTATTTTCTGCAGTATTCTCATGTTAACCGCATGCGGCGGACAAACCGGCGCAGAATCAGAAAGCAGCGCGGGACAAACCATTTCCCAGGGCTCTAAAAAAGAAAGCTCTTCTAATTCAGATAAGAACCCTGCTGTAAAGCCTGCCGATGAAACTTCCAATGAGGAAACTTCCAATCAGGAAACTTCAAAAACAGCTGACCAGACAAGCGATCAAACAACCCAGCAAAGTTCTGAAAATCCCAAGGATGCGTCAGAAAGCAGTTCTGCTCCTGAAACATCGGAAGGTGAATCTTCTTCATCTGAACCGGCGAAAACCACCTGCGGTGAACCAAATCCGGATGAAAAAGTCGTTTATATCACCATTGACGATGGCCCCAGCAGCAACACTTCTGAAATTTTGGACATTCTGGACCAGTACGATGCAAAAGCCACCTGGTTTGTAACCAACCAGTACATGCAGGGTGATGAATTAAGCGATACGCTGAAAGAAATTCACGACCGCGGACACGCTGTTGGTGTTCATACTTTCTCACACCGCTATAAAGATATTTATAAATCTGTAGATGCTTATATGAGTGACTATGACAAGATGAACACCATTATTGTCAATGCCACCGGCGAAGACAGCGGCATCTTCCGTTTTCCCGGAGGAAGTAATGCCAGCTATAATAAAAAGATCCGAACAGAACTGTTAAAACATGTAAAATCAGAAGGACTGGTTTATTATGACTGGAATGCTTTTACCGGTGATACCGACGGTTTATCCCGCTCAGGCATGGTTTCCAAAGCGGTAAAAGAAAGCAGCTATAATAATAAAACCATCCTGCTGATGCATGATGTTCCCAATAAAACCACCGTGGTGGAAGCCCTTCCTGAAATCCTTTCCTCACTGAAAGATAAGGGCTATGAATTCCGGGCGCTGGATAAAGATGTAAAACCGATTCAGTTTGAAAAATAAGTAACAGTTCAGCCTTTTTCTCCTATAAAAAATAGCTGCCGTACAAAATTTCAGCTTCTGTACGGCAGCTATTTTTATAATGATTGAACAGATCATGCCTTTTTTTCCAAAACTTCATTATAAAACGCATCCCATGCCAGACATTTGACTGTCCACAGTTCCCGCGCATTTTTCAGTTTTTCAGATAACTCATCCAATGTTATCTTTCTTTCTGATTTTAAGCCTGGTTCTGATTTTCCAGAGATACCATCTACGTCACTGCATGATTTCAAGTTCTGCTCCTGCTTTACAACAGTATTACATGTTTCTGCATCTCCATCATATCCCAGATTTACTACAGCATTGTATGCTTCCACATCCCCATCATATCCCAGCTCCACAAGCATCTCATGCTGCAGCTGCTGCTTCAGCAGTTCTTCCAGCGCCTGAACCTGTTCTTCCATCAGTTCCAGGTCTTCTGTCATGAGCCGCTTTTTCCAGTCACGGTAAGCCTGTTCTGTGGAAATGGTTCGAAATCTTCCTTTTTCCGCCTCAGGAACATTGCGCATTTCTTCCACCAGTGCTTTGTCTTCTGCCCGCATGCCGATTCCCAGAAGTTCGCCCCCGGATGCATTTTCTCCTGCCATTTTTTCGCAGACCTGAGAAACCGTTTTTGAATCTCCAGACGCTTTCTTGGGTTCCTTATCAAGCACTTTATACTGCTCTGCCCGCTGCAATCGATTTCGATAATGCCGATAGCCAAAAGGATAATATATGACCCGGTCTTTTTCAAATACCAGTAACGCATCAGCCACCTGGCTGATAAAATACCGGTCATGGGATACGAAAAGAAGGGTTCCCTGATAGGCACGAAATACCGATTCCAGCATTTCTTTTGCCTGAATATCCATATGATTGGTAGGTTCATCCAGAATCATAAAATTAGGGCAGCTCTGGAAGATTTCTGCAAATATGAGTCTGGACTTTTCGCCGCCGGAAAGGTCTTTTACAGATTTTGCCGCATCCTGCCCACGAAACAGAAAACGCCCCAGTACAGCCCGGACTTCCCACTCCGTCATGGATGGATATCGCTCGTGAAAATGCTCCTTTACACTGCAGCCTGCATCTATGGAAGCAGTCTGCTGGTCAAAATATTCCATGGTAACCCGCTGTCCCAGAAGGCATTTGCCTTTTATGGGCGGAAGAATCCCCGCCGCAGTCTTTAAAAAGGTGCTTTTCCCAATGCCATTTGGCCCAATTACACCGATTTTCTGCCCCCGCCGGATGCGCAGCCCCAGTTCCAGCAGGGCCTGATCATAGCCAATCTGCAGTGCTTCTGCTTCCAGCACATATTTTGCGCTGAGCATCTCCGGTTCAATAGCAGATACTGCCGGCCGCAGCATTTCTTCCGAAGGCTTTTCCAGCTTCTCCATACGCTCCAGAAGCTTTTGGCGTGACCGGGCAAAGGCAGCTTTTCGGGGCTTGTTGCGGAATTTACGGATAAGTTCATTTAACCGCTCCACTTCCGCCTGCTGCTGCTCCCATTCTTTCCTCAGCTGCTGCTCTTTTTTCTGCTTCTGTTCCACAAATGCAGAGTAATTTCCCACATAACGGACCAGCTTCTTGCCTGTAATCTCATAAACCACTTCTGCGGTTTCATCCAGAAAATAACGGTCGTGGGATACCATTACAACAGCCTTTTCATACTGGGCGATCCATGTTTCCAGCCACTCACACATCTCCTGATCCAGATGATTGGTGGGCTCATCCAGCAGCAAAATATCCGGTTTTTCCAACATCAGCCGGATCAGAGCAATCCTGGTCCGCTGCCCACCGGAAAACTCCGATAATTTTTTCTTTTTATCTGCCTTTTGAAAGCCAAAACCGGTAAATAACCGGTCATATTCCTGTTCATACAAGAAGCGCTCCCGGTCCCAGGTGTCCTGACAGGGACATGCCTGTAAAAGCACATCCTCCACGGTCCGTTCTTGGTCACCGCCTTCTTCAAATACATGCTGAGGCAATAAACCAATCGTCAGGCGGCGGGATGTCCGGATTCCCGGCTGCATGCGTTTATCATCCCGGTCCAAAGACAATTCTCCCGCCAGAAGCCGCAAAAGAGTTGTCTTTCCCGCTCCATTCCTGCCCACAAGGGCAATCTTTTCCCTGCCCCGGATTTCCAAATTAAAATGCGAAAGAACGGTCTCACCTCCCAGCGAAACCGTTCCATCCTGAATCTGATATAACATATAGAATCCTGCTTTTAACTTTCTGCAACTGTTTTCTACGAATACGCTGTTGAACGTTTATTCAAATTCTTCCTGTACACATTCAAGAGCAGCTGCAACAACCTTGTCCATATCATAATACTTATACTGTCCCAGTCTGCCGCCGAAGATTACATT
>JBGVFN010000107.1:0-15517 GCA_045121095.1 Lachnospiraceae bacterium | reverse complement strand
AGAGGAGAAAATGCGGTCTGTAACTGTGAATAAGTACTTATCCAATCGCAATCGTTGTGGATTTTGAAAGGATGTACAGATAAGACTTGTAACATCGTCAATGAAACAGCAGTAGACAGGAATTTACTTTACAGAGCTGAGAAGCAGAATGGTTTCTGCTTGCATTAATTGAGTCAATGAGGTATGATATTTTCGATTATGAAGTATTTGTATCCGTTCAGCAGAGCATAATCGAATGTTTTTTTGCATATTCAGCAAAAGAGTATGGAAATTTGCAGGATATTCGTTGGATATTTGCTGACCGGATCGTGTAAAAGCAGGAAACAGGAGGCAGTGGCGGCATGGAATGCAGAGAGGCCTGTAAGGTCATGACCGATTTCCTGGAGGGGACATACCCGGTTTCCAGGCAGGAAGAATTTATATGGCACGTGGAAAATTGTGCAGCCTGCAAAGAGGAACTGAAGGTTTGCCTGACACTTCAGATGGCGTTAAATGCGCTGGACGATAATACTGAGTTTATATATATGGATTCCGATGAAGGATTAAAAACAGTTCTGGAGAATGCCCAGGCAAAGGTGGCGCGCTATAACCAGTACCGTCAGATCAAGGCTGCATTTTTTACAGCTGCAGGCTGGGCTTTGACAGCAGTGATGGGACTTCAGATTTTATACTGGATACAGACCGGATTCTGGATTTTTAAGATTTTCTGAAACAGCAAGAGGTGAAGCATGAGCAGTAAGATTGTTTTAATTGATGGGCACAGTATCATTAACCGTGCCTTTTAAGGTGTGCCGGAGCTGACCAATTCTCAGGGACTGCATACCAATGGAATTTATGGCTTTCTGAATATTATGTTCAAGATTCTGGAAGAGGAACAGCCGGATTATCTGACCGTGGCATTTGATGTGAAAGCACCGACTTTCCGTCATGAGATGTACGATGCCTATAAAGGAACCCGAAAAGGAATGCCGGAAGAACTTCATGAACAGGTTCCTGTATTAAAAGATGTGCTGCATGCCATGGGCATTTGTACCATGGAAAAACCGGGGCTGGAAGCAGATGATATTCTGGGAACCATTGCGAAAAACTGTGAAGCGCAGGGTATGGAAGTTTCTCTGGTTTCCGGTGACCGGGATCTGCTGCAGATTGCTTCTGAACAGATCTGCGTGCGGATTCCCAAGACAAAAAAAGGCAAAACAGAGATTGAAAATTATCGGACACAGGATGTGATGGATTTATATCAGGTCACTCCTGTGGAATTTATTGATATGAAGGCATTGATGGGAGATGCATCGGACAATATTCCCGGTGTTCCTGGCATTGGGGAAAAGACCGCTTCTGCTCTGATTCAGAAATATCATTCCATCGAAAATATAAAAGAACATCTGGAAGAAGTAACGCCCACCAGAGCCCGGAATTCGTTGATGGCCCATTTTGAACTGGCGGAACTGAGTAAAGTGCTGGCAACTATTAAAACCGATTGTGAACTGGATTATTCGCTGGAACAGGCAAAACTGGGCAATCTCTTTACACCGGAGGCTTATGACTGGATTAAAAGGCTGGAATTTAAATCCATGCTGAGTCGTTTTTCTACAGAAGATATTTTGGCGCAGGAAGTCAATGAACAGCATGTAAAAGAAGTGTTTCTGGAAAAGGAAGAACAGCTGGAGTCATTCAAACAGAGCCTTTCTTCCTGTCAGGAGATTTCTTTTATTTTGTGGCATGATGCAGTGGATGTATGTGAGGCAGATGCTGTTTTATACGGTGGTGTATTGGCTGGTGATCTGATTTATCTGGCAGAGAAACCGGATATGCTGGAATCCATGATTAGGATTTTAACAGAAAGTCCCTGCAAAAAGATTACGGTAAACCTGAAACGCCAGCTGGCGGCTTTGTATCGTTATGGTACGGTAAAAGAGGAAGAATACGAAGATACAGGAATTATGGCATATTTGCTGAATCCTTTGAAAGATACTTATGATTATGACGATCTGGCAAGAGATTATCTGGATCGCATGGTGGCTTCCCGTAAAGATATTCTGGGAAAAGTGTCCATTCAGGCAGCGCGGATGGGAAGTCCGGAGGAATTAAAGCAAATGACTCAGCTTTGCTGCCAGTCCGTACTGGAAGCATGGCCGGTGCTGGAGGAGAAACTGAAAAACAGCGGTATGGAGGAATTATACCGTACGGTGGAGCTTCCTTTGATATTTACCCTGTATTCCATGCAGTATTTTGGAATTCGTGCAGACCGCAAAGCTTTAAAAGAATACGGTGATAAACTGGCTGTCATGGTTGTACAGCTGGAACAGGAAATCTATGAATTGGCCGGTGAGAAATTTAACATCAATTCTCCCAAGCAGCTGGGTGTGATTTTATTTGAAAAAATGAAGCTTCCCGCAGCCAAAAAGACAAAAACCGGTTATTCTACTGCAGCGGAAGTGCTGGAGAAGCTGCGTCCGGATTATCCCATTGTGGATAAAGTTCTGGAATATCGCCAGATTGCCAAGTTAAAATCCACCTACGCAGATGGACTGGCAGTTTATATCAAGGAAGATGGACGGATTCATGGAAATTTCCATCAGACCATTACTGCCACAGGACGAATCAGCTCCACAGATCCCAATCTGCAGAATATTCCCATTCGTATGGAATTGGGACGGGAGATCCGAAAGATTTTTATTCCTGCAGAGGGCTATGCCTTTGTGGATGCGGATTATTCTCAGATTGAATTGCGTGTGCTGGCCCATATGTCGGGGGATCAGCGTTTGATCGATGCTTACAATCAGGCAGAGGATATTCATGCCATTACCGCTTCTCAGGTATTTCATGTGCCGCTGGATGAGGTAACGCCTCAGTTGCGCCGCAATGCAAAGGCTGTAAACTTTGGTATTGTATACGGAATCAGCGCATTTGGTTTAAGTGAGGATTTGAGTATTACCCGCAAGGAAGCTCAGGAATATATGGAACAGTATTTTAAGACCTATCCTTCCATTCAGCAGTTTTTGGAGGGGCTGGTAAAGGATGCCAAAGAACAGGGTGTGACCAGAACCATGTTTGGACGGATCCGTCCTGTTCCGGAGCTGAAATCCGGCAATTTTATGCAGCGTCAGTTTGGTGAGCGAATCGCCATGAATGCGCCTATTCAGGGTACAGCTGCAGATATTATTAAGATTGCCATGGTCCGCGTAGATCAGAGGATCAAAAAAGAACTGAAGAAATCCCGTCTGCTGCTGCAGATCCACGATGAACTGCTGGTGGAGGCTGCTGTGGAAGAAACTGAACAGGTAAAAGCGATCTTAAGGGAAGAAATGACCAATGCAGCCAACCTTGCGGTGGCATTGGAAATCGATATGCATACCGGTAAAAGCTGGTACGATACAAAATAAGTAACAGTTCAGCAGAGACTGAACTGTCTTGAATAAATTCAGCAGACATTCATAATTTCCTGCGGAATACCCTAAAGGGCACGCGATTATTCATTCGGTTAAACGCCGAATACGATTTTCGATCAAAATTACTGTTTACAAGCAAGCTTGACACAGTAATTTTATCTAAAATCATGCTCTGCTGAATAGTTACCAAAATAAAATGGAGAAACAGATCATGAAGAAAGTAATTGGAATAACAGGTGGTGTTGGTGCCGGCAAATCCACGGTTTTAAATATTTTAAGTGAAGACTATAAGGCAGAAATTATTCTGACAGACCAGGTGGCCCATGAACTGATGAAACCGGGAACCGCATGTTATGCGCAGCTGGTGGATGCACTGGGAAAAGAGGTTCTGGCAGAGGATGGAACCTTTGATAAGGTAAAATTAAGCAATCGTCTGTTTGGCGATAAAGAAATTGCCGTTACTGTAAATGGAATTGTTCATCCGGCGGTAAAGGAAGCCGTAAAGCAGCAGATTGAAAGCAGCAGCAATCACCTGATCGTGGTGGAATCTGCCCTTTTAATAGAAGCAGGGTTTAAATCTCTCTGTGATGAAATCTGGTATGTATATGTTTCCACACAGGAAAGAGTGAAACGTTTGTATGAGCAGAGAGGATATTCAGAGGTAAAATCCTACAGCATCATTCATAATCAGATGAGTCATTCCGAATTCAGACGCAACAGCGACCGTCTTATTGATAACGGCTCCAGCCGGGAATATACCAGACGTCAGGTGCGGGAATTCATAGCAGAAGTTATGAAGCCGGAAGATACCGCTGAAAATCGGTACGATCAGAATTAGGAGACCGGAACATGAGCATGAAAATGATGAGTATTGCCAGCGGCAGCAGCGGAAACTGCATTTATGTTGGTTCGGAAAATACCCACCTTTTGATTGATGCGGGGATTTCCTGCAAAAAGGTAAATGAAGGACTCAGCGAGCTGGGACTGACAGGAGCTGATATTACCGCAGTTCTGGTAACCCATGAGCATGCAGATCATATCGGTGGTCTGGGTGTTTTCCTGCGCAAATATAAAACACCCGTATATACAGCCGAAGAAACCATTCAGCAGATTTATCGCTATAAAAATATCGGAAAACTGCCGGAAGGCTGCTTTCATTCCGTAGAAGCTGGTGAAACCTTTGAAATCGGGGATATTCAGGTGGAATCCCTTCCCATATCCCATGATGCGGCAAGACCGCTGGCTTATCGCATGGACTGTGAAAAATCCTCTGCAGCAGTTGTAACCGATTTAGGGTATTATGATTATCAGCTGGTGGAGCATTTGCAGGGATTGGATGCACTGCTTCTGGAGGCCAATCACGATCTGCGGATGCTGGAAGTAGGACCGTATCCTTATTATTTAAAACGTCGTATAGCAGGCAATCATGGACATCTTTCCAATGAGGCCAGCGGGCAGTTTTTAAACGAACTGCTTCACGAAAAGATGAAAAAAGTGCTTCTGGGCCATATTTCCAAAGAAAATAATATGGCGGCTCTGGCACTGGAAACTGTCCGGTCAGAAATCGAGTTAAGCAGCTCTCCCTGGCACGCCGATGATTTTTCCATCGAGCCGGCAGGGCGGGACCGGGTATCGGATATTATTTACATATAGGTTTACAGAAAATGGATTTTCTGGTATTCTAGGTAACGGTATAGTTACCTGTATTATAGAAAAAACTGTCAAGGAAGCTGTGCTCTGCAGCAAAAGATCCTGGCAGCATAGGGAGGAAACGAAACATGGGTAAAACAATTGTTACCGTATTAGGAAAGGATACTGTTGGTATTATTGCAAAAGTATGTACGTATCTTTCAGACAACAACATTAATATTGAAGATATTTCCCAGACCATTATTCAGGGATATTTCAACATGATGATGATCGTAGATACTTCAAAGACAGAAAAACCTTTTGCAGAAATGGTAAAAGAACTGGATGTAATCGGTGAAGGGCTGGGCGTGACGATCACCTGTCAGAAAGAAGAAATTTTCACAAAGATGCATAGAATTTAAGGAGCCGTTTTCTCATGATTAATATTTTTGAAGTACATGAAACCAATGAGATGATCCGTCGTGAAAAGCTGGATGTTCGTACAATCACCATGGGTATCAGCCTGCTGGACTGCATTGATTCCGATCTGGATCGTCTGAATGAAAAAATTTATAATAAAATTACAACCTACGCCAAAAATCTGGTATCAGTAGGAAAGGAAATTGAGCTGGAGTACGGAATTCCCATTGTAAATAAACGAATTTCTGTTACTCCCATCGGTCTGGTAGGTGCAGCAGCCTGCAAAACACCCGAAGATTTTGTAACCATTGCAAAAACACTGGACCGTGCTGCAAAAGCGATGGGTGTTAATTTCCTGGGCGGATATTCTGCGCTGGTTTCCAAAGGTATGACACCGGCAGAAGAAAATCTGATGCGTTCCATTCCGGAAGCACTGGCTGTAACAGAACGTGTCTGCAGCTCTGTAAATATTGGTTCTACTAAAACAGGTCTGGATATGGATGCTGTAAAGCTGATGGGTGAGATCGTAGTAGAAACTGCAGAACGCACCAAAGAAAATGGCTCTCTGGGCTGTGCAAAGCTGGTTGTATTCTGTAATGCACCCGATGATAATCCCTTTATGGCAGGTGCTTTCCATGGTGTAACAGAAGGTGATGTGATCATCAATGTAGGTGTCAGCGGCCCTGGTGTTGTAAAACATGCTCTGGAATCCGTTCACGGAGAAAGCTTTGAAGTCCTGTGTGAAACCATTAAAAAGACTGCATTTAAGGTAACACGTATGGGTCAGCTGGTAGCTCAGGAAGCATCCAAACGCCTTGGTGTACCTTTTGGTATTGTGGATCTTTCTCTGGCTCCCACACCGGCAGTTGGTGACTCTGTAGCCGAAATTCTGGAAGAGATGGGTCTGGAATCCGTAGGTGCTCCCGGTACCACCGCAGCACTGGCTCTGTTAAATGACCAGGTGAAAAAAGGCGGCGTTATGGCCAGCTCTTATGTAGGCGGCTTAAGCGGTGCGTTTATCCCCGTCAGCGAAGATCAGGGCATGATCGATGCGGTAAGAGCAGGAAAACTGACTCTGGAAAAACTGGAAGCGATGACATGTGTCTGCTCCGTTGGTCTGGATATGATCGCGGTACCCGGTGACACACCGGCATCCACCATTTCCGGTATTATCGCAGACGAAGCAGCTATTGGTATGATCAACCAGAAAACCACAGCAGTACGTATTATCCCTGCCATTGGCTGTCAGATTGGTGATACCGTAGAATTCGGCGGTCTGCTGGGTTCCGCACCGGTACAGCCGGTCAATACCTGTGACTGCAGCGAATTTATCAATCGTAAGGGAAGAATTCCTGCACCGATCCACAGCTTTAAGAATTAATAAAAAGGCGATACCATTCCACTGGCAAGTGTGCTTACACTTGCCGTGGAGGTATCGCTTTTTTATTCTTGTTATTCTGTTATGTTATTCATTTCAGTCATTTATTTCAGTCAATTCCTTCAATGCAGGTTCGGCCATCAGCGAATAATTGGTATGATAAATAACAAATCCCGGCTTGGCTCCCGCCACTTTTTTTACCTGTTTTTTCTGAACGTAATCGATTTCCACCTTTTCTGCAGAGCGGGCAGACGAATAATAGGCAGCCAGTTGTCCAGCCAGTTCGAACACATGATCCGGAATTTCCCGTCCGTCATTTTTCAGAATAATATGAGAACCCGGCGCTTTTTTAGAATGGAACCACCAGTCATTTCCCGTAGCAAAATGGAAGGTCAGCTCTTCATTTTGATAATTATTTCTTCCGGCATACAGATGGAATCCATCTTCAGTCACATAATGGAAAGGTTTGCTGGTAAATCGGGCTTTCTTTTCCTTCGGGCCACGTTTTTTAATATAACCGGACTCCCGCAGCTCCTCCTTGATCTGTGTCAGGTCATTTTCCTCCACAGAAATATCCAGTGCGTTGCTGACCGAGCGCAGATATTCAATTTCCGCCTCTGTTTCTTCAATAAAACGGGTCAGCGCCTCAAAAGTCCGCTTTTGCTTATTATATTTTTCAAAATAACGTTTGGCATTCTCAGCAGGAGTCAGATCCGGATCCAGCGGAATTGTAATCTCTTTATTATTATCATAATAATTCCAGGCCTGCATTTTATCACTGCCTTCTTCCACAGAATAACCATAAGTATGGATCAATTCACCGTAAAGCTTATAACGATCCCGTTTCTGTGTATCCTTCAGCTGTTTTTTCTGAAGGTCGTACTTTTTCAGACTTCGTTCCAGGTTTGTCTGAACAATCCGGCGCAGATCTGCTGATTTCTGATGAATCCGGCTGGCCTGGCTGCGGGCTGCATAAAAATACTCCAGAACCTCGCTGACAGAAGCAAAATCCTGTACTTTGCTGTTGCCGTAACATTCCAGAGGAATGGCAGAAAACTCAACGGGCATATTGTCCTGATAAACAACCTGAGGCTGGAACTGTCCGTTCTGAATATCCTCCATCAGATAGCCCATAGTCTTATACAAATGCAGCTGTTCCAGCTCCGACAAAGAACCAGCATCTACCTCCGGATCAATCCCCGCACGGAAACAAATCTCCGTTCCCATCACAGGACTCAGTCCCGTAAAACTGGTATACAAAGCCTTATATAAAGGATAAGGATGTGTCTTCATGGAATCCGAAAACTCCTCCACCGTCAGCGTCAGCGGATCCTTTTTATGCATCGTCTCCGGAATAAAATAAGGTCTGCCAGGAAGCACCTCACGCACCGAACTCACCAGCGCCGAAACATGTTTAATACTATCAATAATCTGATTCTCATCATTACAGAAAATAATATTACTATGCTTACCCATCAGCTCAATGATCAGATGCTTTGTGCACAAATCACCCATTTCATTTAGATGCTCAATGGTAAAATCAATAATACGCTCCAAACCCGGCTGTGAAATATCCGTAATCCGTCCATTCCCAATATGCTTTCGTAATAGCATACAAAAATTAGGAGCCACAGCAGGACTGGTCTTATTTTTATCAGTAAAATATAATAAAGGAAGACTGGCATTCGCAGACATCAGAAGCTTATAAGAATCCTTCTGATACTTAATCGTCAGAAGCAACTCATCATCCTCCGGCTGCGCAATCTTGGAAATCCGGCCATTCAAGATACGGTTTCGCATCTCACAAACCAAACCCGCCACCGTAACACCATCAAAAGCCATAAACAATCCCTCCCATTTCAATAAAAATCGTAACAGTTCAGCAGGGGCTGAACTGTTTCAGTATATCAAACATCAAGATCAAATTCAAGAAAGAGATATCCCGTCGTTCTCCCCCAAAATTCAGCCGCTATTTCTGTACAAAAAAATCAACGTATTTTTAGCTATATTTTTAGAAACAACATAACCGGCTGAATCACAAAAAATTTATTTGACTTGCTTTATAAAGTATTTTATAATAATATGATGTCTAACCATGAAGTCGGCGCATACCCCGACCGATGGACTGATTCACTGTTTTTCACAGTATCTAGATGTAATGTGGATGCAGCAAGTGTGTACGTTAATGGAGGCTAGGATAATGTTAAAAAGTATGACAGGATTTGGCCGTGGCGAGGCGGCAGATGACAAGATGAAGATCCTGGTGGAGATGAAGTCTGTAAACCACCGTTATCTGGATCTTGGAATCAAGATGCCCAAGAAGTTAAATGCCTATGAGGCTGTGGTACGGAATATCCTGAAAGAATATATACAGCGCGGTAAAGTAGATGTATTTATCAGTTACGAAGAGTTTGCTGGCAGCAGTGTCCGCTTGAAATATAATCAGGCACTGGCGCAGGAATATATGAATATCTGCCGGCAGATGCAGCAGGAGTTTGACCTGATTCAGGATACCAGTGTTTCCATGCTGGCCCGGCTGCCGGAGGTTATCACCATGGAACAGGTGGCTGAGGATGATGAACAGATGGAAGAACTGCTGACAACAGCCCTTCGCAGTGCCTGTGAAAGCTTTGTGACAGCACGTGAAAAAGAGGGTGAGCAGCTGAAGATCGACCTTTGCAAGAAGCTGGATCATATGCTGGCACTGGTTCAGCAGGTGGAGGAACGTTCTCCCAGGGTTGTGCAGGAATACAGACAGAAGCTGACGGATAAAGTAAAGGAGATGCTGGCAGACAGTTCCATCGATGAGAGCCGCATTTTAACGGAAGTCACCATTTTCTCCGATAAGATTTGTGTAGATGAAGAAACGGTACGTTTATCTGCTCATATCCGCAGTATGAAGGATTTTCTTCTGAAAGGCGGCGCTGTGGGACGAAAACTGGATTTTGTTGCCCAGGAGATGAACCGGGAGGCCAATACCACCCTTTCCAAGTGTAACGATCTGGAAACTTCCGGTATCGCCATTGAATTGAAAACAGAGATTGAAAAAGTAAGAGAACAGATTCAGAACATAGAATAATACGTAAACTGCTGTTTTGTCTGAACCTGATGGAAACAGGATATAATGGAGACAAAACATAAAATATATCAAATCGGAAAGGCAGGTTGACAGGTGAACAGACTGATTAATGTAGGGTATGGCAATATGGTGAATGCTTCCAAGATTATTTCGGTCATCAATGCGGATTCTTCGCCGGTGCGGCGTATGGTTCAGAATGCCAGGGAGGAAGGTATGGTCATTGATGCCACACAGGGACGAAAAACCCAGGGGATTTTAATCATGGAAAATGGTTTTATCGTGCTTTCTGCCCTGCTGCCTGAGACGCTGGCAAGCCGGTTTAATGAAGCGGAGGCGGAAAAAACATATGTGCAGTGAAAACAGTTTACAAAATGAAGTAAAAAGAGGCAAATTGATCGTAGTTTCCGGTTTTTCCGGTGTAGGTAAGGGAACCATGATGAAGGGGATTTTGGCTGCTTATCCGGATCAGTATGCCTTATCCGTATCAGTTACCACCCGCGCACCCAGAGTAGGAGAAGTGGATGGTATCAGCTATCATTTTAAAACACAGGAAGAATTTGACCGTTTGATTACGGAAGATTATTTTATTGAATATGCCCGTTATACGGATAATTCCTACGGCACCCCCAGACCCTTTGTGGAGGAAAATCTGGCAGCAGGACGCAATGTGATTCTGGAAATTGAATTGCAGGGTGCGCTGATCATCCGCGAAAAATATCCGGAGGCAAGACTGGTATTTATTACAACTGATGATGCACAGACTCTGGTGGATCGTCTGACCGGTCGTGGTACCGAGACAGAAGAAGTCATTCGCAAGAGACTGACCAGAGCCGTGGAAGAAGCCAATGGAGTAGAAAATTACGATTATATTGTAATCAATGGGGTACTGGAAGAGTCCATCGAACATCTTCACGAAGTGATTCAGTCCGAATCCGGTTTTGAACCTACAAAAGAAGATTATGCCATTATCCAGAATATTCAGTCTGACTTAAAAAACAGACTGTCTATATAAATTTTAACTAAAATATGTAACGATTCAGCAGAGCATGGCCGTGTGCCCTTTCGGGTATTTTAAATAAAATTGCGAGTGTCTGCTGGATAAATTCAATTTTGTTTCAGAAAAGGAGAGAAAGATATGTTACATCCCTCATACAATGAATTGATTGAAAAAGTAAATGATTCTGTAGAAGCAGGTGAAGAACCCATCGTTAACAGCAGATATTCCATTGTAATTGCAGCTGCAAAACGCGCACGTCAGCTGATTTCAGGTGACGAAGCTTTAACAGATGGTGCTGCAGTTGATAAGCCGCTGTCTACCGCTGTGGAAGAACTTTTTGAAGGTAAAGTCCACATTATCGGTGAAGAAGATATTGCAGAAGACGAAATCAAGGATGTTTAAGGAGCAGACCTCTATGAAGATATTTTTTGCATCTCTTGGATGTGATAAGAATCTTGTGGATGCGGAAGGCATGCTGGGTTATTTTCTGAAAGCCGGATTTGAGTATACAGAAAATGAAATGGAAGCGGATGTCATTTTTGTTAACACCTGTTGTTTCATTAATGACGCAAAAGAAGAAAGTATTCAGACCATTCTGGACCTGGCTGCCTGCAAAGAACAGGGTAAATGCAAGGTTCTGGCTGCTTCCGGCTGCCTGGCGCAGCGGTATCAGGACGAGATTATGGAGCTGATTCCGGAACTGGATGGCATTATTGGAATCAATGACTGCGATAAAGCAGTGGAGCTGGTGAATTCTCTTCTGGAAGGAAAGGTTCATCAGAAAATGATTTCCCAGGAGGACCAGCCGGTTCACTGTACCGACCGGATTTTGACCACAGGAGGGCATTACGCTTATCTGAAAATTGCAGAAGGCTGTGATAAGCACTGTACTTATTGCGTCATTCCTTCTGTCAGAGGGCGTTATCGCAGCATTCCCATGGAAGAACTGACCGTTCAGGCAGAGAAACTGGCTGCCCAGGGTGTAAAGGAGCTGATTCTGGTTGCTCAGGAAACCACCCTTTACGGAATGGATCTTTACGGAGAAAAACGGCTGCCCGAACTGCTTCGCCAGCTGGCGAAAGTAGAGGGAATCCGCTGGATTCGTCTTTTATATTGCTATCCGGAAGAAATTACCGAAGAATTGCTTCAGGTAATGGCTTCTGAACCCAAAATCTGCCATTATCTGGATATTCCCATTCAGCACGGCAGTGACCGCATCCTGAAACGGATGGGCAGACGGACCGATCAGGCTTCTTTAAAAGAAAAGATTGCTGCAATTCGAAAAGCGATGCCTGATTGTGCCCTGCGGACCACATTAATTACCGGTTTCCCGGGAGAAACTCAGGAAGATCATGAAATCAATATGGCATTTATTGATGAGATGGAATTTGACCGTCTGGGCGTATTTACGTATTCTCAGGAGGAAAATACCCCTGCGGCTGCCATGCCGGATCAGATTGAGGACGAAGTGAAACAGAATCGCAGAGATGAACTGATGGAACTGCAGCAGGAAATTGCATTTGAAAAATCAGAAGCCATGGTGGGCAGAGAACTGATCGTTATGGTGGAAGGAAAAGTGGCGGATGAACATGCATACGTTTCCAGAACTTATATGGATGCACCTGGTGTGGATGGTTACTTATTCATACAGACTCCGGAAGTATTGATGAGCGGTGATTTTGCCCGTGTACGCGTAACCGGAGCTTTGGAGTACGATTTGATTGGAGAATTAATATGACAATGAATCTTCCTAATAAATTAACAATTTTACGAGTATTACTGATTCCCTTTTTTGTATTTTTCCTGCTGGTACCGGTAGCTGGAGACGCTTCCAAGTATATTGCACTGGTTATTTTCATTATTGCCAGCCTGACAGATCTGGCCGATGGTAAGATTGCAAGAAAATACAATCTGGTAACAAATTTTGGTAAATTTATGGACCCTCTGGCTGATAAACTGCTGGTTTGTTCTGCCCTGATCTGTTTCGTAGAAATGGGCCTTCTGCCTGCATGGATGGTCATCATTATTATCAGCCGTGAATTTATTATCAGTGGTTTCCGTCTGGTGGCTTCTGACAATGGTGTAGTAATTGCGGCAAGTTACTGGGGCAAATTCAAGACAACTTTCCAGATGATCATGATCGTTCTTCTGATTGCACAGATTCCCGGCAGCTTATTTGACATTCTGGAACAGATCTTTATTTATGCAGCACTGATTTTAACCGTAGTTTCTCTGATTGACTATCTGGTAAAAAATAAAGATGTATTAAAACAGTAAAAGAACAGCAAAAGGAGAAATTTCCTGATGAAACTGAATAAAGAGGCAATTAACAATCTGGAACAGAATAAATGCGTAGCTACTTCACTGAAAAGCTATGCAGCGGATATGGCGGTTCTGACGTATCATTCCGGTGTTGTATTAACCGCCATGAATGCTTACGGCATGTATGACCGGATCTGCGATGAAGAATGTGAAGTGCCTGAAGCGATAAGTAACTATTTTAAAGAAATCTGCTGTAATCTGATGAATCAGGCAGTATTTTCACGTTCCAGAGGTATGGAATTTGATATGATCTGCGGTGCGCTGGAAGCAGTGCGCAATCAGATCATTCAGGAAGCACAGAAAGCGGAGCAGGATTCAGAACTGCTGGAAGATTATGCTTCCCTTCTGGAAATCCTGAATCCCATGTATGCATCCTTCCTCATGGGAAAACTGGCTGGAAAAGCAGAAAAAGACATTACTCCCTGTAAAAAGCTGCTGACCATGATCATGGAGGGGATGGCTGCAGAAGAAATGAAAAATCTGGAAGAACAGGCTATGGATTGTCTGGTAGCCATGGAAGGTCTGCAGGAACGGTATTATCATCCGTTATACCGTTATCAGCTGGCATTTCAGGATATTCGGGATGGATTTGCAGAGGAAATTGAGAAAAAGGAATTGACCAAAAACTTTGCATTGCTGGATAAAACCAGAAAACTGCTCAGTTCCAGTCCATTTGCACCTCTGGCCTGAGATCAAAGAGGAGGCCTTTTATGAAATGGTATGATGCATTATGGGTTGGCCCCCAGGCTGCAAAAAAGAAGCGGAAAATTATATCCTCTATCAAACAAAGAAAACGTCTGGCAGATACCTGGATCATTACATTGGCATCCAATCCTTCTGAATCACTGGACATCATTCCCTCCGGAATGCTGGTAAATCCGGCCTATGCTGCAGATGACCTGTATATTCTCGGAATTGCTCTGGGAAAACAGGAGGCTCTGGAACTGGTGGAAAAGATGGTGGATTATATATACAGAGAAACGGGTACTCTGAATATCAGAGAGTATTTTTCCAATTAAGGGGACGGTATGCTTCATATTATTTTAACGGTGTTGAAAATAATCGGTATTTTTCTGCTGATTCTGCTGGGAACGATCCTGTTTGTGGTGGTAGCTGTACTGGCAGCTCCCATTACGTATGATATATCCGGTGAATGGAATCAACAGTTCACGCTGCGGGGGAAAATCCGTTGGCTTTATCATATTTTAGGGATTTCTCTGGAATTCCAGGAAGGAAATCCTGCTGTAAAAATTTCCCTTTTTGGACGGGTTCTGGGGGAAGAAAAAAAGAAGAACCAGCCGAAAGTATCCAGGAAAAAACAGGATTCCGGGCAGAAACTGTCTTCTGAAAAACAGCAGGGTTCCCGGCAAAAGCAGTCATCCGGGCAGAAACAGGATGCGGAACAAAAATCGTTATCCGAGCAAAATTCCGAACAAAATTCCCGGAAGACAGAGGTCATGGCTGAGGAGAAACCTGCAGAACCTGTTAAACAAACAAAATCTGAGGCTGTAACGCCTGAGAAAACAAAGATCGATCCGGAAGAAAAGGAAGAGGTTTTTTCGGATTGGGATCTGCTTCTGGATGAAGAGCTGGAAAAAGAGCAGAGGCTTCATCGATTTGCTGCTTTTTTGGAGCAGGAGTCTGTAAAAAGGCTGATCAGAAAATTATGGAAAAGTATCTGCAAAATCTTCGGTCATCTGCGTCCGTCTGTATTGTTTTTAAAAGGCAGAATTGGGATGGATGATCCGGCACTTACCGGTAAGATTATGGAAGTGGCAGCAGTTTTATATGCTTTTTATGGAGAACATATCCAGCTGGTTTCCGATTTTGAAGAAGAAGTGCTGGAAGCGGAATTTACGATAAAAGGACGGATTGTCCCCGGGTATCTGATTATAAAGATTCTGGGAATGGGACTGCGGATCCTTCTCAATAAAGAATGCCGTGCTTTATACAAGGATATCAAACAGAATCTGGCTTAAATCAGATAGATAATACAGGAGGTATTTGGATATGGACGAAAAAAATCAGATTTCAGCATCAATGGAATCATTGATCAAAGGGATGGAAAACTTTCTTTCTACCAAAACAGTTGTAGGGGAACCGCTGTACCTTGGGGATGCGATTATTCTGCCTTTGGTGGACATTTCCTTTGGATGTGCGTCCGGTGCAGCTGCCGGCGGCAAAAACCAGAAAACAGGTAATGCCGGCGGTATGAACGGTAAAATTACACCCAGTGCCGTACTGGTCATTCAGAATGGAACAACCCGTCTTGTAAATATTAAAACAACGGACAATGTTTC